>NZ_JAELTJ010000684.1 GCF_016428805.1 Achromobacter sp. ASV32
CGGAAACCCGATTTGGCCTCATGAGACCATGCGAATTTGACGGCAGGCGGCAGATGCTTGGGGGGTGGAAACATGGACGACATGGTGGAAAGAACGATGATGCTGCGACGGCCTTGTGAGCTTTGGCACGCAGCACAAATGTTATTGTAGCGCAAAGCGGAAGTATGCGCGAAGCCGAAATTATGTTACAACTGGGTCGCGGCCGCGTGGCAGTGTTGATGCAGCGGTTAAAACGAGGCGAAGAGGTTTGGATAACTGAGAGCCAACGAATCCCTAAGCGCTGTAGATGTTGCGACGCTGGGGTTGGGTTGGGGGACAACGCGTGAGAGGTTGCCGCACAAAGCGCCGACACGACGCACGGTACCTAGTAATTACATTGTGCACCTGGACGTTTCGTAGCAATTGTGTTGGTAC
>NZ_JAELTJ010000685.1 GCF_016428805.1 Achromobacter sp. ASV32
AGACAGGAATAGACCTCGCGAATGGCCCGTGAACTAGCTTGCTAATGTTTACTCTGCAGCATTCAACTTCTTCATGCAGTTTTGCGCCTACTGCGCGCTATGGTGTGGCCTCTGCCTCGCTATCGGCGCATACACGATAACAGTACAGAAAGACGAGCGCACAGTTCCGGACGGCTGGGTCATTGCCATTATTGCTGCGCCGGCGTTCTTCTGCCTCTTTTCCGGCGGCCTGGCGCTTACCTCGTTGCGCTACATCCTCATCAACATAACCAACATCGACATGCTCTCCCGGTCGCGGATGTCATACCTTGCCGTGCGAATCCCTTCTGACACGCCGCCCTCGCATCGCTACCCGATAATCACATACCCTCTCCCTGTCTCTTATACACATCTGACGCTGCCGACGACGATGCG
>NZ_JAELTJ010000686.1 GCF_016428805.1 Achromobacter sp. ASV32
GGCGTGTTGATCGTCGACGTTTTGCGGCAGCTTGCTACTAGAGTTGATATTCCCTTCTGTAGAAATGGTAAAACTTACTTGTTCTTACCTATTGGTTCCCTATTTTCAGAATCAGTACGCGCCGTTCAAGAGACAGTTTGATTGTTCCTTGTTGAACCACAAGAGCTTGTCCAGGCCACTGGTATGACAGGGAAGCAAGCGAGCCGCTCTACCACACCATATTCTAACCAGTCGACACTAAGATGAACTGCTAGACAAGATTATTATAATGAGGTAATTTTTTTTTTCGAATGCAAACCATCTGGTTGCGCTGTCCCTGGCCAGAACGCGGTCGGCCCATGGGCCAACGGTGGCTTAGACGTCTGGGCTGTGTCAAACAAAAAGTCTCTCATGGTGGGTCATGACCACCAGGTC
>NZ_JAELTJ010000687.1 GCF_016428805.1 Achromobacter sp. ASV32
GTTCAGCACTGGGGCAATGTTAGTATTACAAGGCTCTTGCTTTTCCGGGAAAAGTCCATACCTTGGAGGAAGTCTGCCGTCCTCTTGCGCATTCGTGAGTGAATGTATGCTTTTGATGCTTTAATGTGATAGTGGAAGTAGTCGCGGAAAGTCTGAATATGGGAGATGACCTGCTCCATTCTCTGGGGAGTGAGATGCCTAGGAAACAAAACTGCAGACGGTTAGCAAAACCAAATAGAATAAACCAAAGTCCCGAGTAAGCTCACCAAACGTCACGTAACCAATCTCTCCTGTGCCAGTGTTCTTGACACCTTTTACGCCTTGCAGCTCCAAGGGCGGATCGTTTCGGAAAAGCACTTGTGGCGCGTTTTGGATAGCTCTTCTTCGTGCGTCGACAAATTCTTGGATAAACAC
>NZ_JAELTJ010000688.1 GCF_016428805.1 Achromobacter sp. ASV32
CTATTAACGAGAGTCGGGAAGAGAGAGGAAAAGGAGGATGATGGTGAAAGGCAGACCAAAATTTTGTGAGGTGGAAGAGAGAGTGAGGGAGTGCAAGAGGAAGCAAGCATGGGGACAAACGGACATGGACATGGGGCTCTCCAACCAAGGCAGATAGATACCTACCTAAGGTACCTAGAGTGGATGGGACCGGACCAGGAGGCGCAGACTCTACTATGTACCCGTGTACTCGTAGGATGAAAATGAGGGCTGGCCGGCTATTTGGGTGGGTGCCAGCACAGGAGGTGGCAGGCCCAAAAAAGGTCGTTTCTAGCGCTAGTTATCGCAGCAATGGCCGCTAAAACTCGAAAGCCCCAGTCACTAAGAGACGGGCAGAAGGAACCGGCGTGGGACGCTTTCAGTGCAGTGGAGATG
>NZ_JAELTJ010000689.1 GCF_016428805.1 Achromobacter sp. ASV32
CGTCTACTTGGATTGGGGTTGCTTCGCCGCCTGTTTGGCGGATTTCGTGCGTTACTGTGCTGATGGTGGATTCTGGCGAGTTGTAGTGCGGGATTGTGGTGATGGCTTTGGATGGGTCGCTGATTGTCTTTGCAGCGACAACGACTATAGGGGATATTAGCTTGGTGTACACTTTATATATGACAATGAAAAGAATGCTTAGGATTTACCTGCGTAGCCTTCCTTGGACAACCCGATGGCAACTTGACGGCCGATGCCACGAGAGGCACCGACAACCAAAGCAACAGGTTTCTGAGCGGACATGATTTGGTTAGTGAAAAAGAAAATTGAAAATGAATGTTGAAACACACAAAAACCACTATTGGGACAGCGATGAGGCAGTTCCTTTAAGAAGGTTTAGGAAAACAGAGAATG
>NZ_JAELTJ010000690.1 GCF_016428805.1 Achromobacter sp. ASV32
GGATAGATGCATGACGAGAATGTTGTGAGATGGACAGTCCGGCCATGCACGCCGTCAACGACGACACTCGGATGCTTGTCTGTGTGCTTGCGCGGCAAAGAGCCGACACAGAGCCTGTGGGAAGTAATCGCGGCGGCATTGTCGATCCAATTGGTCGTTTTGTGGTCGTCCGACTGTGATTGAGGATCGTGGTCGTGTGGGCTGGTTTTGGGGTGCGAGAGGCGTTTGGATTTTTTGGAGGTCATAATTAGGAGTCGCACGCACGCGGCCCACTTTTGCGCTTCTTCTCACCAACCAACTCTGCCTCAGGCTTACAACTTACGAGTAACTTCAAGGTTGCATAAAGTAACCTACGACGTAGTACGTTAAACACATGATATTAAACGAAACAGCCCAATTGGCCACTTCTTTTG
>NZ_JAELTJ010000691.1 GCF_016428805.1 Achromobacter sp. ASV32
CGATATTAGTGCGGCAACACCTTGGTGACTACTAATTTTGACCCTGTTCGCTGTCTGTACTCACAATGTTTTGGCTGCGTTTAGTGACGACGACTAAAGTGCTAGAGAAGGCAGCTCCGCCGCGCCACGTACATCAACCCGCTCGACTGCTACCCACACTTGTTTGGCATCGTATCGAAAAATACGCCATTCAAGCATAATGGTGAGTGATTGCTTGATCGGCAGCGGAATTCGCTCAGTTGTCAATGCGCCAACATTGAAAGTTCCGGGTGCGAGAGCGGTTTACGCCGGGCACCGAGTTTGGTGTTCAACCTTTATGGCGGGAGTTTTCAATTCTCAGACAGACTCGAGATGAAACACATATAGTGTTTAAATGTCTGTTAAAACTCTACATTCGGGACACTGCGTTATTG
>NZ_JAELTJ010000692.1 GCF_016428805.1 Achromobacter sp. ASV32
GGGGGCGGCTGGGCCCATCGTCCAGCTCAGGCTAGGGCAGTAGCGATGTCGAAGGCGGAGGGTACATGCGAGGTAGGACCTCGAAGACTACAAATACATACATACCAACGTATGGAGTAGTTCGAGCAAGTTAAATGCAAGTTGCACCGTACTCGTAACTCCTAGGTCTGGTCAAGTTCAGAAGGACTGAACAAAAGCAGTCTCGCTGGAGCTGCTCCGTTGTGCGTGGCTTGCGCGTGGTAGACTGGGGACTATGTAATAATACTGCTCGTACGGAGTAGAGGGCACGAGTACACTGTGCCCTCACTGAGAGTCGACGCGGGCAGCTACTAGGTAGTTCTTGTCACGCCTTTGCAACGAAGCTCGAGGACGAGAGCAAGAAGCGAGGGAGCACCCCGCCGAGACCCTCACCG
>NZ_JAELTJ010000070.1 GCF_016428805.1 Achromobacter sp. ASV32
CGGCGACGCCATGGCCGTCACCATCTGGGGCGCATCCTCCAGCTGGACCCTGACCGCCCTGCCCCTGTTCCTGTGGATGGGCGAAATCCTGTTCCGCACCCGGCTGTCCGAAGACCTGTTCAAAGGCCTGGCGCCATGGCTGAACCGCCTGCCCGGCCGGCTGCTGCACACCAATGTCATCGGCTGCGCGATCTTCGCGGCCGTGTCAGGGTCGTCGGCGGCCACCTGCGCCACGGTCGGCAAGATGACCATTCCCGAGCTGACCCGCCGCGGCTACCCCGAGGAAAAGATCCTGGGCACGCTGTCCGGCGCGGGCACCCTGGGGCTGCTGATCCCGCCCTCGATCATCATGATCGTGTATGGCGTGGCGGCGGACGTGTCGATCGCCAAGCTGTTCATCGCAGGCATCGTGCCGGGCATACTGCTCGCGCTGTTGTTCATGGGCTACATCGCCTGGTGGGCGATCCGCAATCCCGGCCAGGTACCCGCGGCCGATCCCGGTCTGTCGCTGCGCGAAAAACTGTCGCGCTCGCGCCACCTGATCCCGGTGATGCTGCTGATCGGCGCCGTGCTCGGCTCGATCTACACCGGCATTGCCACGGCCACCGAAGCGGCGGCCGTCGGCGTGGTCGGCGCGCTGATCCTGTCGGCGCTGCAGGGCTCGCTGAACTACAGCACGTTCAAGCAGTCGTTGCTGGGCGCAACCCGGCTGTACTGCATGATCGCGCTGATCCTGGCGGGTGCGCAGTTCCTGACGCTGGCAATGGGCTATATCGGCCTGCCGCGGGCGCTGGCTGAATGGATCGGCGGGCTGGGCTTGTCGCAGTTCGGGCTGATCATGGCGCTGATGGTGTTCTTCATCGTCCTGGGCTGCTTTCTGGACGGCATTTCGATTGTCGTGCTGACCATGGGCGTGCTGCTGCCCACGGTGCAGGCCGCCGGCATCGACCTGATCTGGTTCGGCATCTTCATTGTTTTCGTTGTGGAAATGGCACAGATCACGCCGCCGGTGGGGTTCAACCTGTTCGTGCTATCCGGCATGAGCGGACGCGAACTGCCCTACATCGCGCGGGCCTCGCTGCCCATGTTTTTCCTGATGATCCTGGCCGTGCTGCTGCTTTACCTCGTACCGGGCATTGCGACGTGGCTGCCGCTGCACATGACGCTTTGATGCGCTGACTCTCCCTTGAAACCCCGTTCTGGCAACGGGGTTTTTTTTGGAACAATCCCGGGATTGTTTCAACAATCGCCTTTTTCTCAATTCTGTAAACCCAGGGAAAACGCCAAAAAGATAAAACAACAACACAACCCGTAACTTTTTTAGAATCCCCGTGGCGTTCTATTTCCGCACCAAGATGGCGCAAGAACGCGAATACGGCCAACGCTCCGGACCCGCGCCAACCCTGGCGTCGGTGCGACGGCCCAGCGCCAGGCGAACCGCCAGGCGCGCCCAGCCGAGTCACAAGCCCGGCGCACGCCAAGAACAGAAACATCTAGGAGAAGCCTTCGTGAAACGCATCACCCTCTCGCTCGCTGCCGCCGGTCTCGGCCTGGCCGCCGGCGCCGCCTCGGCGGAAACCAGCGTGACCCTGTACGGTATCGCCGACGTCAGCATGCGCTACGTCAACACCAGCTCCGGTTCGACCGGCGTGGACGGCAGCCGCATCTCGATGGAAAACGGCGCCATCTCGAACAGCCGCTGGGGCCTGCGTGGCTCGGAAGACCTGGGCGACGGCAACCGCGCCTTCTTCCGCCTGGAGCAAGGCTTCAATGTCCAGAACGGCCAGTCCTCCAGCGCCGGCAAGACGTTCAACCGCTTGGCCTATGTCGGCCTGGATGGCGGCAAGATCGGTACGCTGACCCTGGGTCTGCAGAACACGGTTATCCAAGACCTGATGGCGGACTACTTCGATCCGCTGACCGTTGGTAACTACAACGAAAACTCATGGCTGCCCGCCGCCATGGGCCGCGTGCGCAACAACAACGCCGTCCGCTACGCGAACACGCTGGGCGACCTGGCCGTGGCGGCCCAGTGGTCCAACGGCGACAGCTGGTCGGACCGCGCCGCCGGCCAGCAAATGGGCATCAGCCTGCGCTACACCGTCGGCCAGCTCGGCCTGGGCGGCGCCTTCCAGAAGACCTTCGGCGCCAATGATTCCGACCTGCGCCAGCAAGTGTGGAACCTGAGCGCCTCGTACCAGTTCGAAAGCGCCAAGGTGTTCGCCGGCTACTTCAACGGCCGCGACCAGACCGGCTGGGTCAACGCCGTCATGGGCGGCACCACCACCGCTCAACTGGATCGCAAGGACAACGGCTACTTCGCCGGCGTGACCTGGCAGGCCACCCCGCGCTGGGCCATCACCGGCGCCGCCTACTACGACCAGAGCAAGAACGTGGTCGAAGACGGCGACAAGGGCAAGCGCTACGCCCTGGTGGCCGTGGCCGAATACGCGCTGTCCAAGCGCACCCAGGTGTACGGCACCGTCGACTACAACAAGGTCAACGACGCAGTCACCGGCGAAATCGCCGGCCGCACCAGCCAGATCGGCGCGGGCGTGGGCATCCGCCACATTTTCTAAGTCCTTCACCGGACTCAAGGCCTACCCCCGGCCGCATCGTCAAAAAGCCCACCGCTCGCGCGGTGGGCTTTTTTTCGTCTGGCGCCGGGCGCCGGCCCCATCCCGGACTACATCCCCAGATACGCGCGGCGCACCTCGTCCGACGCCGCCAGCTCGGCCGCGTCGCCCGACAGCGCGATGCGCGCGCTTTGCATCACGTAGGCGCGCGCCGCCACTTCCAACGCCTGGGCCATGTTCTGCTCGACCAGCAGCACCGACAGGCCATCGTCGCGGTTCAGCGCGGCCAGGGCGTCAAACACCTGCTCGACCAGCAAGGGCGACAGGCCCAGGCTGGGCTCGTCGATCAGCAGCAGGCGCGGGCCGCTCATCAGCGCACGGCCGATGGCGAGCATCTGCCGTTCGCCGCCAGACATGGTGCCCGCCAACTGCTCACGGCGCTCCTTCAGGCGCGGAAACAAGGCATAGACCTTTTCCAGCCGCTCCTGGTAGATGCGTTCGTCGCGCACCGTATAGGCCCCCAGCCGCAGGTTCTGCTCGACCGGCTGGCGCGCAAACACGCGCGCGCCTTCCGGAATCATCGCAATACCCTGCTTGACCAGCTGGTCCGGCGGGGTGCCCGTGATGTCATGGCCTTCGAAGACCACCCGGCCTTCCTTGGGCTTGACCGAGCCGATGATGGCCAGGAGCGTACTGGACTTGCCGGCGCCATTGGCACCCAGCAGCGCGGCGATCTCGCCCGGACGGACTTCCAGGGACACACCGCGCACGGCCTGTACGCCGCCATAGGCCACGCTCAGGTTCTCTACCTTCAACATCGCTTCAGGCACGGTGCTTTCTCCCCAGATAGGCTTCGATCACGGCGGGATTGCGCACGATGTCCTGCGGCGCGCCTTCGGCGATCATCTGACCGAAGTTCAGCACCAGCACCCGCTGGGCCAGCCGCATCACGACTTCCAGCACGTGTTCGACGATGATCAGCGTCACGCCCGCGGCATGGATGCCGCGCAGGATCTCGGCCAGCGCGATGGCCTCGGCCGGATTCAGGCCGCCGGCCACTTCGTCCAGCAGCAACATGCGCGGCTCGGTCGCCAGCGCGCGTGCCAGCTCGACCCGCTTCTGCCCGGCCACGTTCAGTTCGGCGGCCAGCGTGTTGGCGCGGTCGGCCAGGCCAACCAGCTCCAGCACCTTTGCCGACGCGCGGCGCGCATCGGGCAGCCGGGGATGGCGCAGCAAGGCGCCGACCATGGCGTTCTCCAGCACCGTCATCTGGCCGAAGCTGCGCGGGATCTGGTACGTGCGTACCAGGCCCATCGCGGCGACCTGTTCCGGACGGCGGCCGATCATCGATTCGCCCCCGAATGTCACCGTGCCGGAGGTAGGCTCGTGATGACCCACCAGGCCGTTGAACAGCGTGCTCTTGCCCGCCCCATTGGGACCGATGATGGCCACGATCTCGCCCGCCTCGACGGACAGCGAGATATCCTTGTTGGCGACCAGGCCGCCGAAGCGCTTGGTCAGGTCCTTAACGTCCAGCAGAGCCACGGCGCCTCCTCAATGTCACCAGACCGCCTGGCAGGAACAGGGTGACGAGCAGAATCGCCAGCCCGAAAATCAGCAGATCCAGGCCCAGGCCCGAACTGCCCCACAGCACGCGGGTACCCTCCGACAGCGGCAGCAGCACCGCCGCGCCGAGCCAGGGCCCGATCAGCGTGCCCACCCCACCCAGGATGGCCACCAGCACCACCTGCACCGACATCGTCAGGCTGAACATCGATTCCGGATCGATGAAACCCACGTACATGGCGAAAAAGCCGCCCCAGACCCCGGTCATGCCCGCCGACAGCACGAAGGCCAGCATCTTGTAGCGGTCCGCCGGCACGCCCAGGCTGCGCGAGGCGGCTTCGTCGCCATTGATGGCGCGCCAATAGAAGCCTGTCTTGGAGTGCACCAGGAAGTACGTGGCGCAGAACGTCAGGAACGCCAGCCCCACCGCGATCCAGTAGTAAGGCACCTTGCTGCGAAACAGCAGCATCCAGGCCGCGTCGCCAATGGGCGCTTCCAGCCCGACGGCGCCGCCCGCCCATTCCCAGTTGATCAGCAGCAGCAGGCCGATCTGCAGCAACGCGATGGTGGCCATGGCGAAATAGTGGCCGGACAGGCGCAAGGTCGGCCCGCCCACCAGCCAGGCCAACCCGGCGCTGATCAGTCCGCCCAGGGGAATGCCCACGAGCGGCGTCAACTTCAGATGGTGCAGCAGCAGCAAAGTGGTGTAGCCGCCTACGCCCACGAACACGCTGTGGCCGAAGGAAATCCGCCCCAGGAAGCCGCCCACCAGGTTCCAGCATGCGCCCAGCGCGCCGAACATGATGGCCAGCAGCAGCACCTGCAGGGTGAACGAGTCGGTCACCGCCAGCGGCACCGCCGCCAGCAATACCGCCACGCCCAGGGCCACGGCCACGGGCCACTTCGGCACGCCCGAGGACGCGGCATCGATTTTCTGTGTCGTCGTCATGTCACCACCGCCCGAACAGGCCGCGCGGCCGGTACCAGAGAACCAGAATGAACAGGATGAACACGCTGACCGTCTTCAAGGCGGGCGCCACGAAGTAGCCCGTCATCGCCTCGATGATGCCGATCAGGATGCCCGCGATGAAGGCGCCAGGCAGCGAGCCGAAGCCGCCCATGCACACTGCCACGAAAGCCAGCAGGCCGAACACCGTGCCCACCGACGGAAACACGTAGAAGAACGTGGTCAGCAGCGCGCCGGCAAGCCCCACCGCGGCGCTGCCCAGCATCCAGACCTGGGCGTTGACCCGGTCCGGCGAAATGCCCACCAGCGCCGCCACCTGGCGGTCTTCGGCGACCGCCTGCAAGGCGTGGCCCCAGCGGGTGCGGTACACCAGGATGAACAGCGCGATGATGACCGCCAGCGCGATCAGGCCGGTCACCACCTGCGGGCGCCCCAGCGAAATACCCGCCAGCGTCACGCTGCCCGACACCATGGTGTCGGGCAGGCTGCGGTAGTCGGGGCTGAAGGCGATGAAGGCCAGTTGGCGCAGCACCAGGCCCAGCCCGAAGGTGGCCAGGATGACCGCCATGGCCGGGCCTTTTTGCAAGCGCTTGATGATCAGCGCATAGGTCAGGAAACCGACGAAGGCGAGCACGATGGCGACCAGCGGCGCCGACAGCGTGGGGTCGATATGCCCCAGGGTGTAGAACCAATAGGCGGCATACATGCCGAGCATCAGGAATTCGCCGTGGGCGAAGTTGATGACATCGGTAATGCCCCATATCAGCGCCAGCCCCACCGCCACCGCGGCATAGATCAGGCCATTGAACAGGCCTGCCGAGAGAGCTTCAAACATGGAGTGCTCCTGTGGCGGGCCCCCGCGGCCCGCCACGGCTGATGATTACTTCCAGGAGAACGGCAGCGTGGGCAGCGTCTTGTCGGTGCGGTACTTTTCCGGCCAGACCGTCTGGTACGACGTGCCTTTCAGTTCGAGGATCAGGCCCGAGCCCTTGGTGTTCTGGCCCTTGTCGTCGAACTTCACGCCAGCCCAGGGCATGGCCACCTGCGCCTCGCCCAGGTCGGTGGCGGCCAATGCCTTGCGGATGGCTTCCGGATCGGTGGAACCCGCACGGTTGATGGCGTCGGCCAGCACCAGCACGCCCTGCATCGAACGGGCGTTATTGCCGTTCAGATCCTTGCCGGTCTTGGCCTTGTACATGTCGTTGATCTTCTTCAGACCGGCCTTGGCGGCGGCGACGTCATTGCCCCAGACATCGCGCGTCAGCACGCCCTGCACCTGCGGGCCCACTTCCTGCACAAAGCGCGAATCGATGAAACCGGCGTCGTTGGCCAGCAGCACCGGCGGCGCGTACTTGCTTTCACGCATGGTGCGCACGAACAGCATGGCGTCCGAGGTGTAGCTGGCAAAGATCGCCACGTCGGCCTTGGCCGCGGCCAGCTTCTGCACTTCGGCCGTCACCGAGGCCGAGCCGGCGCTGTAGGCGATGTTGGCCACCACTTCGCGCTTGTACTGCTTGGCGAACTTTTCGACGGCCTTGTAGGTATTGACGCCGAAGTCCGTGTTCTCGTACACCACGGCGATCTTGCCGGTCGGCGTGCCCTTGATGCCGTCCAGGAACTGCATCATGTTTTCGACGAAGGTGTCGTCGTTGGGCGAGGTGCGAAAGAACCACTTATAGCCGCGCTCGGTCAGATCCGGGCTGCTGGATTCGCCGTTCAGGTAGGGAATGCCGCGCTGCTCGGCAATGCGGCTGGCGGTCTTGGTCACGGCCGATTGGTAGGCGCCGGTCAGGGCCACTACTTTTTCCTGGTCGATCAGGCGCTGCGCGTCGGCCAGGCCCACTTCCGGCTTGCCTTGCGAATCGCCGAACACCACTTCGATCTTGGCCCCGCCCAGCGCCGGCAGCCCGGCGCCCGCGGCCAGCGGAATGCCCTCGAGCTCGGGATGCGGGTTATTGACGATGTCCACGGCCAATTCCACCGCGGCCTTGATTTCGGCGCCGGTGGACGCCAACGCGCCGGACAGGGGATAGATCGCGCCGATCTTGACGGTCTTGACCTGCGCTTGCGCCTGCAACGGCGCGGCGGCGAGCAGCGCCAGACTCGCGGCGACACCCGCAATGAGCTTCATCTTCATTACCAGACTCCTGGAAAAATTCCACTGTGAAAGCAATGCAACCTGCGGAGCGCGCGGCCCCGGGCCCGGGCAATCCGGGCTTGCGGCAACCCGCCACCCGCCGGCAAGCCGGAAGGCGGTGGGCCCTGAACTTCTGTCGCCTTTTCCCCTTGTCCTGTCATGGATCGTTCTGGAGGCAAAACCAAAGCTGCGTTGACGCGCCCTGCCGCGGGCGCCTGTGATGCGGACTGCGTAATCGTGTGTGAGGTGAAGGATTCCTGTCTGTCGCGCTTTTTCTAGCGCGTTTGCGCTGACGGTTGACTGAGAATGCCTGCCCGGCCTACAGAATGGCCATGCGGCTGTTGATCAGGTCCGTGACCAACATGTGGCCCGGCGCGTGGGTAATGCAGAATTCAGGGCGCACCGCCGCCACCACGGACTGCGGCGTCACGCCGCAAGCCCAGAACACAGGCAGTTCGCCAGGCCGCAGCTCCACCGCGTCACCATAGTCCGGCCGGTTGATGTCGGCAATCCCGATCAACGCGGGGTCGCCGATATGCACCGGCGCGCCGTGTACCGAGGGAAAACGCGAGGTCACCTGGATGGCGCGGATGGCGTCCGCGGCCTTCAACGGCCGCATCGACACCACCAACGGGCCGCCGAACGCGCCCGCGGCGTGGGTCGGGATGTTGGTGCGGTACATCGGCACGTTGCAACCCTGCTCGATATGGCGCACGGGCAGGCCGTTGTCCAGCATCGCCTCTTCGAACGAAAACGAGCAGCCGATCAGGAACGACACCAGGTCGTCGCGCCAGATATCGCGCACGTCGGTGGGCTCGGCCACCAATTCGCCGTTGTGCCAGACGCGATAGCGCGGAATGTCGGTGCGGATGTCGATGTCCTGGCCCAGCTCGGGCAAGGCGGGGTTGCCCGGCTCGGACATGGCCAGCAAGGGACACGGCTTGGGGTTGCGCTGGCAGAAATGCAGGAAGTCGGCCGCCAGTGCGCGCGGCAGGATCGCCAGATTGGCCTGCACGTGGCCCGGCGCGAGATTGGCCGTGGGCCCGGTCAGTTTGCCGCTGCGGGCGTCGAGCCGTGCGCGGCGCGCCAGTTCGATGCTGTGACGGGCTGCCGAATCGAATGCCATTGCTATTCCCCTTGCGTCAATATTGGTATGGGGACATTGCACCGGAACTCGGGGCCAGCGTCTAATCACATGTTGCGATAGACCCCGATCAGAATTCCTTATCAGGGTTTTGCCGGATGGCGCAACGCCTCGTCGCGCGCAATCTGCTGCGCGGCTTCGGCCACGGCGCGCGGCACCTGGCTGTCCGGCCCCTGCATCCAGCAGGCCGTGTAGTGCAACGGCGGCAAGGCCGGCGCCTTGACATCCAGCAGGCGCAATTCGCCCTGCGCCAGCTCTTTTTGCAGGATCACGGGCGCGATCACGGCCGTGCCGATGCCATCCAGCGCCATCCGCACGATCACGCTCAGCGCGGAGCTGCCGTACATGCGCGGCGCATCCACGCCGGCCTGCTGCAGCAATTGACGCACCGCCCGGTGCGGATCAGTGGTGGACGAATAGGTGATGACCGGCCACTGCGCCAGGCGCTTCAGGCTGATGGGCAGGCGCCCGACCTTCAACTTGGGGCTGGCCACCCAGCTGAGCGGGTAGTTGCACAGATACAGGTTTTCAACCCGCGGCTCTTCCATCGGGCCCAAGAGGAACGCCAGGTCGATCTGGCGCGAGGCCAGCTGGGTCTTGAGCATGGTGGTGGTGTCCACCTGGATTTCGACCATCAGCGCCGGGTAGGCCTCGTGCAGGTACTCCATCAGGGTGGGCAGCCAGGTATGGACGATGGTCTCGGACACGCCCAGCCGCAAGGTGCCGCTCATGATGCTCTTGGCGCGGGCGGCTTCCTGCATGTCGCGCCGCAGTTGCAGCATGCGTTCAGCATGGGACAGCAGCTCGCGGCCCTTGCCCGTCAGCTTGATACCGCGCACATCGCGATCGAACAGGCGAATGCCCAGGTCGGATTCCAGCGACGCGATGCGCTGGGAAATCGCCGGCTGGGTCGCATTGAGCTTTTCGGCGGCCGCGCGGAAACCACCCAGCGTGGCCACCCAGAAAAACGTCTCGATGTTGCGCAGATCAATCATGGCGTCAGCTTGCCGCGTATACCAGGGCGTGTCCAGCCGTCATCGATACCGTCGCCGTGGGGCCGCAGCCCCACGGCCTGTCAACGACCGGCGAGCAGGTCTTCGACCGCCAGGCCGATGGCCAGGATGCGGCGGTCAGCGCCATTGCTGCCGGCAATCATCAGGCCCACCGGCGCGCTGCCGTCGGCATGGCACGGCAGCGACAGCGCGCAGCCATCCAGAAAATTGATCAGGGTGGGATTGCGCAGGATCAGGCCATTGGCGGCGTAATAGGCTTCATCCGAGGCCACCAGGTCCGCCACGGGCGGGGCGACGATGGGCGAGGTCGGCATGATCAGCGCGTCGTAGCCGGCGATGCGGCGGTCCACGGCGGCCACCCAGGCTTCGCGGGCATCGAGCAGGTCCAGGTAGTCGGCGGCGCTCATATCCTTGCCGCGCAGGATGCGCGACACCACCCGCGGGTCGTAGCGCTTGCCGGCGCGTTCGATCAGGCCGCGATGCCAGGCCCAGGCCTCGGCCGCGGTGAAACCGCCCTTGGCGTTGATGCTGGCCAATTCGGCGAATTCGGGAATGGCGATCTCGTCGACCAGGGCGCCGGCCGCGACCAGGCGCGCCACGGTACGGGCGAAGGTGTCGGACACATGCTTGTCCATGGCGTCCAGCGCCAGGGTCTTGGGCACCGCCAGGCGCAGGCCGCGCAGCGCCAGCGCCTCCGGCACCGGGCCGCCCTCGCCCGACAGGATTGCATCCAGTTCGGCGCAGCAGCGCACGCTGGCCGCGATGGGGCCGATGGAATCCAGGTTGGCCGACAGCGGCAGCACGCCCTGCATCGACACGCGCCAGGCGCTGGGCTTGAAGCCGGTCAAGCCGCACAGCGCCGCCGGAATGCGCACCGAGCCGCCCGTGTCCGAGCCGATGGCGGCCACGGCCATGCCATCGGCCACCGACACCGCGGCGCCCGACGAAGAACCGCCGGGGATGCGGCCCGTGGCGCGGTCCCAGGGGTTCAACGGGGTGCCGTAGTGGGGGTTGATGCCCAGGCCCGAATAGGCGAATTCGGTCATGTTGGTGCGGCCGATGATGACCGCGCCAGCGGCGATCAGGCGTTGCACCACTTCGGCGTTGGCGTCGGCTGCCGGCTCGCCCTCGCGCGCCACGGAACCGGCCAGGGTGGTTTCGCCCTCGATGTCGAACAGGTCCTTGATACTGATGGGCAGACCTTCGATGGCCGAACGGACGATGCCGGCGGCGCGCAGCGTGTCGGACGCGCGCGCCTGGGCCAGGGCCGATTCCGCGTACAGGCGGGTAAAGGCGCGGGCGCCCTCGCCCGCCGGGTCCGCGGCGCGCGCCAGTGCGGCCTCGGTCAGTTGCACGGAGGTGGCGCGGCCGTCATTCAAGGCCGCCGTCAGGTCGTTCAGGGTCGAAAGCATAAGGTTCCAGATGCCGCCGGGGCGGCGTGAAAAATATGGACGGACGGGCGCGCCCGCAGCGCAAGGCGCGCCGGTATCACCGCTGTTGCCTAGGCCACCACGGGCAGGCTGTCCACATGATAACGGTGACGCAGGCTGCGTTGGCGCCTCGGATCGTGCAGCTCCATCGTGAACTCGGCCGCCGCGCGGATGCCGCCGATGGCGCCGACCGTGCCGCAGGTCATGCCCGCGCCGTCGGGCAACGCGGTGGCCCCGCCGGTATAGCCGGCAATCAGCTCCTGCGGCGTGCGCAGCGACGACAGCGGGCCTTCCTGATACAGCACCTGGACGCCGTTTTCGACGATCCATGAGCGGATGATCAGCTCGTCCCAATGGCCGGCCACGTCGGCCAGGCGCCAGGCCTGGGCCGCGACCGGCTTGATGCAGACCTGCTTGGACATCGCCACGCTCACGGTCTCCAGTTTGCGGTCGGTGTGGTCCGACGCGATGCTGACGTACATCTCGCCGTCCGCCGCGAACACAAAGGTCTCGACCTCGCCCGACGAGTCGCCGCCCAGCGCCTGCACGCGTTCGGCCTGGGTCAGCTGGTTTTCGGCGATCCGGTAATACAGCGGCACGCTGCTGGGGCGCGGCACGCCGATGGCGGCCAGTTCTTCGATGTGGTGCTCGATGGCGGCCATGTCGCGTCCGGCCCAGCCGGCCACGATGAGGGTGTTGACGTCCACCTCGATCTGGCGGGGGACTTCGGCTTCAATCTGGAATACGGCTTTCATGAATATCCTGCATAGGGAAAATGGAAAATGGGCGCGGTACGGGCCGCGCCCGGTGCGGTGGCGTCAGCCAAACACCCGCGGCAGCCACAGAGCCATGTCCGGCCACCAGGACAGCAGCGCCAGCATCAGGAACATCGCCATCACGAACGGCAGGCTGCCGACGATCACGGCGCCCATCGAACCGCTTTTGCGCAGGCTCTGCACCACGAACAGATTCAGCCCCACGGGCGGCGTGATCAGCGCGGCCTCGACCAGGATGATGATGATGATGCCCAGCCAAATGGGGTCGTACCCCAACGCAATCATGATCGGCGCCACGATGGGGATGGTGGTGATCATCATGGACAGCGTTTCCATGAAGCAGCCCAGCACCAGGTAGAACACGATCACGATCAGCAGCATCCAGCCCGGCGACAGCCCCAGGCCCGTGATCGACTGGGTCAGCGCGTCGGTCAGGCCGGTCGCGGACATGACAAAGTTCAGGAAGCTGGCGGCAACGACGATCAGCATGATCATCGCGGTGGAACGCATGGTCCCTTCCATCGCTTCGCGCAACATGGTCCAGGTCAGGCGGCGGAACCAGGCCGCCAGGATCAACGCGCCCAGCACGCCCAGCGCAGCCGCCTCGGTCGGGGTGGCCAGGCCTGCGTAGATCGAGCCCACCACCAGCAGGAAGATCGCCATGGGCGGCGCCAGGTGCACCAGGCTGGCGAAACGTTCGCCCCAGGTGGCCTGGATCTTCTTGCCTCCCCAGGACGGCTTGGCCACGCAGGCGATCACCACCGTCAGCATGAACAGCGCCGCCATCGCGAACCCCGGGATGATGCCGGCCAGGTACAGCTTGGGCACCGAGGAGTTGGTCAGCACGCCATAGATGACCAGATTGATCGACGGCGGAATCAGAATGCCCAGCGTGCCACCGGCCGCCAGGCTGCCCAGAAAGAGCGGCTCGTTGTAGCCGTACTTGCGGATCTGCGGAATGGCCACGGTACCCACGGTGGCGGCCGTCGCCACGCTGGAGCCCGAGGTGGCCGAAAACAACGTGGATGCGCCGATGTTGGCGTGCATCAGGCCGCCCGGCAGCCAGGACAGCCACAGGCTCATCGCGCCATACATCCGCTCGGCAAAGCCGGCGCGCAGCAGCACTTCGCCCAGCATGATGAACAGCGGAATCGCCACCAGCAGGAATTCATTGTTCGTGCTCCAGGAAATCTCGCCGATCGCGCGCGACAGCGGCAGCATGGAGAACATCGGGTCCAGGATCAGGCCAAGCACCCCCAGGGCGGCGCCCACGGGAATCGACAGGCCGATCAGCACCAGCAGCAAAGTCAGGGCGGTCGCGATCATGCCGAGGCTCCTTTCACCATGCGCTCGCCGGCGGCGGCTTCTTCATCGGCCTCTTCCTGCGCCGAACGCACGCCGCAGATCTCCTTGACCAGCGCCAGGTCGCCGGTCACCAGCGCGGCCGACGCGCGCGCCAGCATCAGCGCCACGGTCACGCACATCCACGCCAGCCCCAGCACCCACAGGCCCTGCGGAATCCACAACGGCGTGGCCAACGGCGTATTGGCCGCCGACTTCTGGGCCCAGGAGGTCTGCACCACCTCGTAGGCGTAATAGGTCAGAAACACCATGAAGACCGCCAGGGCGACCATGGAAAGCCAGTCCAGCAGCGCCGACACGCGCACGGGCAGGAACTGGTAGAGCACGTCCACCCGCACATTGGCGCGCTGCAATGTGGCGAAAGCCAGCGCCCAGGAGGTGCTGATGGCGAAGGCATAACTGGACAATTCGTCCGCGCCGCCGGTGTTGAAGCCCAGAAATTTGCGGGTCAGCACGTCGAAAGAAATAAGCAGCACGCTGGCGATGGTCAGCGCGCCGCCCGCCCAGACCGCGGCGCGCGAGAACGTCTCGGCGCGCCGCAGCAGTCCGCCCAACAGGCGCAAATGTTCGGATCGGGTCATGAGAAAAGCCTTTTACTGCCGAAGTCGGCCTCGATGGGAAATCGCGGGCGCGCCGCCGCAAACGGCAGCGCGCCGCCGCGTTTACTTGCTGGCGGTCACGCCCAGCGTCTTGCCGACGGTGGCGTTGAAATCCTTCACGCATTGCGCGGAGCAACGGGCCGCCCACTTGGGCAGGACGGCCTCCTGCGTGACCTTCTTGAGCAGCGCGCGGTCAGCATCCGAGGGCTGCACCAGCACCATCTTGCCCTTGACCGGGTACGGGCAGGCCGCGGCGCCGGTATTGCAGTCGTAGCCCTCCTGCGTCTGGCGCGCCGCGGCGTCCCAGATGTTGTCGACCAGCGTCTTCACGTTCGTCTGCAGGAAAGTGCGCACGTTCGGGTCGAGCTTGTCCCAGGCCTTCTGATTGACCGCATGGATCTGCTGGTTCCAGTTGATCGGCAAGGCCACCAGGTGGGTCGAGACTTCATACCACTTGGCCGAGTAGCCCGACAGCGATCCGGTAATGGCGCAGTCGACCACCTTGTTCTGCAACGCCGGCACGACCTCGCCAAAGGCCATCGTCACGCTGGAGCCGCCCAGCGCCTCGACGAATTCGGCGGTGGTGCGGCTGCTGGTGCGGACCTTCTTGCCCTTGATGTCGGCCAGACCCTTGATATCCGCATTGCAGAACAGCACCTGCGCCGGATAGGTCGAAATGCCCAGCAGCTTGACGTTGTTGCCTTCGCCGTACAGGCGGGCATAGACGGGTTCGAATGCGTTGGTCACCGCCCGCGCCGTCTGCACATCGGGTGCCAGACCGGCCAGGTCGATCGCCTCGTTGATCGGGTTGTCGCTGGCAAAGTACGACAGTGTGGCGGTGCCGAACTCGACCACGCCCGTGGACATCAGGCGCAGCAGTTCCGGGCCCTTCAAGCCCATTTCATTGAAGCCCTTGATATCCGCCGTGACCTGCCCCTTGGACAGCTCCGGAATGGTCTTGGTCCAGAACGGCTTCTCGTAATCGTTGTAGGCGGTCAGGTTCGACAGGCCGCCGACCACCTTCAACTGGGTCTTGGGCAAGTCTTGCGCGTGGACGGCACCGGTCAACAGGCTGGCCGCGACGGCGGCAAAAACAAGTGACTTCTTCATGGACAACACTCCTGGCTGGCGGGATGGTCTGCCGTGCGCGGGTCCCCGTTACCCATTTCGCGCACGGGTAGAAATCGAAACGTCAGAGGAGTCGTGGTTTTTCCCCCGGGCCTGTGTCTCCAGGCCTGCTCTGATGTGCCGTCATTGCAGCGTCAGGGGCGCCCAGCGTCCAATCGTATGTTGCGATGTGGGGGTATAAATATTTCTTGGGTCTCGCCCCGGCGCGCCTTGGCTTTGGCCGCAAAGCCAGCATCCATGCGGCATTGCGGGGTATCGTGAGCGCCGCGCGCAACCCTGCCGCGGCCAGCTGTCATGCCGGCGGCGACTTGCCCTTTGGGGAAAACACCTACCCGGGAATGCTGTCGCCAGCCTGCGCCGCGACCTTCTGCGCCATCTGCGCGATCAGGCGGACGGCATGACTGTCGGGGCCTTGCACCCAGGTCGCCGTGAAACTCAATTCGGGCAGCGGATCGGCATCCACCTGCAGAATGCGCAATTCGCCGCGCGCCAGTTCCTTGCCCAGGAACACCGGCGCGATCACGCTGGTGCCGATGCCGTCCTGCGTCATGCGCACCACCATGGACATCGACGCACTGCCGTACATGCGCGGCGATGCGACACCCCCGCGCGTCAGCATGTCGCGCACCACACGGTACGGCGCGCTGTTGGAGGGATAGGTGATGATGGGCAGCCGGCCAATGCGTTCCAGCGTCAGCGGTTCGGGCCCCAGGTCCAGCAAGGGGCTGGCGACCCATGCCAGCGGATAGGTGCACAGCGGCAGGTTCTCGACACGCGCCTCGAGCACCGGCCCCATCAGAAAGGCCAGGTCGATCTGCCGGGCCATCAGGTGCGAGCGCAGCACGTGCGTGGTGTCCACCTCGATTTCCAGCACCAGCGCCGGATACGACGTGTGCACCAGTTCGATCAGCGTGGGCAGCCAGGTCTGCACGATGGTCTCGGCCACCCCGATGCGCACGGTGCCGGTCATGACGTTCTGCGCGCGCGCCGCTTCGAACATGTCGCGCCGCACCTGCAGCATGCGTTCGGCGTGTGACAGCAGTTCGTGGCCCTTGCCCGTCAGCTTGACGCCGCGGGCGTCGCGCTCGAACAGTTGCACGCCCAGGTCGGCTTCCAGCGAGGCGATGCGCTGCGACACCGCCGGCTGCGTGGTGTTGAGCTTGTCGGCAGCCGCGCGAAAGCTCCCCAGCGTGGCCACCCAGAAAAATGTTTCTATGTTGCGTAGTTCGATCATGAGCCTTTTCCCCCGGCGCGATGAGCGTATTATGTCAGCCGCCCTGGCACCCCGCCCGCGGCCCCCTTCGCGCACAAGGAGTCTGTCCATGTCCCCGGCCGCTACCGGTCGCCCGCCACGCGGCGCATCCGCCGCCAGCGGCCCGCTCGTTGGCATCCTGTTGCTGGTGCTGTCGATGTGGACCCTGTCCTGCCTGGACGCCAGCGGCAAATGGGTCATGAACGCGGGGGTGCCGCTGCTGGTGCTGTCCTGGTTCCGCTATGCGGTGCACCTGGTGCTGGTGCTGGCCCTGGTGCTGCCGACCCGCGGACTGGGCGTGCTGCGCAGCAAGAAGCCGCGCGAGCAGATCCTGCGCGGCGGCTCGATGTTCCTGGCCACGCTGATGTTCTTCACCACCCTCAGCTACATTCCCCAAGCCGAGGCCACCGCCATCAATTTCCTGGCGCCGCTGCTGGTGCTGTCGCTGGCGCCCTGGGTGCTGAAGGAACCGGCCCGGCTGTCGCGCTTTGTCGCCGCGGGCATTGCCTTCATCGGCGTGGTCATCGTGATCCGCCCAGGCGGCGGGCTGCATCCGGTCGGCACCGTTTTCGGCCTGATCACGGCCTGTTGCTTCGCCGCCCAATTCATTGCCACGCGCCGCGTGGCGGGCGACGATCCGTTCACCTCGCTGATCTGGAGCGGCGCGGTGGGCACCGGCTGCCTGACGCTGGCGCTGCCCTTCATCCTGCCCCCCGCCCTGCCGGTATTGCAGTCGCTCACGCCGCTGGACTGGACCTTGCTGATCTCCACCGGCGTCACCGGCGGCCTGGGCCATCTGTTCCAGATCGCCGCCTACCGCCGCGCGCCCGCGTCCACGCTGGCGCCCTTCATCTATTTGCAGATCATCAGCGCCACCACCGTCGGCTGGCTGGTCTGGGACCACTTCCCCGACCCGCTGACCTGGCTGGGCATCGCCATCATCTGCGCCAGCGGCATCGGCATCGGCCTGGTCGAATGGCGCCGCGGCCGCGCGCTGGCTGTGGCAGCCGCGGGGGCCGACGCCCGCTAGTTTCCGGGCCCCTGACGTGTGCGGCCTGCCCCGGCCAGGCGCGCCCGCCGCCTCCCGTACAATGCTCCGCGCTTCCCGCCTGTCGCGCGGGCGCCTTCCCGGCATTCCCTGAACGAGGTCTTCATGGTCATCAAACCCCGCGTGCGCGGCTTCATCTGCGTCACCACCCACCCCGTCGGCTGCGAAGCCAACGTCAAGCACCAGATCGACTACGTCCGCGCCCAGGGTCCGATATCCGGAGGGCCCAAACGCGTGCTGGTGATCGGCGCCTCCACCGGCTACGGCCTGGCCGCCCGCATCAGCGCGGCCTTCGCCTGCGGCGCCCAGACGCTGGGCGTGTTCTTCGAACGTCCGCCCGAAGCCGGCAAGGCCGGCACGCCGGGCTGGTACAACAGCGCCGCTTTCGACAAGTTCGCCAGCGCCGAAGGCCTGTACGCCAAGAGCATCAATGGCGACGCCTTTTCCGACGCCGTCAAGGCGCAGACCATCGCCGCCATCAAGCAAGACCTGGGCCAGGTGGATCAAGTGATCTATAGCCTGGCCGCGCCGCGCCGCACGCACCCCAAGACGGGTGAAGTGTTCAATTCGACCCTCAAGCCGATCGGCCATGCGGTCAACCTGCGCGGGCTGGACACGGACAAGGAAGTGATCAAGGAATCGATGATCGAGCCGGCCACCCAGGAAGAAATCGACGGCACCGTGGCCGTGATGGGCGGGGAAGACTGGCAATTCTGGATCGACGCCCTGCTCCAGGCCGGCGTGCTGGCCGAAGGCGCCACCACCACGGCCTTTACCTATCTGGGCGAAAAAATCACCCACGACATCTACTGGAACGGCTCCATCGGCGCCGCCAAGAAGGACCTGGACCAGAAGGTGCTGGACATCCGCGCCAAGCTGGCCGCGCGCGGCGGCGATGCCCGTGTGTCGGTCCTGAAAGCGGTGGTCACCCAGGCCAGTTCGGCCATCCCGATGATGCCGCTGTATCTGTCGCTGCTGTTCAAGGTCATGAAGGCACAGGGCACGCACGAAGGCTGCATCGAGCAGGTCTACGGCCTGTACCGCGACAGCCTGTGCGGCGATGCGCCGATCCTGGACGCCGAAGGCCGTCTGCGCGCCGACTACAAGGAGCTGGACCCGGCCGTGCAGGCGCAGGTGCAGGCCCTGTGGCACCAGGTCACAAAGGAAAATCTGTACGAAATGACCGATTTCGCCGGCTACAAACAGGAATTCCTGCGCCTGTTCGGTTTCGAGATCGACGGCGTGGACTACCAGGCCGATGTGGACCCGGACGTGAAGATCCCCGGGCTGATCGCGGCCTGAAGCCGCCAGCCTGGCTTACCACCCTGCCCGCCGGATCTCGCGTCCGGCGGCCGCCTACCGATAGGTCAGCGTCACAATCCGGCCATACTGCATCGGCTGGCCGCGGCTATCGGTCTTCAGAACCACCTGTTCCACCCGCGTCGTGACGCTGCGGGCCTGCAGATCGGCCTGGCTGGCCTGACCCAGCCCGCTGCGGCTCTGGCATTGCAATTGCGCGACCGGCGCCTGACCGGTGCTCACACCGGTAACCCGGCAATTGGTGGCGTCAACAATGGCGCCCTGAAAATGAATCGTCCCGCCCGCCGGAGCGGCGGTGGCAAGCGTGGGACTCAGGGCAGCAAGGACGAGCAACGCACGAACGGATCCAGAAATGATCATGGCATTTCCTTTGCGCAAGCAGGTACGGGAAGGCGGTATGCCCTCTCGTCCTGATTTACGGCGCGTTCGCGGGAAGCTTTAATCCGGCGCCCGGGCCCACCCATCGGGCGCCCGGAAACCAGCCTCCCCCTATAGGGCCTGCCGGCATTCAAACAGCCTTTGAAAAAGGCCTGTGTTCACGTGCCGGTGCGCCCTTGCATCCGCCGCCTGTCCGCGTCGTCGCGCATTAGCTTACGCCTGGCGCGACCCGGTATCAATGCTCCGCCGGCGAAAACAGCCGCAGCAACTGATCCAGCCCGCCCTGGTCGATGGCGACCTTGGCCTGCTGGCGCACCGCCGGCTTGGCGTGATAGGCGACCGACAGGCCGGCGGTGCGCAGCATCGGCAGGTCGTTGGCGCCGTCGCCCACCGCGATGGCCTGCTCGGGACCGACGCCCAGCGATGCGCAGACTTCCAGCAGCTTGCGGCGCTTTTCCTCGCCGTCGCACAGGTCGCCCCACGGTTGCGCCAGCAAGCGGCCGGTCAGGCGCCCATCTTCGATTTCCAGCACATTGGCGCGCACATCGTCCAGCCCCAGGCGCACACGCAGGCGGTCGGTAAAGCAGGTGAAGCCGCCCGTCACCAGCAGGCAGAATAGACCCGCGTCCTTGCACGCGGCGATCAGGGTTTCCACGCCGGGATTCAGGCGCAGGCGCTGTTCGTACACCTCGTCCAGCCCCGCCTGCGGCATGCCCGCCAACAGCGCCACGCGTTGCCGCAGGCTTTGCTTGTAGTCGGTGATCTCGCCGCGCATGGCCGCTTCGGTCAGGGCGGCCACCTCGGCCTTCTTGCCCATCAGGTCGGCCATTTCGTCCAGGGTCTCGATGGCGATCAGCGTCGAGTCCATGTCGAACGCAATGACTTTGTAGTCCGACAGCTTGAGCGGCGGCACGATGCCGCGCCATTGCAGGCCGGAAGCGCTGGAGGATTCTTGCATGGACGGCGTCCTTCTAGTGTTCGGGTAGGGGGTGGCGGGCTTGGCGACCCAGCCAGTCGATGAAATGCCGTGCGGCGTCGGCGGCGGGCCCTTCCTGCCGATACAGGGCATGCACGCCGGCATTGGGCAACCGCGGCGCCAGGAAGACGGGCCGCAGCCGGTCCGCGTGCAGGTCGTCCTGCAGCAGGCACCAGGGCGCCAGCGCGATGCCCAGGTCGTTCATGGCCGCTTGCATGCACAGGAACTGGTGATCGAACACGGGCCCTGGCAACTGCGCCGGCACGTCTACCTTGGCCAGGGCGAACCAGCGCGGCCAATGGTCCATGCCGCTGGACACCTTGAGTAGCGGGTGCCGCAGACAGTCGGCGGGCGTGGCCAGCCGGTTGCGTTCGATGAAGCGCGGCGAGGCCACCGGCACGTGGAAATCATCCAGGCAATGCACACAGGCCATTTCGGGATGAGCCAGATAGCCGTGGCGGATCAGGACATCGCTGCCGGCATCGTCACCGCGGTCCAGGAATGAACGGCCTTGGGTGCTCAACTGCACGTCGATGCCCGGATGCAGCGCCTGGAATGCCGACAGCCGCGGGATCAGCCATTTCATGGTCAGGGATGGCGTGGCGCTGACGCGCAGCAAGCCGCCATAACTGGGGGAACGCAGCTTGGCGGTGGCTGCCGCGATGCGCTCCAGGCTGGCCTGGACCTCGGGAAAATACGCCTGCGCGCAAGGCAGCAGCGTGACGCCGCGCGCCTCGCGCGCGAACAGCGGCTGGCCCACGTAGTCTTCCAGAATGCGGATCTGCTGGCTGACCGCGCTGTGCGTGATGCTCAGCTCGTCGGCAGCGGCAGTGAAACTGCGCAGGCGCGCGGCGGCCTCGAATACCCGCAAGGCTTTCAGCGGCGGCAGGCTCGGGCCCGCCATGTCAGGCGACGTCCGCCCGCGCGCCGCGACGGCGCCAGGCTTTGCTGCTGTTTCCCACGTTTTCCCTTGTCATCTGTTTTTGCGGGCGCATCGCGAGGCGCCCTTGCTATGAGCCGCATTCTAGGGGATTGCGGCGGCGCCGACCTCTTAGAAAAACTAACGACTAGCCTTAAAAAACACTGCTGGTGGGCGGCGGCGGCCCTTCCTATGATGCGCTCAATCCCAAGCAGGAACCTTTCATGGCATCCATCACGGTAGACGGCATCATCAAGACCTTCGGCGGCCAGCAAGTGCTACGCAACCTGTCGCTGCACATTCCCGACGGCGCGTTCTATACGCTGCTGGGCCCCAGCGGCTGCGGCAAGACCACCCTGCTGCGCTGCATCGCGGGCTTTTACGCGCCCGACGGCGGCCGCCTGCTGTTCGACCAGGACGACGTGACGCACGTGTCGGCGCACCGCCGCGACATCGGCATGGTGTTCCAGGACTATGCGCTGTTTCCGGACAAGAGCGCCTTCGACAACGTTGCGTATGGCCTGCGCGCCCGCGGCGTGGCGCGCGCCGAGACCACCCGCCGGGTCAACGAGGCGCTGGACAAGGTCGGCCTGCTGGCGCTGGCCGACCGCTATCCGGCGCAGATGAGCGGCGGCCAACGCCAGCGCGTGGCGCTGGCGCGCGCGCTGGTGATCCGCCCGCGCGTGCTGCTGATGGACGAGCCGCTGTCCAACCTGGACGCCAAGATGCGCCTGCAGATGCGCGACGTGATCCTGGACCTGGTGCGCGAAGCCGGCATCACCACCGTGTTCGTCACGCACGACCAGGAAGAGGCGCTGGCGATGTCCGACCGCATTGCCATCATGGACAGCGGCAACATCGCCCAGCTGGGCACGCCCGAGGAACTGTACGGCACCCCCGTCAATGCCTACGTGGCCGACTTCATCGGTTCGGCCAACGTGATCCCGGTGCCGGCCCGCGGCGGCCTGGCCGGCGCGCCGGCCGGCCATGTGCGCTACGAGCTTTGCGGGCTGGGCTTTGACGGCACGCTGGGCGGCGCCGAACTGGCCGACCGCGCCGTGCTGATCGCGCGCCCCGAAGAGCTGGCGCTGATGGCCCCCGCCCCGTATGTGCCCAATACGCTGCCCGGCAAGGTGCTGCGGCGCCAGTACCTGGGCTTCAAGACCGCCTACCGCATCGGGCTGCAGGACGGCTCGGAAATCCGCGTGGAGTTGCATGCGGGCAATATGGTGGCGCAATTCCAGCCGGGCGAAGCGGTGCAGGTGCTGATCCCCGCCGACAGCCGCGTCGTGAACGCCTGAGGACGCCCGCGCCATGAAAATCAAATGGTGGCCCTGGGGCATCCTGACCGCGATCAGCCTGGTGCTGTTGCTGTTTTTCGTGCTGTATCCGTTGGGGGTCCTGTTCAGCAACAGCATCACCGGCCAGGACGGCGGCTTCTCGCTGGAAGGCTTCAAAGCCCTGCTGGCCGATTCGCAGTACCTGGAGGCCTTCGGCAACACGCTGGTGCTCGGGCTGGCGGTGACCACCTGCACCATCCTGGTGGGCGTGCCGTTCGCCTACATGGTGGCCCGATACGACTTTCCGCTGAAGAACCTGGTGGCCATCCTGCCCGTGCTGACCATCGTGATCCCCGAGATCATCGTGGGCCAGTCGTGGCTGCTGATCCTGGGCAACAACGGCATCCTGACCAATCTGCTGGGCGACGCGGGCATCGCCCTGCCGTCGTTCTACGGCTGGACCGGCATGGTGTTCTCGATGACGCTGGTCTACTACACCTACATCTACCTGGGCGTTCTGGCCGCGTTGCGCGGCTTTGACGGCCAGCTGGAAGAAGCCGGGCTCAGCCTGGGCACGCCGCCCTTGATGACCAAGCTGCGCGTGCTGGTGCCGGTGCTGCTGCCGGCGGTGCTGGTGAACGCGCTGGTGGTGTTCACGCTGGTGGTGGGCAACTTCGCGCTGGCCATGTTGCTGGGCAGCCGCGTGCCGCTGTTGTCGGTCATGACCTACAACACCTTCGTCAGCGAAATGGGCGGCAGCCCCACGCTGCAAAGCGCCATGTCGGTGGTGTCCATCGCCATCGTCGCGATCGTGCTCTTCATCCAGAAGCGCGTGGTCGAACGCAAGGTCTACACCATGACGCAGGGCCGCGCGCCGGCCGCGCGCCGCGTGCGGTCCTGGACTGCCCTGCTCTACACCGGCGGCGTCGGGTTCGTGATCCTGGTGTCGATGCTGCCGTTGGTGATTGTGTTCGTGGCCGCCTTCACCAAGACCAGCGGCCCGGTGATGCAATGGGGCTCGTGGTCGCTGGCCAGCATGCAGCGCGCGCTGCACGGCGCGCCGGAACCCATCCTGAATTCGCTGAAGTTCGCCTCGCTGGCCACGGTCACCGGCGTGGCCTTCGCGGTGCTGGTGAGCTACCTGACCATCAAGAAGCGCAGCGCGTTCACCCAGGTGCTGGACTACATCGTGGTGCTGCCCCTGACCATCTCGGGCACGGTGCTGGGCATCGCGCTGGTGCAGACCTTCAACACCGGCTGGCTGGTGCTGGCGGGCACGTCCGGGATCATGGTGCTGTGCTATGCCGTGCGGCGGCTGCCGTTCGCGGTGCGCAACGCCTCGTCGATGCTGTTCAACATCCCCGACTCGATCGAGGAGGCCTCGATCAGCCTGGGCGTGTCGCCGCTGATGACCTTCTTCAAGGTGATCCTGCCCGCCATGAAGGCCTCGATCATCTCGGCCGCCATCCTGATGTGGCTGACCACGATTTCCGAGTTGTCAGCCTCCATCGTGGCCTACAGCGGCGGGCTGGAAACCATGCCCATCGCCATTTTCCGCCAGGTCGACGGCGGCCGCCTGGGCATGGCCTCGGCCTACGGCGCCGCCCTGGTGACCGTGATCGTGCTGCCCATCATCGTGTCGGTCAAGGCGCTGCGCATCAAGCTTTTCTCCGGCAAATAACCCGCACCCACCAAAGGCTTTCCATGCAACTCAAACACTTCCTGCAAACCGGCCTGTTGGCCGCCACCCTGGCCTCGGGCGCCCTGCACGCCCAGAACGTGGTCCTGTATTCGTCCAACAATACCGAGACCATTGAAACCGCGCTGGACGCCGTCAAGGCAAAGTCGCCCAAGCTGAACGTGCAGCCGGTGACCGGCGGCACGGGCACGATGATGAAGCGCATCGAAGCCGAAGCGCAGAACCCGCGCGGCGACCTGTTCTGGAGCGGCGGCTTCGGCACCCTGGGCGCCTATCGCCAGCATCTGCAGCCCTACCGCTCGCCCGACCTGGACAAGATACCCGCCGAGTTCCGCGGCCCCGATGATCTGTGGGTGGGCACCAACGTGCACATCATGGTGCTGATGGTCAACGAGCGCCAGCTCAAGGGCCTGCCGGCCCCGGCCACCTGGTCGGACCTGATGCAACCGCAATGGAAGGGCAAGTTCGCCATCACCGATCCGTCCAAGAGCGGCACCGCCTACATGCTGGTCTACGGCCTGTACAAGCAGTTCGGCCAGGAAGGCCTGGACAAGATCGCCGCCAACGCCGTGGTCACGGCCTCGTCCGGCACCACCTACAAGGGCGTGGCCGCGGGCGAATACGCTGTGGGCATGACGCTGGAATATGCCGCCCAGGAATACGTGGCCGGCGGCCAGAAGGAAATCAAGCTGGTCTACCCGTCCGAGGGCAGCTACCTGGCGCCCGAAGGCATGTTCATCATCAAGGGAGCCAAGAACCTGGACGCGGCCAAGGCACTGTACGACGGCCTGCTCAGCAAGGAGGCCCAGGAAGCGCAGCTGGTGAAGAACTTCCGCCGCCCCACCCGCACCGACATCGCAGTGGCCAGCCTGACCACCCTGCCCGACTTCAAGAGCATCAAGATCTTCCCGGTCAGCCAGGACGCCGCGGCCAAGGAATATGAAGCGGTGGTCACGGCCTGGAACCAGGCGGTCGCCAAGGCCAAGTAAGCGGGGCCATCCGGCGGGCCCGCCAGGCCTGCCGGCCGCCGGCCCGCGGGCGTCTTTTGCGCCGGCCTGACGGGCAGGCGCCTACTGGACCATGCGTCCGGCCGCCAGCACCAGCTGGCTGGCGCAACGCGCGGCCAGCTGCGGATCATGGGTGACCAGCACCAGGGTGGTGCCGTGCTCCCGGTGCAGGTCGAACATCAGGTCAATGACCGTGACGCCCGTGGCGGCATCCAGGCTGCCGGTGGGTTCGTCCGCGAACAACAGGTCCGGCTGCACCACGAAGGCGCGGGCCAGCGACACCCGCTGCTGCTCGCCGCCCGACAGAGTGCGCGGATAATGATGCAGCCGTGCCCCCAGCCCCACCCGTTCCAGCATGGCCTGGGCGGGCTCGCGGGCCGGCTGGCCGGCCAATTCCAGCGGCAGCATCACGTTTTCCAGCGCCGTCAGGTTCGGCAGCAGCTGAAACGACTGAAACACAAAGCCCACGTGATTGGCGCGCAGGCGCGCCCGGCCGTCCTCGTCCAGCGCGAACAGGTCCTGCCCGGCCAGGCGCACGCTGCCCGAGCTGGGAACATCCAGCCCCGCCAAGAGTCCCAACAAGGTGGACTTGCCGGAACCGGAGCTGCCGGTGATGGCCACGGCGCTGCCCGCCGCCACCGTAAAATCGATGTCTTCCAGGATAGACAGCGTCCCGCCGGCATCGGCTACCCGCTTGCCCAGCCCTTTCACCTCGATCGAATTCTTGCTATCCATGCGCCTATTTCCCCGTCTGCTACTCACGTCCGCCCTCGCGACCGCCCTCTTGGCGCCCGCCCACGCTCAGACCGCCGCCGCGGCGCAGGGTTCCGCGCTGCGCACCGTGCTGGTGGTGGGCGACAGCCTGGCCGCCGAATACGGCATCAAGCGCGGCACCGGCTGGGTGCCGTTGCTATCGGCCCGGCTTACCGAACAATACCCGAAGTACAAGGTGGTCAACGCCAGCATCAGCGGCGACACCACCAGCGGCGGCGTCGCGCGCCTGCCCGCGCTGCTGCGCCAGCATGAACCGGCGGTGGTGGTGCTGGAACTGGGATCCAACGACGCGCTGCGCGGCCTGCCGCTGAACATGACGGAACAGAACCTGCGCACCATGGCGCAGGCGGCGCGCAAGGCCGATGCCCAGGTGGTCATCGTGGGCATGCAGATCCCGCCCAATTACGGCCGCGACTACACCCAACGCTTCGCCCAGGTGTTCCCCACGGTGGCCAAAGACGAAAACGCCCGGCTCGTGCCCTTCCTGATGGAAGGCATTGCAACGAACCGGGCGATGTTCCAGGCCGACGGCATCCATCCCAACGAGGATGCCCAGGCCCAGTTGCTGGACAATGTGTGGCCGGCGCTGCGGCCACTCCTGCAGTAAACGTGCGAACCCTGATCAGCCCGCGGCTTGCTGGGGCTGGTCGCCCCGGATGACGTCGGCGGCAGCCGGCAGCACCTGCACCTTGTATTCTTCGCGCAGCATGCGCACCAGCGCTTCATTTTCGGCCTGACCCCAGGCGCCCGACAATTGCTGCGCCAGGCGTTCCTTGTCGGCGGCGTCAACCGTACCGGCCTCGACTTTCTCCAGACGCACCAGCGTGTAGTCGGCGCCCGACTGCACGCCAGTGTAGGCCGGCAGCTTGGCAGCCGGCAGGCGCATCACCGCATCCAGCACGGGGCGCGGCAGGCTCTTGGGATCCTGCCGCGACACCACCAGCGGACCACCGAAGCCTTCCGGCGCGGCGGCCGGATTGGCCTGGTCGGCGGCCAGCGCGGCTTCGCCGGCCTTCTTGGCGGCCTCGGCCGAGCGTGCATCCAGCAGCTTGGCGCGGATCGAATCGCTGACCTTGTCCAGCGGCGGGATGTGGGCGGGTTCAACCGCGGCCACGCGGATCGCCATCATCGTGTCGGGCGACAGTTCGATCACGCCGGAATTCTGCTTTTCACGCAGCACGTCGGGCGAGAACACCACCTGGCGCACGCGCGGGTTGTCCAGCAGCGCGGCATCCGGGCTGTCGGCGGCGGAACCCGGGCCAGCCTGGTCGGCGGGCAACAGGCCTTCGCGGGTGACGCCCGAGGCCGTGCGCAGCTTCAGGCCCACCGCATCGGCGGCCGGCTGCAGGCTGTCGCGCTGGTCGTAGACCTGCTTGTTCAGCTGGCTGGCCATGTCCGAGAAACGCGCGGCGGCCAATTGCTTGCGGACTTCAGCGGTGATCTGGTCCTTGACCTCGGCCAGCGGCTTGACCGCGGCGGGCTGGATTTCCGTGACCTTGACCACGTGCAAGCCCGACGGGCTTTCCACCACGCCCGAGACCTGGTCCTTGGCCTGGCTGAACACCGCCTTTTCCAGCGGACCGGACAGCATGCCCGGCGCCAGCCAGCCCAGGTCGCCACCGTTGGCGGCCGAACCGGCGTCCTGCGAATTCTTGCGCGCCAGCTCGGCGAACTGCGCCGGGTCGGCCGCGGCCTGCTTGGCCAGGTCTTCCGCCTTGGCGCGGGCAGCCTTGCGCGCATCTTCCGAGGCGCCCGCGGGCACTTCGATCATGATGTGGCTGGCGCGGCGGCGCTCGGGCTGGCCGAAGCGGTTCTTGTTCTGCTCGTAGTACGAAGCGAGATCCTCGTCCTTGACCGTCACGCCCTGCGTGGCGGCGGCCTCGTCCAGCACCAGGTATTGCACCTGCACCTGTTCGGGGATCTGCAATTGCTGCTTGTTGGTGTCGTACCAGGTCTGGATGTCAGCCGGCGTGACCGTCACTTGCGACCGGAAATCGGCAGCGGCGAAGCGGCGCAGTTGCACCGTGCGCTGCTGCGTCAATGCGGTTTCCAGCGTGGCCACCACTTCGGACGGCGCGCGGGCCGACTGGCCGACCGGCTCCAGCACGCGGGCCACGGCCAGGTCACGGCGCAGGCCGGCCTCGAACGACGTGGGCGACATGCCTTGGGCCGCCAGCACCTGGCGATAGCGCTCGGGCGAGAAACGGCCGTTGTCCTGCACTTCCGGAATCGCGGCAATGGTGTTGCGCAGCGTTTCGTCGGACACCGAGAAACGATTGTCCACGGCCACATTGGCAAGGAGGCGCTGATTGATCAGCTGGTTCAGCAGGCCTTCGCGCAGCGCCGGCGTATCGATCACCGCGGGGTCGAACTGCGCGCCCAGGCGTTGACGGAATTGCTCCAGCTGGTTGCGGTGCGCCTGGTCGAACTCGGCGCGGGAAATAGGCTGGCCAGCGACCGTAGCCAATTCAGGCTCGCGGCGCATGAAGCTGTCATAGCCTTGAATCCCGACGAGGAAGAAGGAAGGCACAATCAGAAGCAGCAGGATGAACTGCATCCAGCGCCGATGGCTGCGAATAAATTCGAACATGGAATCCCTGTTGCCGCACTCGGGAGGAGACATCCGCCCCGGGCCGCACGAAAACGCATAAAAAAAGGCGAATCTCATTCGCCCTATTCCCATACCGGTCAAACCGGGTCAGCGGGCGGATTTTAGCATTTCTCATTCATCCCGCAGCGTCCGATTCCAACACCCCGCATCCCACCCCGCCCACGCCCCTTCAAGCCCCCTGGCAGCCGGCTTTCACCCCTCATGAAAGCCCCTCGCCCGTCAACCCGGGAAACCCCCGTTTTCGTCCCGTCCCGGCCCTTTTATCTTGAAGCCCCGGCCAGCGCCCACGGCGCCCGCGCCCCCCTTCGACAACGCAAAGGTGACCCTCGATGCCGTTCCCCTTCCCACGTCCGCACATGCTGCGCGCCGCCGTCGCCCTGGCCCTGCTGGGCAGCGCCCACGCCGCCTGGGCCGCCCCCGTCGCCGCCGTGCACGAAGCGGCCCAAGGGCAGAAGCAAGGCATGCTCGACACCATGCGCGACCTGGTCGGCATCGAATCGGGCAGCAAGGACGTCGAAGGCGTGGAGCGCATCGCCGCCCTCATTGCCGACCGCCTCAAGACCCTGGGCGGCAAGGTCGACATCATCAAGCCGGCCGACATCTTCCGCCTGGACGACACGCCCGAACAGGTCGGCCCCATGGTCCACGCCGAATTCAAGGGCAGCGGCCAGAAGAAGATCATGTTGATCGCCCACATGGACACCGTCTACCGCAACGGCATGCTCCGCGACCAGCCCTTCCGCATCGACGGCGACCGCGCCTACGGCCTAGGGCCTGTTCCCACTAGAAGGCGCCTCGCATGAGCACCCAAATGAGTGGCTATCAAGGCGCGAAGCGCAGTCGTGGCCGCCCCCCCGGCGAGCATTCGCAACGCTGAGAGGCGCTCATTTGGGTACTCACCCTGCGGGCAGGCCGGTAATCGGGCGCCAGGCGTCGTTGCGCTCACCTTGCGTGGCACAGCCACGCGGCTGTCTCTTATACACATCTCCGAGCCCACGAGACCTAATATAAAGGGGGGGGGGGGGGGGGGGGGGGGGGGGGGGGGGGGGGGGGGGGGGGGGGGGGGG
>NZ_JAELTJ010000693.1 GCF_016428805.1 Achromobacter sp. ASV32
GCCCGAGCGTTGCTGCTTGCGTATACACGTTGGATGAATTTGACAGATTCCCCTACTCGTGAGCTGGCGACGCCTGTGCTGCTTAAACGACACGGCGCACCTCCAAAGGTTCCGCTGCCACCCGCTGAACCAACCCCAATAAGGCCTCCACTTGACAGGGATCCATCGTCACATTCTACTACAAGCCCAACCGACGATGAGTCAGTCTTCTCGGATGCCAGGACTCCGCAAACAGGAGGCTTGGCTACAACTGACGAAACGCCAATGTCGGAAGCTCCGGACCCATTCAACAAGTTTCTGCTTGTTGACGACAATCACATCAATCTCAAAGTGCTGTCAACGTATATGAAGAAACTCGGCATCGAGTATAGCACGGCAATGAATGGCCAGGAAGCAGTTGACTTGTTTTGTGG
>NZ_JAELTJ010000694.1 GCF_016428805.1 Achromobacter sp. ASV32
GACTACTACCGCACCCCCCTCCTCATTGGACCGCTTGGCTCGCTTGTGGCCGGTGCGTTTACCGTCGACTTTGTTCTTCTTGGGCTGCAGCACAACAGGCACAGGACGCTTGGCAGTCGTCTTGTAAAACGTTTTGCCGAGCAGCTGAGGCAGGCGATTGATGATGCGGTCGTCGCCGAGAAAGACGTCGTGCTCGGAAAAGAGCTTCCGCTGGGCCTCGTACTGCGAAAACTTGGCCTTGAGCTTGGTGACGTCGATGACGCGCCCGATGCGCTTGCGCAGGCTCGCGGGGAACTCGTCCGAGGCTACAATGTTCTTGTATGCGCGCTGCGGGTCGGCGGTGATGAGGCAGATGGAAATGTGCTCGCTTGTGTTGAGCGCGTGAGGCAGCGGGATCTTGCCTGGCTGGAGG
>NZ_JAELTJ010000695.1 GCF_016428805.1 Achromobacter sp. ASV32
CTACAGGGCCATGATTCTACCCACATCAAAAGAAGAGGACAAGAACTTGAAGAAACGATATGCTGTGTTCAATGACGACGGCAGTCTCGCCGAGCTCAAGGGTTTCGAAGTCAAAAGACGAGGTGAGCTGAAGCTCATTAAGATTTTCCAGCAACAGATCTTCAAATTTTTCCTTGAGGGCGACGACCTTGCACAGTGTTATGCGGCAGTCGCAAAGGTTGCGAATAGGTGGCTGGATGTCTTGCATAACAAAGGATCAACTCTTGCCGATGAGGAGCTCATGGAGCTGATTTCCGAAAATAGAAGCATGTCCAAGACTCTGGAAGAATACGGTAGCCAGAAATCGACCAGTATTACAACTGCCAAGCGACTGGCGGATTTCCTCGGCGAGCAAATGGTGAAAGACAAGGGC
>NZ_JAELTJ010000696.1 GCF_016428805.1 Achromobacter sp. ASV32
GCGTCATTCTGCCTCGCCACAACCCGGTGATGGACTAGAGGATGCTGCAGGGCAGCCAAAGGCGCCGCTAGATTCGTTCCATCGAACTGATACCATGCCGCTTGACGAACCGGAAACAGAACCTGTCAAGGCACCAGGGCACAAGCAGTCGGTCGAGCCCGAAGAGCAAGTATCCGCCTTGCCACAGGGCTCCAAGCTGGCTGGCATCTTGAAGTCGAAAAAGTCGAGGTCGAAATCGACTCTCGGCTCAGACAGAGATAGGCAGATGACTACCGACGAAGACGACGCCCGTAAAGGCTCAGACTCGAGTACTACCAAGGCCAATCGCCTGTCGTTTACTTCTTTGCTCCGATGGGGCAACAAGAGCAGGCGCAACTCTGGGCCTTCGTCCTTTTCCAACACGTCCAGAGAG
>NZ_JAELTJ010000697.1 GCF_016428805.1 Achromobacter sp. ASV32
GTCTTCCTGATCCTCCTCGCCGACGCCGTTTCCGTCGTCGTCGTTGCTATTGTTGCGGCTATGGCCGATTCTATAGTGCTTGCTATCTTTCTCCTTTACTCCGTATGGTTGGGTAGGAAACAGACTGATTTCCCTTTTGGGCAATTGGAACGAGGACCAGATCTCCGTGTCTTTTAGCCCGCGAGGTGGGTGGCAAACCCCGTGTGGATCAGCCACCGGTCCCGGAGATCCGGCTTCATATTTTTGCCTCCGTGCAACAAAGATCTTGCTCTCCTGCGTGGAGGAATCCTGCAGACTATGTTTAGTCTCATTAATCAAACGTCGGCCGTGGACTGGTTGTCGAAGTTTCTCGGAGCATGCCACGCAATAAGCAGCGTACTTCGTCTACAAATGGCGAGACAGACGATGTAGC
>NZ_JAELTJ010000698.1 GCF_016428805.1 Achromobacter sp. ASV32
GTATTTGACAGGTTTCGTAAGCCAACGTATCCACAAGGGGCTCGAATTGCTCGCGCTTGATCGAATTGGAACGGAAGGTCATATATATATGGTTCTTCTAACTCAAACATTAGATGAGGTACTATTTCGCGACACCGGGGTAACAAACCATCGTCATTAGGATAGAAGGGTGTTAGGTTGTTCAGAAAGCCGAGCGTTGCTTGCAAGCTGGACGAATCATACCGAACATGCTGGAAGATGAACTCATACAGCTTTTGTCGAGTACTAGAGTTCAATATTATCTTCGGGACACCAATGTCTTTCCTCGTCCGAGTTCTTGGAAATAGCTTTGACTCCAAAAGGCTTTGCATAAGTGTCCTATCTTGAGTTAGTAAATGAGACGCGTCAAGAGCAAGAGGACACTGACCATGGT
>NZ_JAELTJ010000699.1 GCF_016428805.1 Achromobacter sp. ASV32
CCCCCCTCTTTACAACCACAAGACGCCATACGAGATCGGTTATTAGGTCTCGTGGGCTCGGAGATGTGTATAAGAGACAGGGTCCGGCCGGGCCTTTCCCTCTGTGGAACCTCATGCCCTTCACTGGGTGTGACGGGGAAACAGGACTTTTACTTTGAAAAAATTAGAGTGCTCCAGGCAGGCCTATGCTCGAATACATTAGCATGGAATAATGAAATAGGACGTGTGGTTCTATTTTGTTGGTTTCTAGGACCGCCGTAATGATTAATAGGGACAGTCGGGGGCATCAGTATTCAATTGTCAGAGGTGAAATTCTTGGATTTATTGAAGACTAACTACTGCGAAAGCATTTGCCAAGGATGTTTTCATTAATCAGGAACGAAAGTTAGGGGATCGAAGACGATCAGATAC
>NZ_JAELTJ010000700.1 GCF_016428805.1 Achromobacter sp. ASV32
CATATGTGATATCCCCAAATCTCCCAGTGTCGGACCTGAATTTGAGCGTGAACTTTTTGACAATATAATTTTCATTTGTTAATAAAGTAGGTAAATAATAGGAGTATGAAACCCTATGAAAAATGCAGCCCATGGAAATGGCAGATCCTCCCGTTTCTTGCCAACGGCCAAGAAAAAGACGCAAACGAACTTGCTCCAACGACAAAAAGGGGTATTAAAATACAAAAAAAAAAAATTAAGAATAAAAATTCCGAAAGCAGACGGCAGCAATATTTCTTTTAACGCTTTTCAATGTTTCAGCTTCCGATAACTGCATTTCCCATTTTCGCCACAACACATATCCCTCCTCTTGGCCACTTCTTCTTGGTTTACCCATATATACTATTGCTTTTTTAAAGCTCGGCTCGTTCT
>NZ_JAELTJ010000701.1 GCF_016428805.1 Achromobacter sp. ASV32
GTTTAAAACAAATACAACACAAAATCATGAGTCGTCCTCGCGCAAGGCTTTCTAATTGTTGACATTGCTTTGTTCTCCCCGGTCCACGGGAACCTGATCTGGAAGCTGTTCATCCAGTACTTTCACTTGCTTCCAAGCTTCATGCACTTCTTTCCAGTCGTACCAGCCACGGCGGAGTCGCTCGTCTCCAGCTTCATTCATTTCGTGCCAAGAATGCACTCTGACACCGAAGTGCTTCACCGCGATGTCACAGACACCTGTGATGTACTTCGCAGCTGTGTGGTGAGCCCCCCGCTCACCTTTGAGCTGAACCGAAAGAAGTAGTTGCAGTGATCTGGGTTGCTGGGTATGCGGGTGCATTCGCCAACCATAAACCAAATAAAGGCGTTGCTGAATCCCTGAGGTTTGTTC
>NZ_JAELTJ010000702.1 GCF_016428805.1 Achromobacter sp. ASV32
GTACGACGCGTAGGTAGTTAGCCGTCAGGTGTCAGAGACGGTACGAGTGTTATTGAAGAGGCAAAATTGCTGCTGTCCCGCCGCGCAAGCTCACAGAGCTAATAGAACAAAGATGGAAATGGTTAACAGGCGTAGAATGGCAGCGTCGGGACCTTGTCTGCCCAATGATACCTGAGACACGCTTTTGCGTGTCATTGACATTGGAGGGGCGCGCTATTGGCGGCGCCCGTTACAGGGCCGGTCAGCACCCTGGTGGCCGCCGTTGCAGGCCTGTGGTGGTTGCCATGACAGCAACCGACCATCCTGGCCAGCACCCTAGGTGGCTTCTCTTCTTTGCAGAGATGGCGTGAGCCGCGCTAATGCCCGTCATGCAGCAATCAATTCATCTCTTGTCAGTACTCAGTGTAGATT
>NZ_JAELTJ010000071.1 GCF_016428805.1 Achromobacter sp. ASV32
GCTCCAGGTTCGGCGTCTTGGGCGCCAGCTTGAGAATAAAGTTGCCGCCCTTGTCGTAGGTCCAGCCAATCACGCAGCGCCGTACGCGCTCGGGCAGCAACCGCAGGTCCAGCGGGCTGGTGATGTTGCGCGGCTGGCCGGAATCCGGGTCCAGCACCACCAGGTCGGCCGCGTCGTAGAAGCCCATTGCCACCCATTCCTCGAGGACTCGCTCGGCCGTGACCTCCAGCTTCGCCGATAGCTTGTCGCGCAGGGCCTGGACTGCCGCCGCGACGTTAGCCTGGTTCAACAAGCGCGACGCGCCGCTGACGGCCGCAGCGCCGCGGGCTCGGTAGGCCGCCTCGTAGGCCTTGGTCTGGTTCAGGAAGCCACCCGCGGCAAACTCGTGCACGAACCGACGCTGCTGGGGCGTCAGCGGGCTATCCGCGGACACCTCGCGGCGAGCGGCGGTCGTCAGCGTGCGTTTCGAGCGCGCAGGCGATTTCCGCGCCGGCTTGGGCGTTTGAGATTTGGGCTTGGACATAACCTAGAAGGTGTAACAGAGTGCAATACAATCGTGGGAGGAAGGCTTTCTATGGGAGAACGCATGAATCCGGACGATGTAGTAGGAAAATCGCGCCGAAACCTTATGGTGGTGGCCACTGGCATTGTGGCGGTCTGGGCGCTTGGAATTCCGCTGGACGGACGATTGGTGGGTGCGGTGAACCTGGGCGAGGTTGAACCTTGGCGCGCCTGGGCCTGCACGTTGGTGGTACTGGGATACTTTTGGCTGCGATTCCATCTCGCTCCGGATCAAGCCGGGCCCCGCAAAGAATTCAGGAATACAAAAGCAGCTGAACTCAGAAGCAGCTTCGACGCCCACGTCGAGGAGCAATTCCGAGGATTGGCTCAACGCGGGACGCGCACCGTGCATTTCCAGCTAACGGGTCCAGATCTACCTGGCGCCATCGGCAACGTCCTCATCGACATCAAATGGACCGACCGCTATCGCTCAGGCAAAGCTGGCTTTCTTGTCTACGACATGGAGCAAGACCTGATCAACTATGACCGACCGACCGGAACAGGCAAGACAGAATTCACGGTCGCCAGAAGGGCAATAGTAGGACTTTGGCTCAAAGTGCATGCCAGACGTCTCCAGCCCCACAATCTGACATGGAACGGCCTCGAGCTATCATTACCCTACCTTCTCGCGCTATTCGCAGCAGGGGTGTGCGCATGGAAGCTTGCAGTTAGCTTGTACTACTCGTTCCCCTTCGTCCGCCAGCTGCTATCGGCATAAAAAAACCCCGCTCGGTTTCCCGGCAGGGTTTCTACGCGCACTGACGACCAGTGACAGAATGGGGCCGATTTTGCGGATTGCTCACTTATTTGTCAAGCATCGTGTGCAAGATCAGGGTCGAACTTGTTGGACTTGCTTCGGTTCTCGAAGGCAGGCACGATCCGCAAGTTGGCTTCCCAATGCAGCCCGCAGACAAATTGGTTCACCAAGGGGACAATGTGGTCGACGTCGTGCGGAATGCCGGTTTCGAGTTCGATCCGATCCCGTTCGTCATAGATCGCCCTAATTTTCTTGCGATCTGCCCACGCCGGCGTCGCAAGCCGCAGTAGCAGCCGTCGCCGCTCCTTCGGCTCCGAGCATTCCTGTATTGCCTTCGCCCAATGCCCAACCTTTTCCGGATTCTTCCACGGATTGTCGTTGGCGACGCGCTCAATTCGGGACTCCAGCCAGATTTGATAGTCGCGCTGCCACGATAAACGCGCGTAGCGCGTCTCAAACTCCCCAGGCGAAAGCAGCACATCCTCCAAGAAGTCCGAAACGGGCTCACCGGTCGTTGCCTCATACCATGCCCTAAAGGCACGACCCCGCAGGGCGGCAAGGATAGTCTCCAAGTTTTCAATGTTCTGGCGCGAAAGCCTCTCTGCACGCGCGTCATGGCTCGTATCCCGCCGATCCTGATTTTTGTAGGCCCTGAGTTCATAGGCCATTCGTTGTTCTTCGCGCGCCATTTTTCGACTAAGTGCGCGTTCCTTTTTCTCCTCCGCTTTCGACGGAAGCAGGCGGACAATCCACGGGTTGAATGTCATAAGCAACCAACATTTTGAGGGCTGGCAAAACGCTATCTCAGATCCTATTCACCGACAAGACCCGCACCGCGCAAAAGCGATTCCGCCAGCTCCATGGCACGGGCCTCCTCACCCTTTTTCCCATCCTCGACCACGCCTGCGCCCTTGCGCACCACGCGCGAGCCGCGCAGCCAGATGGTGATTTTTCCATTCTGATCCGTCACGGTGCGATCGCTGATGCCTGCGTGCACGGCCAGGTCGGATAGCATGACGCGGCCGCGGTTGGCCTTGGCGGCGAAGTACCGTGCCACGATGCCGTCGCGCACGGCGCGGTGCACGATGTGGCCTGACAGGACGCCGCTGGCCATGACGCCGTCAGACACGGCCCGCACCGCGGCAAACCAGTCCTGATCCCAGACACTGCTGCGGCAGCACGGACAAGGCGTCGTCTGCGGCATGAACCGGGCCTCCAGGATGCGCTGGTGCAGCGGCGACAGCGCCTGCAGCTCGCGCAGGATGAATCCAGCCTGAGCCGCGCCGTCGACGCCGGCCAGGCCGCGGCCCGTGCGCGGCGTGCGATCGGCCATTTTCACCATGGCCGGCCGGTCCAGGGTGCCGGCGGAATAGTTGAAGGCGTAGGTGAGCGCCTGGTGGGCACCCTTGAAAAGCGGTTCGGACACTGTGCGCTCCTGGCAATCGTGAAAAATCTGGGCGCCGGCCTGCCCGGCCAGCGCGCTATTCCTGGTCATGGGATCCAGCCGTGCGGGTGCGGCTGGTGCCGTGCAGCGACAGCATGGGGGGCTGGGCACCGATGCGCTCGGCGTTCAGGCCCAGCGTCGCGGCCATGCGCAGGGGCTTTCGGGTGGTGACGCCAGGCAGCACCTGCACCTGGCCCGCGTGCACCGGAGTGAGCTTGGGCGCGGCAGGAGCTACTGGCGCCGGGACCGACTGCGGGCTCGTCGTCGAGCCGGCGCCGGCGGTGCTGGGCCCGGCCGACTGCCACCGCGCGTAGGCCTCCAGCTTCGTAGCCCCCACGCCCATGCGGCCGGCGCTGACGCACTCGTACCACTCCGAGCCGGCCGGGCGGTCGGGCCAAAGACGGATCCGCGGGCGTACAGAGGGTCGCGCGGGCGCCGCGGTGCTGTCCAGATATCGCCGGCGCTGCTTGGGCGCTTCGCCACGCTGATGACGCTGGACGGCAGTGACGATCTGCCACACCCGCTCGGGAGAGATGCCGTAGGCAGTCGCCAGGCCTGCAGGCGATTCGCCGGCTTCGCGCCGGCGGGTGATTTCAAGGTCGCGGTCGCTGAATTTCATGCAGAGGCCTCTACGCCGAACAGGGCGGTTTGCGGGTTGTACGTGTGCAGCGGCGTGACGACGGCCACCAGGCGAGCGCCCAGCTCGTCCGGCTCGGCGCGCCGCGCGTGGATCTCGCGGACCCAGCGGTCGTCCTCGAAAACCACTTCCTTGAGGCTGTCCAGGACGACTTTCTGGGCGTTGTCCAGGTCCAGGCACTGCACGGTGTCGTCCCACGCGGTGCCGTCCTTGCGCATGCGCTTCTGCCAGTCCTGCGGACGGTTCGGGAACAGGGTGAATTCGACCTTGACGCGGCCGGCGATCGGCTGTGCGACGCCGGCCTTGCGCGCCAGCGCCAGCACCTGCGCCTTGTAGGCCTTCGCCTCGGGCGTGACGTAGGTGCTGGTGAACGACCTGCCGCCGCGCGCCGTAACCGTGCGACTGGCCCAGTAGCGGTTGGCGCTGATCGGGTACGGCAGCACCAGGGTGTGGGATTGGATGGTCATCAGGCTCCCTCGCTGCGCAGGTCGCGCAGCCATTCGATGCGCGCCTCGGCCTTGGCCGCTGGCGCGGGTTGGTAGGTCGCGCAGCTGCGGCCCCACAAAGGGCTGACGAAGCTGCCGGGACGATCGGTCATGAGCGCGCAGCGGCCCAGGCCTTGCGCAGCCATGGCGGTGTGTGCATGACGCAGCGTGAAGCGCTCGCAGTAGACGCACTGGACGGCCGCGTTCACAGGTTCACCCCGTAGTCGGCGCGCAGCCGCGCTTTGTCGTCGTCGGTCAGGCCGGCGCGCTCGATGACGCGGGCCTTGAACTGCCAGAACGGCTCGGCATCGCCCTGGGTCAGACCCAGCTTGGCGCCCTGCTCGGTGATGCCGCTGGCGCTGGTCACCCAGGCGAGCGGGTCGGCCGCTTTCGCAGCGCTGGGCCGCTTGCCGTCCAGCCTGCTGGCGGCGGCGGGCGGGTTCAGCACCTTGTCGACGAACACGTCGAGGAAACCAGCGGTGACCGTGCCCGGGTCGCCCGTGGTGCCGCGGTCAGCCACGGCTAGGCCATACGCCTCGACCAGCTGCAGGCTGGTGATGCCCGCCTGGACCCATCGCACGATGCGAGGGTCGTTGCTCTGCGCGCCGCGCGGCGGCTTGCCGCGGGCCTGTTCCTGGCGCCGCAGCCAGACCGCGATGGCCATGGCCTGTTCGGACGGCGGCTTGCCCTCCAGCACCAGCGGCGGCGGCAGGTCGTCTGCAGGTTCGCGCGCGGGAGGATGTAAAGCCGCCGCCGCAGAAGAATTTTGTTCCTGTTCCTGCTCCTGTTCCTGCTCCTGGCTTCGGAGGGGCTTAGAAGGGGCTTGAAAGGGGCTTACCTCCGGACGGTCGCTAGAACGCTTCGAAGTCATGTGAAATGCCGCCCCGTATTTCTCGAAGAACGGCGCCAGATAAGGGTTTTCGGGCAGCGCGTCGTACTCGCGCTGGATGCCCTTGCAGCGGTTGTCCTTGGCCTCGAGCTGGACGGCAATCTGGTAGCGGGCCATTTCGACCACCCACACCACCATGCTGTCCTCGTCGAAACGGCAAAACCCCACTTCGCAGGCGCTTCGAAGCCCCTTCATAGCCCCTTCCAAGGTGAGGCCGGTGTCGGCCGTGATGTAGGACGGGTTCAGGTAGTACAGGCCCAACATGGTGGCGTGCTGGCAGGTCATCAGGTACATGGCCACGATGACCGCCTCGGGCCCCTGCTTCTTCAAGGCCCGGCCTGTACGCCCGCTCCAGAACTGCGGGCCGACTTTCGCGTAATCGCGCATATCGTGCTCCCTAGAACCGCCGCAGCCGCCAGCCGAAGCCCTGCCAGGCCTCGACCAGTGATCGCGCCAGGGCGCCGGCAATTTCGCGCTGCAGGAGATCCTGCAGGCGCTCAGGATCCATCGTCTGCAGCGCCGAGGTCGAAATGGCGTATGCAGCCCATTCGCGGCCCAGTTGCACGCGCATGTGAACCTGATTGCGCATCGCTGACAGGTCCGTGTCGGCCAGCAATGCGACCACCTCGGTATGCAGGCACTCCGCCTCCATCACAAGCGCCGATTCCTGCGCGGAGAATGCTGGCACGGGCATGGGTATGACCGCGCGCGCAGGCTCACCACGCTGCATCGCCTGCGCCATGCCGGAAAAATCACGCGCGCGCTCATCGACCGGCAGAAGCGGATAACTGGGCAGCTCCTTTCGCACCAGGTCAATAATCTCGCCCAGGGCCCGGTTGCGTTCCCGCATCTTCGCCATCAGCGCCCGGTCCATGCCAAGGGCGCGGTTCAAGTTGGCGCCCTGCTGCTCCAGCTCGGCGATGCGCTCGCGGGCGCGGCGCCGTTGGTTTCGTCCATAGCGACGGCTCATCAGAATTTCTCCATAGCGATTTCGGGCTCGCTGGTCAGCAGCAGCCCCTGGCCGCGCGCCAACGGCGAGAGCCACAGCGACTCCACGCGCGGCCTCGCGCCGTCCGCGTGCGCACGGCCGTCAATTCGTGTCCAGTCGGCATAGAGCCGGTCGTAGAGTTCGCAGCGATACCCGCTCAACACCACCATTCCGCTCAGGCCGTGCAGCGCGCCGGCCAGCGCCTCGTGCTGCGCATCGGTCATCTCGTGGCGGTAGGAGTGGGAGCGCGTTCGAAACGAGCGCGTCGAATGCACATAAGGCGGATCCACGTAATGCAGGGTGTCAGGTGCGTCGTGGCGGGCCATGCAGTCGATCGCGTCACGGTTCTCGATCACCACGCCGCGCAGGCGCTGGATGAGCATGCGCAGGCAGTCCGGATAGTTCATCCAGTCATGCGCTGGCGTGGTGCCAGACCGATTGCTGTTGGCCCTGAAGCCGCTGGATTGGCCCGTCACGGCCGCCGACCCGAAGCCGGAAAAGCTGCGGAATACGGTGCGCCTGGCCTGCTCCAGCGGATCCTCGGCGGGGTTGTAGGCGTCGTCGAACTCGGCGCGGGCAAAGGGTGTCAGCTCGCAGGCGCGCGCCAGGCGTTCGCCGTCGTCGCGCGCCACCCGGAACAGATTCACGATCTCGCCGTCCAGGTCGTTGTAGACCTCTGCGTAGGCGCGGGGTTTGCGCACCAGGACGCTGGCGCCGCCCCCAAACGGTTCGACGTAGCAGCGGTGCGGCGGCAAGTGCTGGAGGATCCAGGGCGCTAGGCGCCATTTGCCTCCGTGGTAACGGATCAAGGGGCGTTTGGGTGTCATGCCAGGCCCCCGACCGCGCTACTATGGCGCGCAACACTTCCGGAGAAGCCATGAAAGTCCGCGAGTTGATCACCTACATCGCCAAATCCGCGCTGCTCTTCACGGTCGCATTGCTGGCAGGCATCGGTGCGTTTGCAGCCTTTTTTTCCTGGACTTCCAGCACCTATGCGCCAGCCAATAGCTCGGACTTGGCGGCATGGATACAGGCAGTCGGATCTATCGGCGCCATTCTGGGGGCATTCTGGGTCGCGAACCGACAAGCCAATGAACAAAGAAACCAGATCCGTGAGCAGCGCTTGCTGCTCGACAGGCAGATCTGTGGCGCCATCGAGGTCGCCTACTCGGTTGCGAACGCGATACGAGAAAAGGCCGATGGAACATCGCTGACTATGTTCCTCGAAGTTTGGAACTACTACTTGGCCAGCCACACGGAGACCATTGCTGCACAATGCAAGACTCTGCCGTTGTACGTTCTGGGCTCGCCGGACCGAATAGACCCCGCAGCTCGAATAGTGGCCGTTCTTATAGACTCCCGGAGCCTCGTGCTGGAGCTTGTCCAATCGGAAAGTGGTGTCAGGCCACTGGAGTTCGCACGGATGTGCACGCAAATACGCATGCATGCCAAAATTCTCGACAGCTCGATCTCGCGTTTTCGGCAGATGAATGAAAAGTTCGGCCCACGCTGAAACTTCCACGCCGCCCCCCTGCTGGCGACACGCGATGCGGTAGACCGCACAGCCCCAAATCTTCCCTGACTGGAACCAGCCGTAAGCGCTCACGAGAACTCCCCGCCCCGCACCGCCAGCGCAGTGACTATCGGCCGCACCCAGATTGGCGTTGCCGAAAGCTGGAATGATTCCCCCGCACGCGACAGCAGGATTGCCCGGCCGATTTCCTCGGCCATGGCCTTTGCGGCCTTGCGCGGCACGGCGTTGCCGATGCGCTCCCGGTGGGCGCTGTCGGAAGTGCCGTTCATCAGAAACACCTCGCCGCGCTCCTCGGCCTCGGCGTAGTCGTCGGGGTCGTAGATGCTTTGCAGGGCCGCCAGCTCGAGCGTCGTGAACGGCCGGTGCCACGTGCCGTCCTCGGCGGTGATGCGACATACCAGCTTGTCGTTGGCCGCGGGCAGCTGGCGCGGGTCGGCCACCGACCATGATCCGTTGTCGTGGCAGGCGGCCGCCGAAACGGCGCCGACGTGCTTGTCCCAGGCGGCGACGCCGTAGTGCCCAGCGGTTAGGTAGTGGTCTCCGCGGTCGCGGGCCAAGCCGGGCCGCGGATCGGCCACAGCGAACGCCCCATTGGCATAGCCGGCGATCACGGCATGGGAGTGTTCCGCCCAGTCCGCCGTGTGGAACTTCCCATGTAGCTTGCTGGCATCGGGCCCGCCGCGGGGATCCGCGACGCACTGCCCGGAGCCATGGGCGCCCGTCACCGCGCGCGCGGCTTCGTCATAGCGGACGATGCGGAACTCGTTGCTGTGCTTGGCCGGGCCCTGGTGGCGCGGGTCGGCGACGCTGTAGGCGCCCTGCCCCGGCCCCTGTTGGCCCGCAATCGCGCCGGTCGACGCATCCCAGCGGCGCACACCGTAGGCCTGGCCGTCCTTCCATGCAGCGGAAGGATCGAAACGGGGATCGGCCACCGAGAAGGCGCCATTCAGCGGATAGCTGCGGCCAGCGATAACGCCGGCGCTGTCCTGCATCGAGTGCACGCCCAAGGCACCACGATGCATTTCCGGCACCAGCAGGAAGTCCCGCAGGTAGCCGTCCTGCACGGCCAGGCAGTTCAAGCTGCGCCAGTCGCAGCCGGCTTCGACGAAGGCCAGCCGCACCCAGGTCTTCCAGCTCAGGTTCGGGATGCGGTGCATCGGGCCGGCGCGCAGGTCTCCCGGCAGGTGCATGCGGCCCAGGATCTCGCCCACGGCGCGCAGCGGGCGCTTGGGCGGCTCGTAGATAAACGCCGGCACCTTCTCGGCGTGACGAGCTATCAGCAGAAAGCGTTTGCGGCTTTGGGCAAGACCGCCCAGCTCGCCGCAGTCATGGGCGGTTTCGCGCACGACGTAGCCATAGTGGCGCAGCAGCTGGACGATCTGATCGAGGAAGTGGCGTCCGCGCGTGGCGATGCGCGGCACATTCTCGAACAGGATGACCTCGACCGGGTCGTCCTTCCAAGCTTCGAGGCACAGCCAGATGCCTCGCAGGGTCAGTTCGTTGAGCGCCTGGTACTTGGCCGTCAGGCTGCGCGCGTGCGACAGCAACCCCGAAAAGCCCTTGCACGGCGCCGACAGGAAGAGGATGTGCGGCCGGTGCCCGCCAGCAGCGGCGCGAATGTCAGCCGGCATGGCCTCGACCCAACCGTCCGGCGGCTCATGACCGTGAAATGCGATGTACTGGTTGCGGCTGAACATATCCCGCACCGTGCAGCGCACGCCCGTGAACTGTTCGAAGTCGGCCGCGCCGGCCGGATCCACGTCGATGCCGCCCAAGCAGACCATCTCGCCCTCTAGACCCGGGATGGCGGGCTGTGCGTCCTGCATGCCGGCCGCGCCAATCCCCGATCCGGAAAAGACACCGAAATGGTTGATTCTCGATTTGGCCATGGCGTCATGCCACCGTGTTGGCGCGTGCGCGCACGTACCCGATCGCGCCGAAAGCATGCTGCTCAAGCACGGCGCGCGCGTACTCGGCCTTGGTTTTGCCGCTCATCGTGGCCAGGGCCGCGATCGCGTCGTAGAGGTCACTGGTGCAGGGCACGTCCAGCCGTTCGGTGCACTTGCCACCGGCGGAGGTTTCGGCGGGACGCGATTCCAGGGTATGCAGGGTCGGGTTGCTCATGGGTTACCTATCGGATATTGCTCGGCTGGGCCTGGCGCGGGGCGGCGGGCACAATGCCGGCATGCAGTCAGCTCAAGGGGAAGAAGAAAAGGCACCGACGACCATGCGCAGGCGGCCGGCGGCGTCGAAAAATCGGATACTGGTGGCGGTCGCCTCGACGCGGCCGGCAAGGTCGACGCCCAACACCATGGGCGCGGGCGGACGCAGGTCCGGTAGGCACATTGCGAGCGGCGCCGAGGCCAAGCTCAGCAGTAGACGGCGGCGGGCTGGCGACGCGGCGGCAACGGGCGGCGGCTGCTCAGGCATCGCGCCCTCCCCGCCAGGCGTTCCCACGCAACGTAGAATCGGGGGTTCCGACACCACCCTTTCCTACGTTGGGGGAACTCTGATGATCGCGGAACTTTCGGGCGCTCTGTCCGCCCTGCGTGGCAGCTTCGACCTGGCCAAGCTCGCCATTGACGTCCGGGACGGCAACAAGCTGAACGAGGCCAGATTGGCCATGAACGAACGGCTTATCGACTTGACCAGCTCGGCATTGGCCTTGCAGGAGAAGCAGGCCGCGCTGGTTCAAGAGAAACAAGCGCTGGAAGCAAAGATCGCCGACCTCGAACGCCAAGTTGGCGAGCTTGAAGCCTGGGACCGCGACCTTGAACAGTACGAACGCACGCAGACCCAGGGGGGTGCGATTGCCTATGTCGACAAGTCCACGCGCGAATCGGCCAGCGGCCCGGTGTACCTTTGCGCAAACTGCGTAGCCGACCGCAAGAAGACGTATCTCCAGCCTGACGTCAATCGCTATTACCTCGAATGCTCTATTCATGGACGCATTCGTTCGGAAGTACCCGATTGGAGTGCGCAGGACGCTGAAGATGACTCCGACGATTTTCAAGGAAGTCGCGGAGGCCATTGGTGACCTACGCCCCCCCGCGCCTTCCACCCGGTCGACATGCATAGCACCCGCCCGTGCGGCTTGACTGACGTGGAAATGGGTGCCCAGCCCCAGGCCTCTAAACTGGCTGCTCTCACACAAACCACGAGGCAAGGAACCGAGCATGAAAAGCGAAAAGGAATTCATTCCCGACCCCGCAGCAGCGCAGTACGGAATTTACGAAGCCATGCTCGTAGCATTCCAATCGTTGATCCTGACGCACCACGACGCCGAGAAGCTTGTGGAACGGTTGAAAGTCGAAGCCGAAGCGGCCCGTGTACGCATGCTGAACAGCCACGCGCGGGACGCGGCAATCGAGATGTTCGATTCGACGATGCACGTCCTGATTCCGACGTTGACCCGCGTTTCGCCAACTCAGCGGCCGACGGATGCGGACGAGTGACCGACAAATGTCGAGCGATCAGTGCTGCAGCATCGGATGTGCTGGGGAGTTGGGGCGTTGAATCGCGCTTAGACATGCTCCACCCCGTCGGCCAGCGTAGAAGGCGGCCGCGCCCTTCCCTTTTCCAGTGCAGCCAACTCCGGCCAAATGCGGGCATAGTCGTTAGGGCGCAGGTCCTGACGCCGGCATTGTCCGTCCGTTATCAGCTCGATATCGGCACCGTTCAGGCCAGCGAGCTTGTAGCCATAAGCTATCTGCCTCAGATATCCGACCGAAGTACCGCGCTCGGCACACTTGGCCTCAGCTTCGGCTCTCGGCGTTTCGCGCAGCCACCGGAGAAGTGTCTCAATCGGAATGCGGGTAGGAGTGTTGGGGCAGGTGCTCATAGCCCAAACTTTACCCGCAGGTAATCTTTCAGTGCAAGCAGATTGTTTACCTGTAGGTTGTTTACCCCTAGGCGCGTAGCGGGCCACACTCCAAACGATGAAGATGGACGATATCTACGCGACACGCCTTGCCCGCTTCCAACGACTCATGAATGAGCGTTTTGGAGGTAAGCAAGCGACTATCGCCAATGCTGTCGGCAAGCCAGCGAACTACGTGTCGCGTGTGCTTAACCGGACAAAAAAGCTCGGTGAGGAAATGGTGCGCGAGTTCGAGTCTGTCCTGGATCTGCCCGCTTATTGGTTTGATGGACTAGATGACCTCGGCGCGTGGCCATTTGCGACTGTGAGCCGCCAGGCCTACGAAGGCCTAACGCCCGAACAGCGCCGCGGTATCGAACAGTGGGTAGCGCGCCAAGTCGACGCATACGCGGAGCAGCCAGCAATCAAAAGAGACGAGACCGAAAAGGCTGCCTGAGCACCGGCACCTCAAACTTGTACCGAATTGCGGAAATTTTTAGCCCGAATGTGACCAAATGAGAATTCCGATACTTTTCTGTGCGGCCGCGATAATTGGATTTAGTGCGCAGGGCATGGCGCAAGTCACTCAAGGGCAGACTTCCCTTCCGCAGACCCACGGGCGCTGGACAAGCATAGTGTTGACCGACGGGCCAGCCAAGATCACGAGAATCAGCACCTCGGGTGAGAATGACGACGCTGTACTGACAGTCAGCTTTTTCCCGCCTTCGTGCCTCCAAGATATCTCCACAATCTTTGATTACGGGAAAGCTCTCCAAACCGACAAGAAAGAAGTGCCCGTTAATCTAACGATACGTGTCGATAGTGGTCGACCATTCCTCGTCCCGGGTTTTTCGAGAGGATCGATGGGGGACCGATACGGATTTGTGGAGCTCGAGGAATTTACTGGATTTACAGAGATCCTCCGCGCTATGTCCGCTGGCTCCAAGGTGCGGATCAAGTACGACTTTGGGTACGATACAGCAACGATCTCGTATTCGTTGTTCGGATTCACCGAAGCTTTCAACCGCGCTCATACCCTGTGCCTCTCGTTCAGTAAGCCGCAAGTCCCTCCATCTGAGCAGCGCCGGCCCAGGATGCCCCCGATAGAGTCGATGCCTCGCAAGATGACCCCCTTGTAGCGCACCGCTACACCCGTCGCCTCAGAACCACCAACACCGCCTCAGGGCGGTTTTTCTTTGCCTGTTACAAAAAAGTTTACCCTTAGGTATTGTTCTGAAAATTACCTGAAGGTAACCTCCCGGTAATCAGTCCCGCTGCACGCGGCGGAGCCGAATTCAACCAGGGAGACAGGCATGCAAGTCCAAACCCAGGACAAGATCGCACCCACTGCGGGCATACCCGCCAACCACACCTCCATTGCCGGCTACGACACCTGCTCGCCGGTTCGCCTCTGCTCACACGACGTGACTGACGCCGACATTCTCAGCGTCCTCTGCGACCTGTTCGCCGGCCGCGCCGCTACCGCCTTCGGCGAGTCCTTGGAGTGGTGGGCGGAAACGTTTCAGTGCGACCTGGCCGCCAAGGCCGCCGGCGGCGTGGTGCTGGCGGCGATCAGCAAGTGGCCCTTCGATCAGCGCGCCGGCGCCGACGGTGTCCAGCAGCTGCAGGCCGAACTGGTCAAGCGCGCCCGCCAGATCCTGGCCCGCGGGGTGCAACCGTGATCGCCGCGCTCATTCTGCTGCCGCCTCTTCTGTACGCCCTGGCGCGGGGCGTCGACCGCACTGCGGCCTACCTGCGCCGCACCGATCCCTGGAGCCCGACCGTATGACGATCCAAGTCCTTGGCGTCGACCGGCGCAGCCGGAGCAAGTCCCAACTGACCGCGCCCGCCCCTCTCCCCTACGTTTCCCGCCGTGCGTTGGCGCGCGTGCGCGACCGCATCGAGCCGCCCAAGGCTTGCCATTGCTGCGGCGGTCCGGTGAAGCTGACCAACAACCGTGACATCTACGCCGGCCAGTCCTTTGGCGCTTGGCCCTATGTCTACCGATGCACCCAGTGCCAGGCCTACATAGGCCTACACCCCGACACCGACCTGCCGCTGGGCATCATGGCCAGCAAGGCAACCATCCAGGCGCGCAAGGTCGCCAAGGCCGATTTCCTGGCGCTGGTCAGCGAACGATATGCAGGCAAGCAGAGTGCCGCCTACGCCTGGCTCGCGCGCGCCCTGGCCATTTCGCCGTCCATCTGCCATTTCGGCATGTTCACCCAGCAGCAGGCCGGCCGCGCCGGCGAAGTCTGCCGCCTCGCACGCGAGGCCCGCCAATGACCGCCGCCACTATCTGGGTCCTGTTCGCATTCCTGCCGGCCGGCTACGACCGCCCGCCGGTCATGCGCATCGAACGGTTCGAAACCGCTGCGGAATGCGAGCGCGTCCGCGCCTTCTTCCCGCGGAGCATCACCACCGTCTTTTCCTGCCTGCCCAGCCGCCAGATCCGCGCTGGGCATCCCCGCCCTATGGAGCCCCGCCAATGAAGCCCCACCGCAAGCTGGTCCGCGCCGACGGCACGGATACCGAATTGCATGGCCCGCACGCCCTCCTCGACGTCCGCCAGCTGATCGGCGCCGACGACCTCGAGATTGTCAGCCTCGGCCAGCGCCAGCACGCCATGCTGGTCGACCAGTCGGCCGCGGCCAAGGGCCTGCCGGTCAATGCGGCTGCGTCGCACCTCTACCTGGTGTCGCGCGGCGAGCCGCGCCCGATCCACGGCGACGTGGTCATCGTGCCCGACACCGATTACGCGAGGGAAGCATGAGCCGCCGCCTTCGCATCGTCTGGCGCCGCGCACGCCGCACCGGCCGCGACCTGGACGCGGCGGCCTACGCGGCCGGCATTGTCGGCGGCGTGATCTTCCTGGCCGCCCTCACCGGCGTGCTGGGCCCGACGCTCGATGCCCAGCGCCCCCACCAGGCCGGCGCCGAGCGCCACGCCTCCCGCTGAACGGAGCTGCTGACATGGAACCCAGGGTTTTCACCGTCCGAGCCTCCAGCTGGGGCCGCCTGTTCGACTGCGCGCACGCCTGGGAAGGCACGCATATCCTGGGCATGAAGAAGCCCGCCGGCATGCGCGCGCTGCTGGGCACCGCCGTGCACGCCGGCACGGCCGCCTTCGACCGCGCCCGCCTGGACGGCACGGCCTGCACGCCCGACGACGCCGCCGGCGTCCTGGTCGACGAGCTGCGCAACCCTGTCCAGGAAGTCGACATGGCGCAGGACGGCCTGTCAATTGACGAGGCCGAGCGCATCGCCCTGGTGGTGCTGGTCAAGTACTGCGCCGAAATCGCGCCCCGCTTCGAATACATCGACGTCGAGACGACGCTGGACCCGCTCAATATTGACTGCGGCAATGGCATGACCGTGCGTCTGACCGGCACCATGGATCGCGCCCGCGTGGCCGCCACCGAGGGCGGCATCGTGGTGCCCGACGTCAAGACCGGCACTCGCGTGCTGGTCGACGGCAAGGCGGTGACCCAGGGGCGGGCAGCGCAGACGGGCACCTACCAGCTGATGTACGAGGCCACCAAGAAGGTCACAACGGTGGGTTCGCAAATCATTGCCCTGTCCACCAGCAGCCGCCCGGCCGCCGCCGTGAGCCCGATTTTCGACGCACGCCGCGTGATGGTGGGCTGGCCCGACAAGCCCGGCCTGCTCGAGCACGCCGCCGCGATGTTCCGCACCGGCCTATTCCCCCCGAACCCCTCCAGCGTCCTGTGCAGCCCCAAGTACTGCGCGCGCTGGTCGTCCTGCCTTTTCCGATAACCAGAGGAGCCCCGCATGTCCCTTCACCCCGTCAGCCGCGACGTATACGTCCGGCGCACCGATCAGGCCGGCAAGTCGGTCGTGAGCCAACACCTGGCCTGGGATCCCGCCCAGTTCCTGGTCAGCCAGGTCGAACAGTACCACCGCGATGCCAAGCCCGGGGAGCGCCAGACCGTCGCGCTCGCCACCGCCGCGGAGTACCGCGACTACCGCAACAGCCACAAGCAAGGACGCTGAATATGAATCAGACCACCACCGTTCAGAGCCTGCGCGCCGCACCCGAGGCTCAGATGCCTGTCGTCGCGCCCGGATTCGGCAGCTTGCAGAGCTTCGAGCTGATGCAGCGCGCCGCCAACCTTCTGGCCAGCAGCACCCTGGTGCCGGCCCAATACCGCAAGGTGATCGAAAAGCTGGACAAGTACGGCAACGTCAAGGAATCGCGCGAGAACCCCAATGCTCTGGCGAACGCCGTTGTGGCGCTGAATATGGCGCAGCGCATGGGCGCCGACCCGCTCATGGTCATGCAAAACCTGTACATCGTCGAGGGCCGCCCGTCCTGGTCCTCGCAGTGGATCATCGCGGCCGTCAATGGCTGCGGGCGGTTCTCTCCCCTGCGTTTCGACATCAAGGTCCTGGGCCCCAAGGCTATCGACTACAAGTCGACCTACTGGGAAGCCGGCGAACGCCGCAGCAAGGTCGAGAAGGTCGAAATCGTCGACAAGGTATGCGTCGCCTGGGCGATCGAAAAGGAGACCGGCGAGCGCCTGGAATCGCCCGCCGTGTCAATTGAAATGGCGGTGCGCGAGGGCTGGTACTCGAAGACCGGCAGCAAGTGGCAGACCATGGACGAGGTCATGCTGCGCTACCGCACGGCCAGCTTTTTCGGCAAGCTCTATGCGCCGGAACTGCTGATGGGCCTGCAGACGGTCGAGGAAGCGCAGGATATCATCGAGGCAACGGCTGGCCCCGATGGCACGATCAGCGTGAACGTGGATGAACTGCGCGCCAATGCAGCACCTGCGCAGCGCCAGCCGTCGGCCGCGCCCGCCGACGTCACCGATGTGGAAAGCCGGGACACGCAGCAGGCTGCGCAAGTCGACCCCGCTCCCGCGCAGGCGCAAGCCAAGGCCAGCGATGCGGCGCAGGAGGAATCCGCCCCCACCACAACGACGAATGCCAGCGCCAGTGCCGCGCGTCAGGGCGACCAGGCCGAGCTGCCCGGCGCTGGCGCCGCCGACGAGGAAACCCTGGACCCGGCCAAGGTGGAAGCGCAGTTGCGTGCCGCCAAGACCATCGACGTCCTGGACGTTGCCGCCGACTTCCTGCCCAGCATCGCCGACGACAACGAGCGCCATCGCCTCACGCATCTGTACCAGCAGCTGCGCACCTCGATGACGGCCGCAGCCCAGCGCGGCGGCAGCACGCGGCGCCGCAGCGTCCAGGCGCCCGAATAAGGCCAGGTGACCGACATGGCTTTGTTCCGCAACCTCTCGGTCTACAGCCTGCCCGGCGGGTGGGCTGTATCCCTGCCCCAGCTGGTCGGCATGCTGGAGCAGCATCAATTCGTGCCCACGACCGACCTGCAGGCCGAGTCCACCGGCTGGGCGCCGGTCCACGAGGGCTACGGGCTCGTGCACGAGGTGCAGGGCCATCTGCTGCTGCGCCAGCGCACCGAATCGCGTGTGATGCCCGCTAAGGCGATCGACCTGCAGGTGCAAGAAGCTGCGGCGAAGGTCGAGGAGGCCCAGGGCTACAAGCCCGGCAAAAAGCAGCGCAAGGAGATCCGCGAGCGGGTCATCGACCAGATGCTGCCGGCCGCATTCCGTCAGCAGGATGACGTCCTGATCTGGATCGACACCTACGCCGGGCGCCTGGGAATTGATAGCGCCTCGAGCGGCCCGCGCGACGCCGCGGTCGCCCTGCTGTGCGAGAGCATCGACCACTTCGCGCTTGACCGCCTCTCCGTGCGCACGGCGGCGGCCGGCGCGATGACCGCCTGGCTCGCCGATGATGAGGCGCCGGAGGGCTTCACCATCGACACGCTGGCGGACCTGCGGGCGGCGGGCGAAGGTGCTGGCGCCGTGCAGTACGTCAATCGCCCCCTGGACCCCGAGGAGGTACGCCACCACATCCAAAGTGGCATGCAGTGCACCCGCCTGGCCCTGACTTGGCAGGACCGCATCTCGTTCGTGCTGGATGACGAACTGGTGCTGAAACGCATCGTCCCCGCCGACGTTGTGCAGATGGACGTCGAACGCACCGCCAAGACAGAAGCCGAGGAATTTGAGGCTGATTTCTTCCTCATGGCGACCACCTTGCGCGGCCTGGTGGCCGACCTGGTCGACGCCCTGGGCGGCGAATACGTCGACGACCGCCAAGCGGACATGTTCCGCACCAGCACCGGCCCGGCCCTTCGCGCCGACGACACCGACGACGACGGCGACGACCCGCTGCTGGCAGAAGCCCGCCGCGTGGTGGTCGAAAACCGCCGCGCGTCCATCTCCCTTGTTCAGCGCCATCTGCGCATTGGCTACAACCGCGCCGCGTCGCTTCTCGAAGCCCTCGAGCTGCGCGGTGTTGTGACGGCCATGCGCCCTGATGGTGGCCGTGAATTGCTTGCCATCTCCTGAGGAGCAACCATGCGAATCAACCGTATCACCGTCGAGAACTTCCAGGGCGCCCGCGCCGTGGACCTGCAGTTGCCCACCCCGCTCGCGCTGGTGTCGGGCCTGAATGGCGCCGGCAAGTCGACCGTCGCCGAAGCCGTCCGCCTGGCGCTGCAGGGCACGCCGGAACGGGTCGGCCTGAAAAAAGAGTACGACATGCTGGTCAGCGACGGCGCGAAGCTGGGCGCCGTCACGGTCGAGCTGGACGCCGGCCCGGTGTCCATGACGCTGCCCAAGGGCGTGGCCGACGGCCAGGACCTGGTGCCGACCAGCCCGGCGCTGCCCTTCGTCCTGGCGCCCGAACGCTTTGCCCAGGCCGAGGCCAACGACCGGCGCAGCCTCCTGTTCACGCTGACAGGCGCGAAGATCCGCCCCGACGATATCGCCGCCCGCCTGCTGGCCCGGACATGCAGCGCCGAGTTGGTGACCCAGATCAAGCCCATCCTCCGCACCGGGTTCGCCGCAGGCTCGAAGTACGCCAAGGACCAGGCCACCCAGGCCAAGGGCGCCTGGCGCACCGTCACCGGCGAAGCCTACGGCGAGGTCAAGGCCAAAGATTGGGCGGCTGACGTGCCCGCCTTCGACCGCGCGGCTCTCGAGAGCGCGGGTGCGGATCTGGCCGGCCTGGACGAACGCATCGAGGCGACGGCCCAATCCTTGGGCAAGCTGGTTCAGAAGGCCGAGGCCCATGCGGCGGCGCGCGATCAGTTGGCCGCGCGCCAGGCCAAGGCGGCGCGCCTGCCCGAGCTGACTCGCAAGCTTGAATACGACCTCGCCGAGCATGGCAAGGCGGTCGCGCACGTCGAAGTGCTCCAACTGCGCGCTGGCGCCGGGCCGCGAGCGGGCCTGGTACATGACCTAGCCATCTGCCTGGACGACGTCTACAACTGCGAGAAGGTGAACGCGGCGCTGCCTGGGCCGCTCGATATGCGAATCCTCGAGGTGTTGGAGCGCTACGAAGCCCAGTATGGAAAGCTGGGCGCCTCCGGCGACGCCGACGCCGCGGCTGCGCTGCCCAAGGCCATCGAGGCCCGCGACCTTATGGCGCGCAGCGTCGAGAACGACCGCCGCGATATCGCTGCCGCGCAAGAGGCTGCGTCCAGCCTGGAGGCCGTGAACGCACCGGAGGCGGTGGAAGCCGCCGACGTCGATGCTGTGCGCGCACAGCTGAACGCCACCAAGGAGCAGCGCAAGGAAGTCCACGACCGGGTGCAGGCCCTGCTGAGCGCCAAGCAGGCCGCCGACAGCGCGAAACAGCGCACCTCCAACGCCGCGCAGTACCACGGCGAGGTACAGGCCTGGGCCAGGATCGGCGACGCCCTGGCGCCCGACGGCATCCCCGGCGAAATCCTGGCCGAAGCCCTGCAGCCGATGAACGACCGCCTCGCCCATCTGGCGGACCTGGCCAACTGGCCGGCGGTCGCCATCGCTGGCGACATGGCCATCACCTACGGCGGCCGCGCCTATCGCCTGCTGTCCGAGTCCGAGCGCTGGCGCACCGACGCGCTCATCGGACTGGCGCTGGCCGCCCAGTCCGGGCTGCGCTGCATTCTGCTGGACCGCTTCGACTGCCTCGATCAACCCGGCCGCGGCGACCTCCTGGGACTGCTCGACAGCCTGGCCGCCGACGGCGAGCTCGACACCGCCCTGGTGCTGGGCACCCTGAAATCCGCCCCGCCCGCCCCCACCGACCTTTTCACCAGCCACTGGATCGACCACGGCACCAACGCCCAGCCCGCGCTGCGCGCCGCCGCCTGACTCAAGGACCACGACATGCAAAACCTGGCAATTTTCTACGACACCGAAACCACCGGCCTGCCGCTGTTCAAGGAGCCGTCCGAGCATCCTGGCCAACCTCACATTGTGCAGTTGGCCGCTGCGCTGGTCGATCTGGATACGCGCGAAACGGTCGCCAGCCTGGACCTGATCGTCCGGCCGGACAGCTGGATCATCCCCTACGAGGTCACCCAGGTTCATGGCATCACCACCGAGTACGCCCAGGCGGTAGGCGTGCCCGAGACGCTGGCCCTGTCGCTGTTCCTGGAAATGTGGGCCGGGCGCAAGCGCATCGCGCACAACGAGCCCTTCGACGCCCGGATCATTCGTATCGCCCAGCACCGCGCTGGCGAGCTGGAACACGACCTGGAACGCTGGAAAGCCGGCACCGCCGAGTGCACCGCGCGCCTGGCCACGCCAATTCTGAAACTACCCCCCACCCCCAAGATGGTGGCCGCCAACCGGCACCACCACAAGACCGCCAACCTGGGCGAAGCGGTGCAGTACTTCACCGGCAAGCCGCTAGAGAACGCGCACAGCGCTCTGGCCGACGTGCGCGGCTGCATCGATGTCTACTTCGCCATTCAAGCCCTGCAGCGGGAGGCCGCATAATCATGCATCCCTACATGAACCGCAAGGACCGGCGCTTGGTCCAGCGCATCGAGACGCGGCGCGCACGCGTGCGCCGAATCGAACGCCCGAAGGCTTCGCCCATGCTCATAGGTGCCGAAATCGTGATGCGCCCGCTCGAGCAGTTGTTCGACGAGCTGGACCGAACCGGCAGAGTGTCCGTCAACGCGAAGGGCTATCCCGAATTCCTGGCGTGCGACGGCCATCGGTACGAAGCCGCGCCGGCGATCGAGAGGCTCATCTGGCACTTCGAAATGTGGAGCATCCGCCACGGCAAGGACTTACCGCTGCAGCCCCTGCGTGACCTGTACATCGCCCTGCACTACCTGGTGCCGATCCAAGAAAGCACGATCGAGGGTCTGCGCCAGACGTTGCCGGCGCTGCGCCGCGTCATCGCGCTGGGCCAGCCTGCAGACCAGGTCGACCTGTTCCAACAAACGCGGATCAAGGCCACCATGGAGGGCCGGGCATGAACGAGATCGCGAACACTTGGAGTCTGGTGCCAATCGACGCCGCGCAGCATGAGCTTGCGCAAGCGCGTGCGGCCTTGGGCTTTCTGCCGCATGCCGACGCCGCGATTGCCAGCCTCGACCGCCTGGGCGCACTGCTCATCGCTCCCTGCTGCTTCAACCCGCCCACCGCCCCCACCGTATCAGCGGTAGCACAAGGGGACGCTCACGACGCGGACGAACAGGAACAACTGCCGTATGTAGTGAAGCACATCCTCGCTTTCGCAGGACAGAGTCAGAGCTTCGTAACGGCCCCTCATCTATCCGCGCAACAAGCCATCGATCTGGCCGCGTGGATCCAGGCAAACTGCCACTCCGCACCCGCTTCGCGCGATGCGCACCCCGACGATACAGCCGCCGACCGTTTCGCCGGCGCCATGAAAGCAAAGCTGGCGACGAAGCGTTCTGAGGGCCGTGGGGGTTGGGAGAACAAGGAACAATGCGCCGCGTCGTTCCTGTCTGAATTGCTACGCCGGCATGTAGACAAGGGCGATCCAGTAGACGTAGGCACACTGGCCATGATGCTGCACCAGCGAGGCGACCGCATCACACCTTACAAGGACGTGCGCCTTCGGCGCAGCAAGAAGCCGTGAGTCGAGACGGCTATGACCGAGGTTTGCAAAATCTCTCACGCAGCTCTGCCGTGAGCGCCGGAAACTCGTCAGGCCAACACTTTTCACATGCACCTAAAGGATGCAAATTCGCGATTTTAGAAACGGACTCCCAATTTTCGACGTACGCCCAATCGCCTTTCCGTTTCTTATCGACGGCGCCCCATTGACACGAATCTGGTTCATCGAACCGATGAACTGTAAACGTACCTCGCTGGTCCTCATTCGCTGACGTTTCACGAAGATTTACCGCAAATTTTATGTTGATCATGCCGCCACCGTCACTGTTGGAGAGCCGATTGGACATCAATCGAACACGTTCAAGCAACTGCTTAAATTCTATGAACGACCTGATACTGGCCCTCAAGGGCGAATACTTCGACGCTATCAAGGCCGGCACCAAGGCTGACGAATACCGGCTCTGCACGCCCTACTGGCGAAAGCGCCTGGCCAGCCCATTCGGCCTGTACGACCAGATCGTCCTGACCCGCGGCTACCCCCGGCGCGACGATGCCGACCGTCGGCTGGTGCTGCCCTGGAATGGCTACACGATCAAGCAAATCACGCACCCGCATTTCGGCCCGGACCCGGTGATGGTCTACGCCATCAGTGTCCTGGCCGACACCGACAAGAAGGAATCCCAATGAGCGACTGGCAACCCGTGACAACCAACCCGCCTACAGCCGGGCAGTACAAAGCCCGCATACGCATCGCCGAAGGTCGCTATCTGCCCACCATGGTGCGCTATTGGGATGGCACCAATTGGTCCTCGCGCAACAGGAAGCTTCCCACAGGATTCGGCAACTGGGGGGATCTTTCGCAGCAATCGTGGCGGCTGATCGACACCGACGATAGGGAGCAATGAGATGCCTCAGACAGATACAGACCAAGCCACTCCGCGCAGCGGACGCACGCCTGCACCAGTGATCTACCCGGACGGCCTTTATCGCTGGCGAGACCTTGAGCCGCGTATCCCCTACACCCGCGAGGGGTGGCGCTACAAGATCAGCAAAGGCACCGCGCCGAAGCCGGCACCAGGCTCCCGGCATTTCACCGCCTGGCGCGGCCGGGACATCTTGGCGTGGCTGAAAGACCCGGGCGGCTACAACGCCACCGAAGCACAAATAGACAACGACAAGGAGTGACGGCCGTATGCCTCGCCAAGTAGTCCCCCTCACCGACGCGAAATGCCGTCAGGCAAAGCACAAGGCCACCGGCGGAAATCGCCTGTTCGATGGCGCGGGCCTGTACCTAGAAATGGTGAAATCCGGCTCGAAATTCTGGCGCATGAAGTACCGCCGACCGGGCACCAAGAAAGAGACGTCCCTCACCTTCGGCGAATATCCCGACATGCCGCTGGCCAAGGCGCGCGAGGAACGCGCCGCGGCCCAGGCTTTCCTGGACGGCGGGCTGGATCCTGCAGTCCAGCGCGAGCTGGCGCGCACGGCTGCCGCTTCGGCCGCCGCCGACACGTTCGAGACGATCGCGCAGGAATGGCTCGCCACGCGCGTAGAGAACTGGAGCCCTGGCTACCACGAACGAATGGAATCGGCGCTCAAGGCCAACGCTTACCCCTGCTTCGGCAAGCTGCCCATCGCTGACATTTCCGGAAAAGTTGTGCTGGATGCTGTCCGCCGCGTCGAGCGCCGGGGCGCGCTCGAAATGGCCGCCCGCGTGCTGAGCAGCATCGGGATGGTGTTCCGTTACGCCGCCGGCACCGGGCGCGTGCACGCGGACGTCACGTACGGTCTGGAGCAATTCCTTGCGCCGCGGCCGCCCGTCGAGCATCACCCCCACGTGGAGCAAACCGATTTGCCGGGCCTGCTACTGAGGGTGGAGGACTATCACGGCCGACCCGAGACGCGCCTGGCCATCAAGATCATGATGCGCACGTTCGTTCGCACCAATGAGCTGCGATGGGCAGAATGGACTGAATGGGACCGCCCGAACGGTCTTTGGACGGTACCGCCTGAACGGATGAAGGGAACGCGCCAGCAGAAGCTCAACGGCCCCCCACACCTTGTGCCGCTGTCGCGTCAGGTGCTGGGCCTGCTTGATGAGCTGGAAACCTATTCCGGCCGGCACACATTGATGTTCCCCGGGATCCGCCGGCCCGATTCCGTCCCCATGAGCAGCGAGACAATCAACCGGGCGCTGGAGATCCTGGGCTATGGCGAGCAGCAGACCGGCCACGGCTTCCGCGGCCTGGCCAGCACCATCCTGAACGAAACCGGTCGCTTCCGTGACAAGGCGATCGAGGCGCAACTGGCGCACAAAGATAAAAACAAGGTGCGCCGGGCATATAACCATGCGCAGTATCTGGACGAGCGTCGCGAGATAATGCAGTGGTGGTCCGATTATCTCGATCAGCAGCTTGCTGCCGCGAAAAGCCCTATACCCCTACCCTGAATTTCTATACCCCCAAACGTGCCCCCAAAAGTACCTGGCGGCACTTGGCAGCATCTGGCGACAGAACAACAAAAAAAAGCCGCTAAGTCATTGACCTAGCGGCTTTTTCTTTGCCGTGCTTCGCAGCACTTTGCAGGAATTTGGTAGGCGGTATTGGAATCGAACCAACGACCTCCACGATGTCAACGTGGCGCTCTAACCAGCTGAGCTAACCGCCTGCAAAGAAGAAGAATTATATAGTGCTTTTTTAAACTGTGCAAATCGTCTTTTCAAACTTTTTGCTGTTTTTGTTGCGTTCCAGAATCTTCGCTTAGGTTTTGCTTTGGCACTTTGCTTTCGCACTTTGCTTCTGCATTTACCTGCGCATGATTCTTCATCTGCAACCGCCTGCCACAAGAACTACCCAGGGCACGCCAAGCACTGAAAAACTTCCTACTTTTTCGCGTCTGCGGCATGCACCGCAGCAACGAAGAACGAGATTCTATCAGAACTTTTTATTCCTTGCTCGACCTCGACGCCGCTGCTCACATCGACGGCCCACGGACGCACGGATTGCACCGCGGCGGCGACATTGTCGGGGTTCAGGCCGCCCGACAGGATCAACGGGCGCGACACCGGATCGTCCTTCACGTCGGCCAGCAAGGCGTGGTCGAATCCATGGCCGCTGCCGCCGTAGCCGGCGCTGTAGCTGTCGAACAACCAGCCGGCGGCCTCGCCGTAGGCGCGGCAATACGACGCCAGGTCTTCGGCGGTATCCAGCCCGGGCGCGCCCGCACGGAAAGCGCGCAGATAACGATGGTGATAGCGCGCACAGTCTTGCGGCGTTTCGTCGCCATGGAACTGAAGCAGCTCGGGGCCGACCTGGTCCAGCACGGCCTGAACGTCCGCCGGGTCAGGGTTCACGAACAAGGCCACCACATCGACAAAGGCCGGCACGGCGCGGCGCAACTGCGCAGCGCGGGTGGGTGTCAGGCAACGCTTGCTCTTGGGATAGAAGACAAAGCCGATGGCATCGACGCCGGCCGAGACGGCGGCGTCGATGTCTTCTTCGCGGGTCAGGCCGCAGATCTTGATGCGTGTGCGCATGGAATTCATCGCTTGCGTCGCCCAGTGCGACGGATGCAGCCAGTATATATAAAGGTCGTGCGCCGGGCCGTCTGCCTGGCCGCGCTGTCATGCCGCAGGCAGCCTGGCGCCTGGCGGGTTTCAGGCGCCAGGCTGCCCCGCCGTGGCCATGAAGCTGTCGAAGCTGCCTTCGGCCACGCGGAACCAGGGAATTTCCTTGTCGCGAAACGCAGTCATGCTCTCGTACAGTTTCTTGAACATGGGATCTTTGGCGCTCATTTCCTGGTAGAGCTTGAGCGTGGCCTCGTAGGCAGCCTGCAGCATCGACTTAGGGAAGGCCTTGAGCTGCGCGCCCCGCTGCACCAGCCGGCGCAGTGCGTCGGGGTTGCCGGCGTCATATTTGGCGATCATGTTGGCGGTGGCCATTCTGCTGGCCAGCCCCAGCGCCGCCTGATACGGCTTGGGCAATTCGTCATGGGCGTCCTGGTTGACGTACAGGGACAGCTGCAGCGTACCGGCCCACCAACCCGGAAAGTAGTAATTCCTGGCGACCTTGTAGAGCGCCAGGTTCTCGTCGTCGTGCGGCCCGATCCAGGCCACGGCATCCACGCCGCCCTGCTCCAGCGCGGCATAGGTGTCAGCCACCGGCAGGTCGACGGGCTCGGCGCCCATGCGGGCCAGCACCTGCCGCGCAAAACCGCCCGCCTTCACTTTCAGGCCGCGCAGGTCATCCACCGTCTTGACCTCGCCCCGGAACCAGCCGCCCATCTGCGCGCCGGTCAATCCACAGGGAAAGTTCAGGATGTTGTACTTGTCGAACAGCACGCGCGTCAGCGCCAGCCCTTCGCCCTGCAGCATCCAGGCGTTCATTTGCCGGGTATTCAGTCCGAACGGCACGCCGGCATCAAAACACAGCGCGGGATCGGTGTCGAAGAACCGGGTGGACGCGGTGTGGCCGCATTCGACGATGCGATGCTGCACGGCATCGAGCACCTGGCCGGCATCCACCAGATCGCCGGCGGAGAAGATCTCAATGCGGAATTTGCCGTCCGTGACGTCGCTGACGTAGCGCGCCACGTCTTCGGCGCCGGCGAACAGGGTCGGAGACTCATTGGGGAAGCTGGAAGCCAGCTTCCAGGACACCGCCGGCGCATCCTGCGCATAGACCGGGGCGGCGATGGCGGCCCCGCCCGCGGCGGCCCCCAGAGCGGTTCGTTTCAAAAACGCGCGGCGTTGCATGAGACAGGCCTCCAGGGAGCGCCGGCCGGCGCCGGGCTACGGCGGGTTTCCCGGCGCTTGCGGGTAGTGTTGCGTGAAGGGCGCCAGCAGTTGCGCCCCGCCATCCAGCTCGTCAAGCCCGAACTCGTCGGGGTACTCGATTGCCGACAGGTACAGCCCGTCTGGCGAAAACGTGGGCGCGCCCCGCTTGCGGTCGCGCCAGGACAAAAGCTGCGCCATCCAGTCGACGGATTCACGGCCCTGGCCGATCTGCAGCAGCGCGCCCATGATGTTGCGCACCATATGATGCAGGAAAGCGTTGGCCCGAAGCGTAAACACTAGAAACGGACCGCGCTCTTCGATGTCCAGCCGGTGCATGACGCGCACCGGATGCTTGGCCTGGCACTGCGAGGACCGGAAGCTGGAGAAATCGTGTTCGCCCAGCAAGGCGCCCGCGGCCGCGCGCATGGCATCGACATCCAGCGGCTGGTAGCACCAGCCGGCCCGCCCGGCCCATAGCGCCGGGCGCACCCTGCCCCGCCACAGCAGATAGACGTACGTACGCGCGCGGGCGGAAAAGCGGGCATGAAAGTCATCCGACACCGACTTGGCCCATTGCACGGAAATGCTGGGCGGCAGGAAGGCGTTGACGCCCCGCACCCAGGATTCCATGCGCCGGTCCAGGTGGGTATCCAGGTGAATCACCTGCATCGCCCCATGCACACCGGTGTCGGTACGGCCAGCGCAAACGGTGGCGACCGGTTCCGTTACGTCGCAGAAGCGCGCCAGCGCGGCTTCCAATGTGTCTTGCACCGTCTGCCGGTGCGGCTGGGTCTGCCAACCCTGCCAGGCGGAGCCGTCGTAGGCCAGCCCCATTGCAACTCTGGACATCTGTCAGACCCGAGGACCGCCGACCCGGCGCGGTTCGTCCGTGGGCGGTTCGTCCAGGTCGAGATTGATCGAATCAAGCTTGCGGTTCAGCGCCGCCGTATCCAGCGCGGGCTCGTTGTAGGCGTAGGTTTCCTCATCGTCGTCGCCACGGCGCGCACCCGCGCGACGCAGCACCCAGGCGATGGCGAACGCGATCAGCGCCAACACCGCGGTAACGATGACCAGAAGATTGTCGGCCAACCAGGCCGGCATGGAAGAAGTCAAATCCTTGTCCTTGTTGTTGCTCGCCGCCGCATCCGCGGCGGCCTTGTCTTGTGCGGCGGCGGCCGTTGGTGCCGTTGCGCCAGGACTGCCTTGCGCGCCCGATGCGCCCGTAACGCCAGGCGCGCCGGCGGCGCCTGCCGCGCCTGTGGCACCCGTTGCGCCAGCCGCGCCCTGGGTACCCGATGTTCCTGCCGATCCGGCGGTGCCAGGCGCGCCGGTCGCGCCTGCGGCGCCCGGTGTTCCTGATGCCCCTGTCGCGCCTGCGGCACCCGGTGTTCCTGATGCCCCTGTCGCACCTGCGGCACCCGGTGTTCCTGATGCCCCTGTCGCGCCTGCGGCGCCCGGTGTTCCCGATGCCCCTGCCGTGCCTGCGGCACCCGCCGCACCGGCAGCGCCCGGTGTACCCGCAGCGCCGGTGGCACCCGCGGATCCCGTTGCGCCAGGGGCGCCGGCGGCACCCGGCGTACCGGATGCCCCACTGGCACCTGTAGCGCCGACAGCGCCCGGCGTGCCCGATGCTCCGTTTGCACCAGGCGTGCCCGCAGCGCCGGCAGCAGCCTGCGCACCGGGTGCCCCCGCCCCGCCGGTAGCCCCCGCGGCGCCCGCCACGCCCGGCGTACCCGATTCACCCGCAGCGCCATCGGCCCCGGGGGCACCCGTTCCCGATGCGCCCTGCCCGGCCACGGCCTTGTTCAATTCGTCGACGTTGCTTTGCAGCTGGTTGACGCGCCCCTCGGCATCGGCAATGGCGCGTTGGTTGGACGTACGCTGATCCGCCTGGGCCTCGGCCTGCGCCGCGGCGCCACCCTGGCCCGACGACAGGCGCACGCGGTCTTGCGGCGGCGTCGCCGTTGCCACGCCGGTATCGCCGGGGCGGGCCACCGTGCCGGACGCCGCATCCTGCCCCTTGACCACGGAGGGATTTGCGGCGGCCGCCGCACCGAGCCGGGCGCGGTAGCGCGCGAAGGCCTCGGCGTGTTCGTTGAAGATGCGCCGCGCTTCGGCCGGATCCACGGCCCGCACGGTGGCGGCGTCAGGAATCGTCAGCTTTTGCCCGGCGCGCACCAGGTTCATGTTGTTCTGGATGAAGGCTTCGGGATTGGCGCGCCACAGCGCCACCAGCATCTGATAGACCGAAGCATTGGGCACGGCATTGCGCTGCGCGATGGCGAACAGGTTGTCGCCCGATTTCACGTTGACCGAACCTGCCGTGCCCGCTGCACGGCCCGGCGTGCCCACGGCCGCTGGCGTGACATCCGCGCCCGCGCCGCGCAACGGCACCAGGATACTGACCTGCACCTGCCGCTGCCCCGAGCTGGAGCTGATATCCAGCAGCAGGTCCACCGCGCCGCCGGCCGGGGCCTGCGCCGACCGCACCCGCAGGTTCTTGCGGGTCGGATCCAGGCCGTCTTCGACCCGCACCACCAGGCCGGCCAGCGGCGCGGGCGGCTTCAGGCCCGCGCGCTGCCAGGCGGCCTCGTCGGCAATCGACACCTTCAACGAGGCGACTTCGTCAGGGGTGAGCTCCTGCAACCCGACCAGCGCTTGCAGCGGCGCACCCGGCGCCGACACGACCCGCGAATGCCCTACCCGCATCGCCAACGCCGGGCTGCAAAAGCTTGCGCCCAGCGCCAATGCAATCGCCCACTGGAGGGCCT
>NZ_JAELTJ010000703.1 GCF_016428805.1 Achromobacter sp. ASV32
CCCGTATCCTGCGTGAAAAGGGCGCCCAGGGCGCCTGCATCTTCGTTGGCACCGACGCCGACCGCGCCGTCGAACTGGCCCGCGGCTTTGCCGGCATGGCCGGCCAGGATCTCGCCAAGGTCGTCTCCATCAAGGCCAGCACCACCTGGACCGAAGGCACCTGGCAGCTGGGTGGCGGTTTCACGCAGCCCGACCAATCCAGGTTCCACGTCGTTGCCTACGACTTCGGCATCAAGTCCAACATCCTGCGCCTGCTCGCCGACCGCGGCTGCCGCCTGACGCTGGTGCCGGCGCAGACCAGTGCCGAAGAGGTGCTCAAGCTCAATCCCGACGGCGTGTTCCTGTCCAACGGCCCCGGCGACCCCGAGCCCTGCGATTACGCCATCGCCGCCACGCGCACGTTCCTGGAC
>NZ_JAELTJ010000704.1 GCF_016428805.1 Achromobacter sp. ASV32
GCGGCAGGCACTGCAGCCATTCGTAATCTGGTCGCCGACTGGAAAGGGCTCGGGGACATATGGCGGGGTTATTCTTGCTGGAGAGCAAAGACAAGCCTGCGTATTTGTGTAAGTCAAATTTATCGCCGACCAAGACACCATTTCCATGTGGAGATCTAGCCAACGGCTGACTGACGGTCCCGCTGGCAGCCAAAAGACATGGACTCGTATGTCGTCGGTTGTGGGAATCACTCATTTGGCTCTGCTAGGAGAGCTAGCTTATCTCCGCCCTGGCGCTGAAAGGATGCTTCTGCAGTAGGACGCCTTGCAGAAAACGCCCACATGACTACCACAGAAGGAGCGTATTTCCCAGGCAAAACCAGACCGACGAAAAGCGCGAGAATAGTATCTCGGAGGTACTGCGCTCTGGT
>NZ_JAELTJ010000705.1 GCF_016428805.1 Achromobacter sp. ASV32
CTCTCCCCGAAGCTCAACGCGACCAAACGCTAACTTGACCACCAAGACACGACCTCGCAGTTGTCAAAAAAAAAAGGAGAGATACCCAGAACAGATTCACAATTTATTCAAACAGACGTCATCACAACTAAATATAACAGGTCACGATTCGTCAGCCCGCAGAAAGACAAGAAGTAAATCATCGATGGCTGGTAAATGTAATCTCGGAACGGAGGGCGTTGGAGCAAGTAAGTAATGAGTAGGTACGGGGTTGTTAGAGTAAGCGGGAGCCGGAATATATGCCGCTGGCAGGTGTGGTGCGGGGAAAGGAAACTACCTAGGAGGAGAGCTCATCAGTGGAGCAGTCTCTTATACACATCTGACGCTGCCGACGACGATGCGGTTGTGTGGGTGGGGGGGGGGGGGGGATG
>NZ_JAELTJ010000706.1 GCF_016428805.1 Achromobacter sp. ASV32
GTTTACTACCGTTTAACATACCCTATGTGGGTTCTTGGTGCGTTAGTCAAAGGTAGTTTTGAGTCTGGACGCTTGTGATGCTCCCGCGGCGCCTAATACTGCAGGGAGTAGTCTGTACTGTACTCACATCAAAGGCGTTACTGAAGGCAGGGGCCGACTAGAGTGGGGACGCGGGTGTTCCCGGTTATTAAGGCTGAATGTGGAACCGGTTTTCAGCCTTGTTGCCTGAGGCGTTTGACCCCTGGCATGTGGTCATTTCGTTTTGCGCCTAGGTAGGCACGCCTGTTACAAGATGTAGGCTACTTACCTGTATCTTGAACAATTTTGTACAGATACATCGTGGGCGTCCTCTATTCATTCTTTTTGTTTGTTTTCTTGTTTCTTTCATCCTTCTTTGGCTCCCTTTATTC
>NZ_JAELTJ010000707.1 GCF_016428805.1 Achromobacter sp. ASV32
GATCAATGCAGCTTGCACACTCCCCTCGGTTGGAACACTTTGCAACGTTGCTACCATTTTATTCAGCAAGATTCCCTAGAGTCCATGTAGTATAGCCGAGCCCTTTTCCCCTCTCCTCTCTCGAGCGATTCTTCATACTGTCGTCGCTTTCTCATAAGGGCGACGCAACGTGGTACCGCTTTCTTGCGTGTTCGAGTGTCGGTAGAAGTAGAGGTCGAATCGCTTGTTGGTTCTGGCGTCGAGACCATGACCGTGGCGTCATGAATGATTTCTTGAGTTCCTTCTGGGGGTAGTGAAGGCTTAAAGAAACTAGAATGCTCCCATTGAGAATCAATCTCAGAAAGCGGAGAACTTCTGGTAGAGTAGCTACTTTCTGCTTGCTCGGATAAAGACGAAGGATGGTCGGGAAT
>NZ_JAELTJ010000708.1 GCF_016428805.1 Achromobacter sp. ASV32
GGTGTCGTCTTCGGAGGACGATGAGGAAGACGCGAGAGGGGCTAGCTGGTCTTGAACCATTTTGACGGTGTTGCGGACGTCGGACGAGACGCGGGCTTGTTCTGAGCCAGTTGAGCGGACTTGAATGGTGACGATGCCGAGTTCCGGCTGGCGTTTAATTTCGCCGTGACCGGAGACGATGACTTTGACTGCCATTTTTGATTTTATGACGGAGAAAGAAGATGGAATTTGGGCTAGAGGAAAGGATACTTGATGATCTGTTGATTTACTATGCGTTTGTGTATAGTGTGAGGGAGGGAAAAGGCATCATCCACATAATTATGTCCCCTCGACTGCTATAAGGGACGGAGTAGGTAGGCAGATAGAAAACCCCACATAGGCACAGATACATAACAGATACAGCCTCTAGA
>NZ_JAELTJ010000709.1 GCF_016428805.1 Achromobacter sp. ASV32
CTCCCAGGTCGTCCCAAACGCCTTGGTCCTGTTCAAAAGCATCAAACAGCTTATCTGATACAGGAGATGCAATATTGGTTGAGTCCTTCTTATTTTCTGTGCTCCTGTCGCCATCTGCCCACGCGGATTGCTCTTCCGGCTGCGTTGGGATACTGAGAGGCTTTGCGGCCGCAGAGGGATTCGCAACGACGGCTTCCGGAGCGCTCCAGGGATCATTATCCATATTTGACGGGATTGTTGGTGGCTCCTTTGTCTCGTTGTTGGTCCCCGTGTTTTGCGCCGTCATGGCAGAGCCCCATGGATTGTTGGTCGCGGTACCACCAATGTTCATTTTTGCAAAGGCATCCGTGGGTGGTGCGGGGTTATTCGAGGTCTGACTCTCCTTGGCTCGGAATGGATTTGTTTGATTG
>NZ_JAELTJ010000710.1 GCF_016428805.1 Achromobacter sp. ASV32
CCTGGGAACAGTATCCTCGTCAATTTGCTAAATGCCGGCGCTGCCGTCGGACAAAATATTGCAGCAAAGAGTGTCAGAAGAGCTCCTGGGCTTTTCATCGCCACTGGTGTGTTGCAGCGTCTCCGTGAGCAAGACTACTCAGCTGCGAATGCACGGTACGAGCTTCCGCGTTTGTTCTGGTACCACGATCATGAGTACTTTGGCTGCTTCATATTATTCGTGCGCGAGTTTTCAACAACGATATCACTGCATCGCACGGCCAAGCGTTTTGGTGTCTGCTTCTCCTTTCGATTCCATGGGAATTTCATACGGCGTATTTGGTTTATCATAGCTGGTTGTTCGGGGCTGGTTTTCAGCCCTTCATGATACTGGGTTTATTAAACATACACTAGTTTACGTTACCAATATAG
>NZ_JAELTJ010000711.1 GCF_016428805.1 Achromobacter sp. ASV32
GCGTGGTGCCTTGGGCGTCAAAATCCAGCCGGACATGCTCAAAGAGCTCGTTCCTTTGCAGCAGAAGCTGCCAGATGAGGCTCCGAGTTATGGCCGTTGACGTCCGCCGGTCCTGGTGCTTGTCGTCGCAGAAGAAGTAAACCAGTGCTTTCCCAGAAGATTTCTCAACTTTTTCCCTTAGCGTCTCGACGAGAAAGGTTGACAGCATCGTCTTTCCAATACCCGGAGAGCCGACAAGCCGAAGAAGATGTGGCTTGTCATCAACTGCCGGGGCTGCCCAAGTCAAGAACTCCGACCGCCTTAGAATCCACTCGCAGGTGTTGCCCACTCTTTCCCCTTTTTGCGTCTGGATATCTGCTAGGACGTCTCGCGGATTCGTCACTCTCAGCTCCTGGAGCAACCTGCGAAG
>NZ_JAELTJ010000712.1 GCF_016428805.1 Achromobacter sp. ASV32
CCGTATTCCTTTTGAAATTTATTGTGGTTTTATTGCTCCACATGTAAACAGGGTGCTTAATCTTTATCCGTTGTCAAGGCGTATATAGCCGTTCTTCCATTGGTGGACTGGCTTCTTCAACTGGTATTGCCACACCCAAACGACGAACTTTCTTTACGCCAATCATGATTGGCTCGTGGTAGCTATCTTTAACAGCTTGGATTCTCAACATCACTGACCGTTGTCAAAATGACATAGATTTTGGTATTTACTTGAAACTGCTATGGTATGGCGTTCCCGTTAGCTCTCTTAACGATGGCAGACTTACAGGACTGAAGCCTTGCCGCAACCGCGGGAAGGAAACGCCACCGGCTAACACGGCAGACTCCCCAAGCCAACGGCAATATGGCCAAGTTGGCAACCTGCAATT
>NZ_JAELTJ010000072.1 GCF_016428805.1 Achromobacter sp. ASV32
AAACGTCGCGCCCGCCGAGGTGGAGGAAACCCTGCATGGCCACCCCGCGGTGCGCATGGCGCAGGTCGTGGGCGTGCCTGATGCGCGCCTGGGCGAAGTGCCCGCCGCGTTCGTGCTGCTCAAGGACGGGCAGGATTGCACGCCAGCCGAATTGACGGCCTGGTGCAAGGCGCGCTGCGCCAACTTCAAGGTGCCGCGCTACGTGGAAATCGTCGATAGCTTCGAGCACATCGGCATGACGGGCAGTTCCAAGGTGCAGAAGAACAAACTGCGCGCCCATGCGGTGGCGCTGTTCGGACTGGAGCCGCAGGCATGAGCGCGCGCGACGTGGTGCTGTGCGAATGCTTCGCGCGCGACGGCTTGCAACACGAGCCCGGCTTCATCGATACCGCCGTCAAGGCCGGCCTGATCGACCGCTTCGCCGCGCTGGGGTTCGAGCGGGTGGAAGCCACTTCATATTCCAACCCCAAGGTCGTGCCGCAGTTCGCCGATGCCACCGAGCTACTGGCCGCGCTGCCGCGGCGCGACGGCGTCTGGTACAAGGCGACATGCGCCAACGCCCGCGCGGTGCAACGCGCGCTGATCGATCTGGACGCGGGCATCGGCGCCAATGAAATCAGCCTGCTGGTGTCGGCCAGCGAATCGCATTCGGCGCGCAACCTCAAGCGTGACCGCGCCGCGCAATGGGACAACATCGCCGAGATGACGCGTCTGGCCGATGGCCGCTTTCGCTTGATCGGCACGATCTCCGTGGCATTCGGCTGCCCCTTTGAAGGCGCGGTGGACCCCGCTGGGGTGGTGGCCGACGCGCAGCGCTTCGCGGCGCTGGGCGTGGGTATCGTGACGCTGGGTGACACTACCGGCATGGCCACGCCGCAGGCGGTGCGCGCGCTGTATCAGCGCCTGGCCCGCGAGGTGCCCGAGGTAACGCCGGTGGCGCATTTCCACGACACCCGCGGCACCGGGCTGGTGAACTATGTGGCGGCACTGGACGCGGGCGTGACCTATTTCGACTGCGCCTTCGGCGGCGTCGGCGGGCATCCGGCCAAGGTGCGCTACGGCGGCGGCCATACGGGCAATGTGGCGACGGAAGACCTGGTCAGCCTGTTCGAGTCGATGGGGGTGCGCACGGGCCTGGACCTGCAGGCGCTGGCCGCCGTCTCGCAGCATTGCCAGCAAGCGCTGGGGCGCACGCTGCACAGCCGTGTTGCGCAAAGCGGGCTGAATCCGTTGATCGGCGCGGCGGCTGCGACGGGGGCGGCCGCATGACGGCCGCGCGCCGCCTTTGTATATCATGCGGGCAGCGGCGCGCAAGGCGCGCTCGCTCCGCATTTTTCCGCATCTGAAGAGTCCGCCATGGCAACCCGAACCGCATCCAAGTCCGCTGCCTCCGCGCGCCCCGTTCCCCAGGCGCTCAAGGAGCTGTTCTCGTACCGCCTGAACCGGCTGGCCTACGTGTCCAGCCGCATTGCCGCCGGCCTGAACGAAAGCCGCTATGGCGTGGGGCCGCGGGAATGGCGCATCATCGCGCTGCTGGGCGCGGCGCCGGACATGTCGCTGAACGCCGTGGCGCGCGAAGCCAACATCGACAAGAGCCAGGCCAGCCGCACCGTGTCCGAGCTGATCGAGCGCGGGCTGATTCAACGCAGCGCCGACAGCCAGGATGGCCGTGGCGTCAACCTGGACCTGACGCGTGCCGGCCGCGCGCTGTACGAAGAGATTTTCCCGGCTGCGATCGCGCGCAACGAGGCCATGCTGTCGGTGCTGTCACCGGCCGAGCGCGACGCGATGGAACGCATGCTGGACAAGCTGACGAGCCATGCGCTGGACATGCTGAACGATTGCAAGGCGGAGGTGCCCGCACGCCGTGGCCGGGGGGTGCAGCCGCGCTGAGCGCGGGGCGCCCGCCGCGCGCCTTTTTTTATCGATATTGTTGATTTAATCAATTAATTGGCCGATGGCTATTGGAAAAGGATATCCGTGATGTCGGAACTGATCATTGAAGACCTGGGCGCCGTCCGGCTGCTGCGGCTGAACCGTCCGGAAAAGCACAATGCCCTGAATACGGCGCTGACCACGGCGCTGTTGGACGCGCTGCGGCAGGCGGACCGGGATGGCACGGTGCGCGCCGTGGTATTGACCGGCAACGGCAAGTCATTCTGCGCCGGCGCTGACACCACGGAATTCTCGGCCCTGACGCCGGAGCAACCCGACGCCGTCCTGCGCCGCGCCGACCTCACGACCGACCTGCATCTGGTGTTCTCGCGCATGACCAAGCCGGTGGTGGGCGCGGTGCACGGCAATGCCCTGGGCGGCGGCGCCGGCCTGGCGCTGGCCTGCGACCTGACGGTGATGGCCGAGGACGTGCGCTTTGGCTATCCGGAACTGCGCCACGGCATCGTGGCCGCGGTGGTCATGGCCAATCTGGTGCGCCAGGTCGGCCGCAAGCACGCGTTCGAACTCGTGGCGATGGCTGAGCCGATCGACGGCGCCCGCGCGCTGGCGCTGGGCATTGCCAACCGCGTCGCGCCGGCGGCTGGCGTGCTGGACCAGGCGCTGGCCATGGCGCAGCGACTGGCCGGCTGGGAACCGGCGGCCATGGGGCTGACCAAGCGCGCCTTCCATCGCGCGGCTGACCTGGGGCTGGCCGAAGCGCTGGGCGTGGGACGGGACGCCAATGTGATCATGCGTGGCTTGCGCCAGGGAGCCGTCAAATGAGGCCGCTGGAGGGCGTCACCATTCTGGACCTGTCACGTGTGCTGGCATGCCCGTTCGCCTCGATGATCCTGGCCGAGCTGGGCGCCGAGGTGATCAAGGTCGAGCAACCCGATGGCGGCGACGAGACGCGCGGCTTCGAGCCCAAGGTGCAGGGTGAGGGCGGCACGGAATCGGCCTACTACCTGGCGTTCAACCGCAGCAAGCAGTCGATCACCGTGAACTTCCGTCATCCCGAGGGCCAGGACGTGATCCGGCAACTGGCGCGCACCTGCGACGTGGTGATCGAGAATTTCCCGGTAGGCACACTGGCCAAGTACGGTCTGGACCGCGAGCACATCGCGCCGGACAACCCCGAGCTGATCTATTTCTCGTGCACCGGCTTCGGCATGACCGGGCCCTATGCACCGCGCAAGGGCTACGACACCGTGTTCCAGGCCATGGGCGGCATCATGAGCCTGACCGGCGAACGCGGCGGCGGTCCGGTCAAGCCGGGCCTGCCCGTCAGTGACCTGACCTCGGGCCTGTGGGCGGCCATCGGCATCCTGTCCGCCCTGGTGGGGCGGGCCCGCTCGGGCAAGGGCTGCCACATCGATTTCTCGATGCTCGACGGCCAGGTAGGCCTGCTGTCGCTGGCCGCCGCGCGCTACTTCGCGCTGGGCGAAGTGCCGCCGCGCCTGGGCACGGAACATCCGGGCCGGGTGCCGTCGGCCGCGTTCGAATGCAGTGACGGCCGTTGGGTTCAGATCACCGGCAGCGACCAGCACTGGAAGCCGCTGTGCGAAGCGCTGGAATTGCCGCAATGGGCCGATGACGCGGAGCTGGCCAGAAACGCCGTGCGTGTGGCGCGCCGCGAAGAAGTCATGGCGGGCCTGGCGGCGGCTGCGGCCAGGCTGCCCCGCGATGAATTGTGCCGCCGCTGCGATGCGCGCGGCGTGCCGGCCGGGCCGATCCTGGACGTGGAGGAAATCCTGCACAACGAACACGTGCTGGCGCGCGGCATGGTGGCCAGCTACGAGCACCCATCCATTGGCCGGTTCGGCGCGGTGCCGGTGCCGTTCAAGTTCCACGGTTTCGAGGATCCGCGCCTGGAACGCCCGCCCCTGCTTGGCGAGCATACCGATAGCGTGCTGGCTGAACGGCTGGGCCTGTCGGCGGCGCGGATCGGCGCACTGCGCGAGCAGGGCGCGATCTAGGACCGCGGGGCGCCAAGCCCCGGGCCTTGCTGAGGCAACCCCACTAAAAAACAATATCCCAGGAGACAAACCATGAAGATTCTGCAACGCCTGTTGTGCGTCGCGGCGGCGGGCGCGTTCAGCGCCTCGGCCGCGGCGGCCGATCCGTATCCTTCGCAGCCCATCACGCTGGTCAATCCCTATGCGGCCGGCGGCCCCGCCGACGTGCTGGGCCGCGCCTTGGCGCGCGAGCTCGAAAAGCAGCTGGGCAAGACCGTCATCGTCGAGAACAAGGCTGGCGGCGGCGCGGCCATCGGCGCCAACTTCGTCGCCCGCGCCAAGCCCGATGGCTACACGCTGCTGCTGGGCACCTCGGCCGCCCACGTGGTGACTCCGCTGATGCAGCAAACGCCGTATGACGGCATCAAGGACTTTGCCTTTGTGTCCATCGTGGCCAACCAGCCCAACATGCTGGTGGTGCGCCCCACGCTGAAGGCGGAAAGTGTCGAGCAGTTGATCGCGATGGCACGCAAGGAACCTGGCCGGATCAACTACGCCTCGGCCGGCCCGGGCAGTTCGCCGCATCTGGGCGCGGAATTGTTCCGTGAACGCGCGGGCGTGGATATCGTCCACATTCCGTACAGCGGCGCGGCGCCGGCCATCAATGACCTGGTGGGCGGGCAGGTCGACATGGCGGTGCTGAACCTGGCCGCCAGCCTGCAATTCATCCGCAGCGGCCGGCTCAAGGCGCTGGCCTATGCCAACGACAAGCGTTCGCCGCTCCTGCCCGATGTGCCGACCTTGGCCGAATCGGGCGTGAAGGGCGCGGAGTCCGCGTCCTGGTACAGCCTGGCCGCGCCCAAGGGCACGCCGCCCGAGGTGCTGCAACGACTGAACGAGGCGGTGGCGAAGGTGAACGCGAATCCCGAGTATGCCAAGCTGATGCAAGCGCAGGGCGTGGACTTGTGGAACATGACGCCGCAGCAAGCCACGGCCTTCGTGGAAAAAGACCAGACCGCGATGCGCACGCTGGTGCAGGCGGCGGGATTGATGAAGAAATAGGGGCTGTCTGGCGGGGCCGCCCTGGGCAGCCCCGCTGGCGTGAACGCTTCAACCGGCCAGCGCGGCCACGCGCTTGAGCGCATCGCGCGTTTCGGCGACCAGTTGTTCCATCACCGCGCCTGCCGGCTGCACGCTGTCGATCAGCCCGGCGCTCTGGCCGGCTTCGACCTTGCCGCCTTGCACGTCGCCGTCGAAGGCGGCCTGTTTCAGCGAACTGCCGGCGAACATCGTGTCCAGCGTCGTTGCGTCACCGCGTCGTTCGGCGGCCAGGTAGTCATGCGCGAAGGCGTTGCGCAGCATGCGCACCGGCGAGCGGCCGCGCCCCACCAACGTGGTGTCGGCCACGCCGGCGGCCAAGACCGCTTCCTTATAGGCGTCGCAGACGCCCGCCTCGGGCGTCAAGAGGAAACGGGTGCCCAATTGCGCGCCCGCCGCGCCCAGGCACAGCGCCGCGGCGATGCCCGCGCCGTCGGCGATGCCGCCTGCCGCCACCACCGGCACCGACACGCGTCGCACCACGGCGCGCACCAGCACCTGCAGGCCGATCTCGTCGGGACCGGGATGGCCGCCGGCTTCCAGGCCCACGGCGATCACCGCGTCCACGCCCGCCGCCTGCGCCTTCGCAGCGTGGTCGGGGCTGGCAATGACCTGCAGCCACTTGATGCCCGCATCGCGGGCTCGGCCGATGTGCTTTTGCGGACCGCCCTGGGACGCAATGATGACCGGCACGCCTTCGTCGATGGCGATGTCCATGTGCTCTTGCGCGCGCTTGTTGTACAGCGGAATGTTGACGGCGTAGGGCGCGTCGGTGCCAGCGCGCACTTCCCGGATCGCCGCCCGTAGCGCGTCGGGGTACATGGGGCCGGCGGCGATGACGCCCAGGCCGCCGGCGCGTGACACCGCCAGCGCCAGCGCCGCGTTGGACGAGGCCCAGCTCATGCCGCCTTGGATGATCGGATAACGTGTGCCCAGCAAGCGGGTCAGCGGGGTGTGCAGAGTCATGGTGGTCTGGCGTGGGGAAAGCCTCATTCTGGAATATTTGGTTGATAAAATCAACTATTTATCAGGCGCCACGCCATTCATGCCGACGCGGTTATTGCCGGGGCGTCAAGGCGATTTGATTATCATGTGAAGGTCTGGCCTGCGGCCGGATCGTCCCGAGGAGGGGGCGTCCTTCACAATCAATAAGAACAATCATGTCTGGCAATACCGATAAGCTTTCCGTGCGCACCCTCGTCCTGGGCACCCTGGTCGTGCTTCTGGCTATGGGCGTACGCGCCACCTTCGGCCTGTTCATGCAGCCGATGGGCCTGGCCCACGGCTGGGGCCGCGAAGTGTTCTCCATGGCCTTTGCATTGCAGAACCTGGTCTGGGGCGTGGCCTGTATTTTCATGGGCATTCTGGCCGACCGCTACGGCTCCGGCCGCACCATCGCGTTGGGCGCGGTGCTGTACATGCTGGGTATGATCGGCACGCGCTTTGCCACCGACGAGGCCACGCTGTACCTGAGCGCCGGCGTGCTGGTCGGGCTGGGCCAGGCGGGCACCACCTTTCCCGTGATCCTGCCGGTGGTGGCGCGCGCCGTCCCGCCGGCCTATCGCAGCACCGCGATGGGCATTGCCAGCGCCGGCGGTTCGCTGGGGCAATTCGCGGTCGTGCCGACCGGGCAGGTGCTGATCTCCGGCCTGGATTGGCCGGGCGCACTGTGGGTGCTGTCGCTGTTCGTGGCTTGCGCCGCGCCGCTGGCCTACTTCCTGCGCGGCCGTCCGCAGACCCAGGGCGGCCCGCAGCAGTCGCTGGCCGCCGCGGTGCGCCAGGCCGTGCGTCATCCCTCGTTCCATTTCCTGTTCTGGAGCTATTTCGTCTGTGGGTTCCACACGGCATTCATCACGCTGCACCTGCCTGCCTACGTCACCGACGGCGGCCTGACGCCGGGGCAGGGCGCCACCGCCATTGCGCTGATCGGGCTGTTCAATGTGCTCGGGTCGTTCTACGCCGGCAAGCTGGGCGGCAAATACAGCAAGAAGCGCCTGCTGGCCGTGGTCTATGGCATGCGCGCCTTCGGCATTCTGTTGCTGCTGTGGATGCCGTTGTCGCCGTGGGTCCTGTACGCCTTCGCCGCCTGGATGGGCCTGTTCTGGCTGGGCACCGTGCCGTTGACCCAAGGGCTGATCGGGCAGATCTACGGGTTGCGTTATGCCGCCACGCTTTCGGGGATCGTGTTCCTGGGCCACCAGATCGGCAGCTTCATCGGCGTATGGCTTGGCGGCTACGCGTATGCCAAGACGGGCAGCTACGATATGGTCTGGTGGCTGGGCGTGGTGCTGGCGGTGGTTGCCGCGCTGCTTTGCCTGCCCGTGCGCGAGCAGCCGGTGACGCAGCCGGCCGCCGCTTGATGAAAGGATGCACGCCATGAACGCCTCGCCGGTCGCTTCGTCCACGCCGCCTCGCCGCCGCGGCTGGCGCCTGGCCGGCTGGCTGACGCTGGCGCTGGTGCTGGGCCTGGCCTTCTGGGGCTACACCACGCCCGAAATGCAGATCCATTGGGAAAACCTGGCGTCACTGTGCGGTTTTTAGCCATGCTGATGGTGGTGGCTCGCGGTATCCTAGGGCGGTGATTTTTTCTGCGCCTTCCTTCTTTGCCTTCCATGCAGGACGCCCCGTTTTCCTATCCTGACCTGAGTTTGCCGGACATCGGCGGCCTGCCCGCCGCCGACATGCTGGTGCTGACGGTCAACAATCGCCTGTCTCGCCGGCTCACGCTCGAGCTGGCCGGGTTGTTGCGCCAGGAACGCCAGGTCAGCGAATTGCCGCGCATCCTGCCCCTGTCCGCCTGGCTCGCCGAATCCGCCAACGAATTGGCGTTCGAGGCCGACGAGGGCGTGCCCGCCTACCGACTGGACAGCTTCGCCACCCAGCTCGTCTGGACCGAAGCCATCCGCGCCGAAGAAGCCGAACGGATCCTGCTGGACGCCAGCCAGGCTGCCCGGCTGTCGATGGATGCCGACCTGCTCATGGACGAATGGGCGCTGCAGGTGCCGTCGGGCGCCGACACCGACGAATACCGCGGCTTTGCGCGCTGGCGCCTGCGGTACCGAAAGGCGCTGGCCGCGATTGATGCCGAAGACGCGAACCAGGGCTATGCCCGGGTCCTGCGCGCGCTGCAAGACGGCCGCCTGGCTACGCCGGGGCATCTGGTACTGGCGGGCTTTACCGACGTGTCGCCGCGCTTCCAGCGTCTGCTGCAGGCATTCGAAGCGCAGGGCTGCCTGATCGCCCAGTGGCGCGACGCGCAGCGCGCGCCCGCCACGCCGCGGCGCTACGAGGCGTCCGACCTGGGCGCGGAGTGGCGCGCGGCCGCCGAGTGGGCCGCGGATCAGCTCAAGCGCCATCCCCAGGGCCGCTACGCCATCATCTCGCCCCAGCTCGAAGCCGAGTCGCCGTTCGCGCGGCGCGTCCTCAGCCAGGCCCTGGCAGGCCGCGGGGGCGAGCCCGCCTTCGCGTTCAACGTCGCGGTGGGCCGCCCGCTGAACGAATGGCCGCTGGCGCGCGCCGCCCTGGCCTGGCTGCGCGCCTTGGCCGAATGCGCGGCCGGCAAGGGCTGTGGCGTCGAAATCCTGGGTGCTGCATTGCTGGCGGGCCACTGCGCGGGCGATGTCAGCGAGCGCGCCCGCCTGGCCGCGATCGATGCGCGCTGGCGCCGCCGCGGCCAGGTCCGTGTCGCCGCCGCCGAATGGCGCAAACAGCTGGCCGCGGTGCCGCCCCTGGCGCAGGCCTGGGGCCAGGCCATGGAAATCTGGACCCAGGCCGGCAACCGCGCGTCCTGCGATGTCTGGATGCTGCGCATGAAGGCCGCGCTGACGGCGCTGGGCTTTCCCGGCGAAGGCGTGCTGGACAGCGTGGGCTATCAGGTGCTGGGCGCATTGGGCGACGCGCTGGGCAGTTTTTCGGCCCTGGCGCCGGCCGCGGGCAAGCTGGGCGGCGTGGCCGCGGTCAATCTGCTGCACAGCGTGGCGCGGTCGGCCTCGTTCCAACCGCAGCGCGACCCGCTGGCGCGGCTGGACGTGCTGGGCCTGCTGGAAGCCGAAGGCGGCTTCTGGGACGGTGTCTGGATGCTGGGCCTGACCGACGACGTGCTGCCCGCGTCGCCCAAGCCGAATCCGCTGCTGCCCCTGGCCGTGTTGCGCCAGGCCAAGGCGCCGCGCGCCACGCCCGAACGCGAACGCGAGTGGGCCGAAGGCATGTACGCCGCGTTGTGCCGCTGCGCGCCCGAGGTCATCGTCAGCCACGCCCACATGGACGGCGAACGCGAATTGCGGCCATCGCCCCTGATCGCCATGGCCGGCCTGACCGATTGGGCGCCCGCGCCGGCGCAGGCCGGCGCCATGCTGCCGCAGGAATCTCTGGACGACGCCCAGGGGCCGCCCCTGGCCGCCGACGACCGCGGCGGCGGCGGCCTGGACGTGCTCGACACCCAGGCCCGCAACCCGTTATGGGCGTTCGTGCGGCATCGCCTGGGCGGACGCGAACTGGCGCCGTATGCCGACGCGGCCACGGTGAACGTGCGCGGACAATTCCTGCACAAGGCGTTGGAGCTGGTGTGGGGCATGCTGCCCGACCAGGAGGCCCTGCACGACACGCTGGCCGGCGGCCGCCTGCCCGCGCTGCTGGAGCAGGCCGTGGCGCAGGCTGCCGACGAAGAACTCAAGGAATACGCGCCCGCGCTCAAGGCCCTGGAATGCGCCCGCGCCCTGACCGTACTGGCGTCGTGGCTCGATATGGAAGCCCGGCGCCTGCCGTTCGCGGTGGCGCAGGTCGAGAAAAACCACGAATGGCATCACGGCGCGCTGCACCTGAAGCTGCGCCTGGACCGCATCGATTCCCTGGCCGATGGCCGCAATGTCATCGTCGACTACAAGACCGGCGTGGCCGCCGCCAAGCCCGAACCCGACTGGTCGCGCAGCCGTCCCGTGAACGTGCAACTGCCGTTCTACGCGTCGGTGCTGGCCGATGCCGCGGGCGGCGAAGTGGCCGGCCTGGTGTTGGCCCAGATCCATGCGCGGCAGGTGGCCGCGCAAGGCCTGGCCGACGAAGACCTGGGCATGCCCGGCATCACGCTGGCGGCCGACAGCAAATATTTCGACGGCCTGTCCTGGCCCGAGATCCGCCAGCGCTGGCGTAGCGCCATCGAGTCGCTGGCCGACGAATACGTGGCCGGCTACGCTGCCAACGTGGCATACCGCCGCGACGACCTGAAATACTGCGATGCGCTGCCTTTCCTGCGCTTGCACCTGGATGACGAGGACGCCTGAGCCATGGCCGAACCAGAACGCCAGCCCCAGGATCACGCCGCACGCGCGGCCGCGCTCGACCCCGCGCGCTCGTTCCTGGTGCAGGCTCCCGCGGGCTCCGGCAAGACCGAGCTGCTGACCGACCGCATCCTGGCGCTGCTGGCCACCGTCAACCGGCCCGAGGAAATCGTCGCCATTACCTTCACCCGCAAGGCCGCGTCCGAAATGCATGCGCGCGTGCTCAGCAAACTGCGCCGCGGCCTGGACGCGCCGCCCGAGGCCGCGCACGAGCGCCGCAGCTGGGAACTGGCGCGCGCGGCCCTGGCGCGCAACGACGAGCAAGGGTGGCACCTGCTGGACCACCCGGCGCGCCTGGCCATCCGCACCATCGACTCTTTCTGCGCCGGCCTGGTGCGCAGCATGCCGTGGCTGTCCGAGCTGGGCGGCATGCCCGAGATCACCGACGACGCGCGCATCCACTATGAGGCCGCGGCGCGCGCCACGCTCGATCTGGCCGACGACTACGACGCCGTGCGCATCCTGCTGCAGCATATGGACGTCGACGTGCAGGCGGCCAAGGAGGCCATCGCCGCCATGCTGGGCCAGCGCGACCAATGGCTGCCGCTGCTGCGCCATGGCTCCGACCGCGAAGCCCTCGAAGCCACGCTGGCCGAGGCCATCGGCGAAGACCTCGACGCGCTCTGCGAGGCCATGCCATTGGGCTGGGCCGAGGCCCTGTCCGGTCCGGCCCGCCTGGCCGCCACGCAACTGCAGGACAGCGATGACGACAACAAGCTTGCCGCGCTGCTCGACTGGACCGACGAACTGCCTCCCGATGCCGAGGTGCTGGAGCAATGGCGCGCCGTGGCGCACCTGCTGCTGACGGGCACCGGCACGCTGCGCAAGACCGTCAACAAGAACCTGGGCTTCCCGGCCAAGTGCGCCCACAAGGAGCCCTTCGTCGCCTGGCTGGACAGCGCCGATCCAGACGCACCATGGGTGCGCCGCCTGGCTGCCGTGCGCGACATGCCCGCGCCGCATTTTTCCGATGCTCAATGGGAAGTGCTGGGCGCGCAGCTGATGACGCTGGCGTTGGCCGTGGCGCAGTTGCGCCTGCGCTTTGCCGACACGGGCGAGGTCGACTTCATTGAAATCTCCCAGCGCGCCGCCGCCGCGCTGGGCAGCGCCGACGATCCCGGCGAACTGCTGCTCAAGCTGGACGCCTCCATCCGCCACTTGCTGATCGATGAATTCCAGGACACCAGCCAGACGCAGTTGGACCTGCTGCGTACGCTCACGTCCGGCTGGCAGCAGGGCGATGGCCGCAGCCTGTTCCTGGTGGGCGATCCGATGCAGTCCATCTACCGCTTCCGCAAGGCCGAAGTGGGGCTGTTCCTGGAAGTCGCCGAACAAGGCGTGGGCGAATTGCAGCCGGCTTTCCTGAACCTGACCGACAACTTCCGTTCGCAAGCCGGCATCGTCGACTGGGTCAACCAGTCGTTCGCGCAGCTCCTGCCCAAGCGCAGCGACGCCGCGGCGGGCGCCATCAAGTACAGCGCGTCCAGCGCCTTTCACGAGGCCCTGCCGGACCCCGCCGTGCAATTCCATCCCGCCTGGTCGCGCGCCGGCGCCGCGCCCGCCGAAGAACAGGCCGAAGACATTGCCGTGGGTCTGGTACGCCAGGCGCTGGCCGAACACCCCGGCAGCAAGCACCCCGTCGCGGTGCTGGTGCGGGCCCGCAGCCACCTGGGCAGCCTGACGCGCCGGCTGGCCCAGGAGGGCATCCGCTGCCGCGCGGTCGACCTGGTGCCGCTGGCCTTGCGGCCGGTGGTCGCCGACCTGGTGCAGCTGGTACGCGCGCTATCGCATCCCGGCGACCGCCTGGCCTGGCTGTCGGTGCTGCGCGCGCCGTATTGCGGCCTGACGCTGGAATCGCTGCAACGCCTGTTCGGCGCAGACCACGTCACACCGGTGCCGGTACTGCTGGAACGGGCGCTGCGCATCCTGCCGGCCTCGGCGGCGGAACGCGCTGGCTTGCCGCAGGGGGCGTTGTTCGATCACACCGAAGCCCTCCCGCAAGGGTCGCTGTTCGACAACACCGAGGCGCCGCCGCAGGGCTCGCTGTTCGACGCCACTGAAGCGCCGTCGCAAGGGGCGCGATTCGACGACTCGGCAGCCTCGCCCCACTGGGGGAGGGTGGCGGATGCGCCTTCCCCGCCATCGGCCCAGGCGCTGTTGCGGCCGGACGAATACGCCCGCTTGCGCCAGGTGGCCACGGTGCTGCTGGACACGCGCAATGCCTCGGGCGCCATGCCGTTCGCGGCGTGGGTCGAAGCGCTCTGGCGCCGCCTGGGCGGCCCCGCCCTGTACAGCGGTCCGTCGGTGGCCAACGACGCTGAAAGCCTGTTCCAGCTGGTCGAACGCCTGGCGCCGCACGGAGCCATCGACCCGGCCGCGCTGGACGCCGGCATCGCGCGCCTGTTCGCCGCGCCCGATGCCGCCGATGACGAGGCCGCGGTCGAAATCATGACCATGCACAAGTCCAAGGGCCTGCAGTTCGACACGGTGATCCTGTATGGTCTGCACCGCGCCCCGCGTGGCGACCAGCCGCCGCTGGTGCGGTTCGAGCAAAGCGGCGGCCGGGTCCTGTTCGGCCCGGTCAAGCCGCGCGCCGAAACCGAGGCCGACCCCGTGTCGCGCTACCTCGGCGCCCGCGAAGCCCGCCGTGCATCCTACGAAATCGACCGGCTGCTGTATGTGGCCGCCACTCGCGCCCGCAAGCGCCTGCACCTGGTCGGCCACGTTTCGATCGACGAGGCCACCGGCCAGGCCAAGACACCGCCATCGGCCAGCCTGCTGGGCCGGCTGTGGCCCTGCCTGATCCCGCCCGTGCCGCCGGCATCGGCCAAGGACGCAACCGCGCCACTGGACGATGGCCCCGAATGGCAAGGCGAACCCCTGCGCCGCATCGACGGCAACGGTCTGGCGCAACTGGCGCGCCAGACCGACATCGCCATCAGCCCCGGCTTTGCCGCCGCGGCACGCGGCACGTGGGGCGAGGGCGGTGAACACCCCGCATGGCAACTTGAATCCGGCTACGACGCCGCCATCGGCACCCTGGCCCACGCCTGGCTGGCCCGCATCGGCCAAGACGGCGTCGACGCCTGGCCCGCCGACGCCCTGGCCCAGCGCCTGCCCGCCATGCGCCGCCAACTGACCCGCGCCGGCATCCCCGCCAGCCAGGCCGACGCCGCTTCCGAAGCCGTCCTGGACACCCTGCAAGCCACCCTGTCCGACGACAAGGGCCTGTGGCTCCTGTCCCAATCCGGCGCCCGCCGCGAATGGCCGCTGATCGACGCCGCCGGCAAAGTGTCCGTCATCGACCTGGCCCTGAGCACCGAAGACGGCTGGCTGATCGTCGACTACAAAACCGGCCGTCCCCAACCCAACGAATCCCCCACCGCCTTCGCCCAACGCATGCGCCAACGCCACGGCGACCAACTCCTGCGCTACTGCGCCCAAGTCACCGCCCTGGACGGCCGCCACGCCCGCGCCGCCCTCTACTTCCCCCGCGCCAAAGCCTGGATAGACCTGACCCCACCCCGGTAAGCCCCCTCCCAGCGAGCGCATCCCCACCAAAAGAAGCAACCCGAGCCCGCCACCCGCAAAGCCAAGCCGCATCGCAAACAGGCAGCAAGCAGCGAGCCAGGCAAGCACACAACAGCACGCCAGCCCCCAGCAATCCATCGAAACAAACGAGCAAGCAGACAAGCAAGGCTAGGGAGAGCAAGCCAAGGCGAGACAAGGCAAGCCAAGGCAAGGCAAGCTAAGGCAAGGCAAGCCAAGGCAAAGTTAGGCAAGGCAAGGCTGGGCGAGGCAAGGTTAGGCTAGGCGAGTCTAGGTGAGGCAAGCCAAGGCGAGTCCAGGCAACGCGAGGCAAGCCAAGGCGAAGCAAGGCAAGCCAAACCGAAGCAAGGCAAGCCAAAGCGAAGCAAGGCAAGCCAAAGCGAAGCAAGGCAAGCCAAACCGAAGCAAGGCAAGCCAAAGCGAAGCAAGGCAAGCCAAAGCGAAGCAAGGCAAGCCAAAAGCGAAGCAAGGCAAGCCAAACCAAAGCAAGGCAAGGCAAAGCGAAGCGAGCCGAAAGGACAAGCGAAGCAAAGTCCTCCCCCCTCCCCCTCGGGGGGAGGGCCGGGGAGGGGGCCCCCCTACAGCCCCAAGGGGGCCCGCCAATCAAGATTCCAGCGAGCGAGCAACGCGAAGCTCTGCTAGAATCTTGATTGGCGGGCCCCTTCGCATGGTTCGACGGTGAACCTGGTCAGGTCGGGAACGAAGCAGCCATAGTCGTTTAGGGTCAGTGCCGGAGTAAGGCTCGCCAACCGGTTTCTCAAAGGGGACGGGGTTGTTTTCCAAGGGGGATTCCCCGGAAGATGATTCCGTCCCCTTTGCATTTCGTGCCGGCCACCGCTTAGGCTCTTGCAAAGGCTCTACAATCCCGCCATGACTTATCTGGTACTGGCCCGCAAGTGGCGGCCGCGATCGTTCGATACCCTCGTGGGACAGGATCACGTGGTGCGCGCGCTGACGCACGCGCTCGACACCCAGCGCCTGCACCATGCCTGGCTGTTCACGGGCACCCGCGGCGTGGGCAAGACCACGCTGTCGCGCATCCTGGCCAAATCCCTCAACTGCGAAACTGGCATCACCTCCAAGCCTTGCGGCGTCTGCCGCGCTTGTACCGAGATCGATGCCGGGCGTTTCGTCGACTATCTCGAACTTGACGCGGCCTCCAACCGCGGCGTCGAGGAAATGACCCAACTGCTGGAGCAGGCCGTCTACGCGCCGGGCGCGGGCCGCTTCAAGGTCTACATGATCGACGAAGTGCACATGCTGACCGGGCACGCGTTCAACGCGATGCTCAAGACGCTGGAAGAGCCGCCGCCGCACGTCAAATTCATTCTCGCCACCACCGATCCGCAGAAAATCCCGGTCACGGTGCTGTCGCGTTGCCTGCAATTCAACCTGAAGCAGATGCCGGCCGACTCCATCGTGGGCCATCTGCAGGCGGTGCTGGGCGAAGAACAGGTCGGTTTTGAAGTGCCCGCCTTGCGCCTGATCGGCCAGGCCGCCTCGGGCTCCATGCGCGACGCGCTGTCCCTGACCGACCAGGCCATCGCCTATAGCGCCGGCAACCTGACCGAGGACGCCGTGCGCGGCATGCTCGGCACGATCGACCAACGCCATCTGGTGCGCCTTCTGGACGCGCTGGCCGCCGGCGACGCCAAGAGCGTGCTGGCCGTCGCCGACGAACTGGCCATCCGTGGCCTGTCCTATGCCGGCGCACTGGCCGACCTGGCCGTGCTGCTGTCGCGCGTGGCCATCGAACAGCGCGTGTCCGGCGTGATGCCCGCCGAGGATCCCCTGGCGGCCGACATCGCCCGCCTGGCGCAGACCTTGCATCCCGACGCCGTGCAGCTGTTCTATTCCGTGGCGGTGCACAGCCGCGGTGAATTGACGCTGGCGCCGGACGAATACGCCGGCTTCATCATGGCCTGCCTGCGCATGCTGGCGCTCAATGGCGACGCGGGTCCGCAAACCGCGCTCGAAGCGCCCGCCGCGCCGGCCCGCCAGACGGCTGAACCGGCTGCCGCCGCCGCTGCCGCCGCGCCGGTGGCACAAGCGCCAGCCCCGGTTGCCGCTGCCCCGGCGGTGTCTGCTCCCGTGGCGCCCGCCGCTACGGCCCCCGTGTCGGTGGTTGCGCAGGCGCCTGTCGCTCAGACGCCCGCCGCCGTGCAGGCGCCAGCCCAGGCTGCCGCGCCGGTGCCCGTCGCCGATGCGGCGCCGGCCGCCAGCGTCGCTGCCCCGGCGGCAACGCCTGCCGTAACGCAGCCCGTCGCGCCTGCCCAGCGGGCCGTCACGGCCGCGGCCGCGCCGCAGGCCGCTGTCACGCAGACGACGTCCGAGGGCGTGCCGCCCTGGGAAGAATTGCCCGCCGGCGACGCGACGCAAGCCGTGTCCGCCGAACACTCTCCAAGCGCGACGGTTGCCCCGGCCACGCCCGAAGCTGTGCCTGCCGCAGGGGCGCCTGCCGCAGGTTCGCCTGCCGCAGGGTCGCCTGCCGCAGGATCGCCTGCCGCAGGGTCGCCTGCCGCCGCTCCCACCGCGGCCAAGTCCGCGCCGCTCGCCGTGACGCCCGCGGCGGCCGCCGTGGCGCCGGCCATGGACGACGGCGACGGTCCGCCGTCCTGGGTCGACGAAGAAATTCCCTTTGAAGCCGAAGGCGGCTTCGTGCCCGACGATGGCTTTACGTCGGACCCCGATGACGACTTCGAAACGCTGGCCAGCGCACCGTCGGCTGCTCCCGTGGCCTCGCCCGCGCCGGCCCGCCGCGAAGGCACCGCGCCGGCCCGCAAGCGCCAGTCGCGCGCCCGCATCGGCGACATGACCTCCGCCGCCTGGCCCGAACTGGCCGCGCGCTTGCCGGTGACCGGCCTGGCCGCCGAACTGGCCCGCCAAAGCGAATGGGTCGGCGTGCAGGGCGACGCGATCATCCTGCGTGTGGCGGTCAAGACGCTGGCTGAAAGCGAAAGCCGCGTGCGCCTGCAGACCGTGCTGTGCGAACATTTCGGCCAGGGCATCCGCCTGGACGTGGACGTGGGCGCCGTTGGCGAAGCCACGGCCCACGCCGTGGCCCAGGCCGAGCGCGCGGCGCGCCAGCAGGCCGCCGAGGACGCGGTCGCCGTCGACCCGTTCGTGCAGGCGCTGCTGTCCGATTTCGGCGGGTATGTCGTGGCCGGCTCGATCCGCCACGTCGATCCGCCTTCCGCCGCCGCCTGAGGCGCCGGCAATCCCCTTATTCCCCTCGTTCAAGGAAGCTCCATCATGATGAAAGGACAACTGGCCGGCCTGATGCGCCAGGCGCAGCAGATGCAGGAAAACATGAAGAAGGCGCAAGACGCGCTGGCTGAAATCCAGGTCGAAGGCGCCGCTGGCGGCGGCCTGGTCAAGGTCACCATGTCCTGCCGCCACGACGTCAAGCGCGTGGAAATCGATCCGTCGCTGCTGGCCGACGACAAGGACATGCTCGAAGACCTGGTTGCCGCCGCCTTCAACGACGCGCTGCGCAAGGCCGAAACCACCTCCCAGGAAAAAATGGCGTCCGTCACTGCCGGCATGCCGCTGCCCCCGGGCATGAAACTGCCGTTCTGATAGAACGCTCCGGCCGCCGCCGCGTCTTGCGGCGCGGCGACTGCCGCCCGCAAGATTGCACCGCGCCATGGATCCACTACTGCCCGAACCCGAACCGCTCGTCTCGTTGATCGAGGCCCTGCGGCGCCTGCCCGGCGTGGGCGTGCGCTCCGCCCGGCGCATGGCCTATCACCTGCTGCAGCACGACCCCCAGGGGGCCGACATGCTGGGGCGGGCGCTGGCGGGCGCGGTGCGCGACCTGCGCCACTGCTCGCGTTGCAACAGCTTCGCTGAAGACGATGTGTGCGCCACCTGCGCCAATCCCAAGCGCGATCCGTCCCTGCTGTGCATTGTCGAAACCCCGGCCGACCAGAACATGATCGAGTCCAGCCATGGCTACCGTGGCTTGTACTACGTGTTGATGGGCCGAGTGGCGCCGCTGGAAGGCATCGGGCCGCGCGAACTGGACTTCGACCGCGTCATCCGGCGCGCGACCGACGGGGTGGTGCAAGAGGTCATCCTGGCCACCAACTTCACCGCCGAGGGCGAGACCACCGCGCATTTTCTGGGTGAAGCCCTGGGCGAGCGCGGCTTGCGGGTCACGCGCCTGGCGCGCGGCGTGCCCGCGGGCAGCGAGCTCGAATACGTGGACGCCGGCACCATCGCCTGGGCGCTGATGGAGCGCAAGACCACCTGACCTGGCGCTTGGCCCTGGCCGCGCGGTATTGCCCGCCGTCCATGGGGCGAGCATTGCCCTTGGGGGCGTCGGGCCGGAAAGGGTATTCTGTATCGCTCGCAAAATCGACCCGCGGCGCACGTACGGCGCGGGCATCCACGAGGAAGACAACCCACATGTCAGCCCTGACCGGCCTGAAGGTCCTGGAACTCGGCACGCTGATCGCCGGCCCTTTCGCTGCGCGCATCTTCGGCGAATTCGGCGCCGACGTCATCAAGGTGGAAACGCCGCATGGCCCCGACGGCACGGGCGGGGGCGACCCCATCCGCAGCTGGCGCCACCTGCACGAAGGCAACTCGCTGTGGTGGACGGTGCAGGCCCGCAACAAGCAGTCCATCGCGCTCAACCTGAAGCACCCCGAGGCGCGCGAGATTGCGCGCAAGCTGGCGCTGGACGCCGACGTGGTGGTCGAAAACTATCGCCCCGGTGTGCTGGAAAAGTGGGGCCTGGGCTATGAACAGCTGCGCGCCATCAATCCCGCGCTGATCATGGTGCGCCTGTCCGGCTATGGTCAGACCGGACCGATGAAGGACCAGCCGGGCTTCGGCGCCATCGGCGAATCCATGGGCGGACTGCGCTACGTGTCGGGCCACCCCGACCGGCCGCCGTTGCGGGTCGGCATCTCGATCGGTGATTCCATCGCCGCGCTGCATGGCGTGATCGGCGCGATGATGGCGCTGCGCCACCGCGACGCCACCGGCGGCCGCTGGAATGGCAAGACGGGCGACGCCTGCCGCGCGGGCCAGGGCCAGATGGTCGACGTGGCGCTGTACGAGGCCGTCTTCAACATGATGGAAAGCCTGGTGCCCGAGTACGACGTGGCCGGCGTGGTGCGCGAACGCACCGGCGGCGCGTTGCCCGGCATCGTGCCGTCCAACACCTACACCACGCGAGACGGCCAGAACGTCGTCATCGCCGGTAACGGCGACGCGATCTTCCACCGGCTGATGCGGGCCATCGGCCGCGACGACCTCGCCTCGGACCCGGACCTGGTGCGCAATGACGGCCGCGCGCGTCGCGTACAAGAGATCGACGGCGCCATCCAGCAATGGTGTGGCGGCCGCGATATTGACGAAGCGCTGAACGCCCTGAAGGCGGCCGATGTGCCGGTGGGCAAGATCTACAGCGTGGCCGACATGTTCGCCGACCCGCAGTTCCTGGCGCGGCGCATGATCGAGCAGCACCGGTTTGCCGATGGCCGTCCGGTCAAGCTGCCGGCGGTGGTGCCCAAGCTGTCGGAGACCCCTGGCGGCACGCGCTGGATCGGTCCCGCATTAGGGGAACATACCGAGGAAGTCCTGAAATCGCTGGGGTATGATTCAGCGGCTATCGACAAGCTGGCGCAGACTGGCGCTATCGGTAGACCCGATTCCAAGGAGACAACACATGTCAGTCACACGCCGTGAACTGCTCAAGATGGCCGGCGCTGCCGGCGTCGTGGGCATGGCCCCCGCCATCGTGCGCGCCCAGAAGCTCGAGAAGACCAAGGTCCAGATCGCCGTGGGCGGCAAACCCCTGATCTACTACCTGCCGTTGTCCATCGCCGAGGCCCGCGGCTACTTCAAGGACGAAGGCCTGGATGTCTCGATTGCCGACTTTGCCGGCGGCTCCAAAGCGCTGCAGGCTGTCGTGGGCGGCAGCGCCGACGTCGTGTCGGGCGCGTTCGAACACACGCTGGCGATGCAGTCCAAGGGGCAGTTCTATCGCGCCTTCGTGTTGCAGGGCCGCGCGCCGATGATCGGCGTGGGCGTGTCCAGGAAGAACATGCCCAACTACAAGGGCCCGGCCGACCTCAAGGGCAAGAAGATCGGCGTGACCGCGCCGGGGTCGTCCACCAACATGGTGGTCAGCTTCTTCCTGGCCAAGCACGGCCTGAAGGCGTCGGACGTGTCCATCATCGGCGTGGGCGCCGGCGCTGGCGCGGTGACCGCCCTGCGCAGCGGCCAGATCGACGCCATCTCCAACACCGACCCCGTGGTGTCGATGCTGGAAATGCCGGGCGACATCCAGATCATCGTCGACACGCGCACCCTCAAGGACACGCAGGACATCTTCGGCGGCAACATGCCGGCCGGCTGCCTGTATGCGCCGCAAGCATTCATCGACGCCAACCCGAACACCATCCAGGCGCTGACCAACGCGCTGGTGCGCGCCGACAAATGGATTCAGAAGGCCGGTCCGGACGAGATCGCCAAGGTGGTGCCCGAGGCCTACCTGCTGGGCGATCCGGCCGTCTACAAGGCCGCCATCGGCAAGAGCCTCGAGGGCCTGTCGCCCGATGGCCTGATCCCCGAAGACGGTGCCGCCACGGCGCTCAAGGCCCTGGCCGCCTATCAGGCGGATTTCGATGGCGCCAAGATCGACGCCTCCAAGGTCTGGACCAATGATTTTGCGCGCCGCGCCAACGAGAAATACCCCAATGGCTGAAGCCGCGCTTTCGCTGGAAAACATCAGCTGCACCTTTGTCTCCCGCGACGACCGCTCGCAGCGCTACACCGCCGTCAGCGACACGACCTTGAGCATTGCGCCAGGCGAGTTCGTGTCGGTGGTGGGCCCGACGGGCTGCGGCAAGTCCACCCTGCTCAACGTCAGCGCCGGCTTGCTGGCGCCGTCGTCCGGGCAGGTGTCGGTGTTCGGTCAACCCCTGTCCGGCATCAATTCGCGCGCGGGCTACATGTTCCAGGGCGAAGCGCTGTTGCCCTGGCGCAGCGCGCTGGACAACGTGGTGGCCGGGCTGGATTTTGCGGGCGTGCCGCGCCCCGAGGCCCTTGAGCGCGGCCGCGAATGGATGCGCCGCGTGGGCCTGGGCGGTTTCGAAGGCCGCTACCCGCACCAGATGTCGGGGGGCATGCGCAAGCGCGCCATGCTGGCCCAGACGCTGATCCGCGACCCCGACATCATCCTGATGGACGAACCGTTTTCCGCGCTCGACATCCAGACGCGCCAGCTGATGGAAAACGAGGTGCTGGACCTGTGGATGGCCAAGCGCCGCGCTGTGCTGTTCATCACGCACGACCTGGACGAAGCCATCGCCATGAGCGACCGCGTCGTGGTGCTGTCGGCCGGGCCGGGCACGCATCCCATCGGCGAGTTCACGATCGACCTGCCGCGCCCGCGCGACGTGGCCGAAGTGCGCAACAACCTGCGCTTCGTCGAACTGCACGCGGCTATCTGGGCGGTGCTGCGCGAAGAAGTGCTCAAGGGCTATGCCCAACAGAAGCGGGCCTGACCATGTCCAAGTCGTTCAAACCCGGTTCCGTCAGCCTGCGTTTCTGGCAGTTGCTGTTGCTGGTCGTCATCCTGGGCGTCTGGCATTTCGCCTCGCGCGATAGCAAGGTGGCCTTCTTCTTCGGCGAGCCCCTGAAGGTCTGGGGCCGTATCTGGGCCTGGTTCGTCACCAATGCCGACATCTACACCCACCTGTGGGTCACGCTCACCGAAACCGTGCTGGCGTTCTTCATCGGCACCATCGCGGGCCTGGGCTTCGGCCTCTGGTTGGGCCTGTCGCCGCGCGCCAGCGCCATTCTGGACCCGTACATCAAGGCGGCCAACTCGATGCCGCGCGTGATCCTGGCGCCGATTTTCGGCATGTGGTTCGGGCTGGGCATCTGGTCCAAGGTGGCCCTGGCGGTGACGCTGGTGTTCTTCATCGTGTTCTTCAACGTCTACCAGGGCGTGCGTGAAGTCAGCCCGACCCTGCTGGACAATGCCCGCATGCTGGGCGCGCGCCAGCGCCAGTTGCTGCGTCACGTCTATCTGCCGTCGGCCACCAGCTGGGTGTTCTCCAGCCTGCACACCTCGGTCGGCCTGGCCTTCGTGGGCGCGGTGGTGGGGGAGTACCTGGGCTCGGCCAGCGGCGTGGGCTACCTGATCCTGCAGGCCGAGGGCACCTTCGACGTCAACACCGTGTTCGCCGGCATCGTGGTCCTGACCGCGTTCGCGCTGGTGCTGGACTACCTCGTCGGCATCGGCGAAAAGCGGCTGATGAAGTGGCAGCCCAAGTCGGGCGAAACCGAAAAGCTCTGACGTTGTGCGTCAAGCCCGTCAGTAAAAAGCCCGGCGCCAGCCGGGCTTTTTACTGAGCAGGCGCTATTGCCGCGCCGGCCTCAGGCCGGCAGCGCGCGTTGGCTGCGCAGCCACGCCGTCAGGCTGTCAAACGCGTCCTGCGCGCCTTGCAGGGCATGCGCCTCCTGGCCCTGGGCCGCGCTGTCCAGGTGCAGCAGAAACCCCTTCCACAGTGCGCCAGTCTCATCGCCATACCCGCGCAGGTAGCCCAGCGGCAGGGGCGGGGTGACGTCTTGCAAGCGCTTGGCCAGGAAGCGTCCGCCCAATTGCGAGCCCTCCACCACGTAGGCCACGCCCAGCGCGTAGGCGTCGGCCTGATCCGGTTCGGGCGCATCGGCGCAATGCGCCACCGGCCTGGCGTCGCCTGCCGCTTGCAGGTCGGCGCGGATCAGGGCGCCTTTGCCGGCGCGAGCCGGCGCCTGCATTGCGGCCGGCCATTCCAGCCGCCACAGGCGTTGTTCGACCGGTTCCAGCCAGCCCAGCAGGGCCCGCAGGTAGTTCAGGTAATGGGCGCGGCTGACGTCGCCGTCGGCCAGCGCCAGGCCCTGGTCCAGGGCGTCGTGGCGTTCGCGGGTGCCCTCCCGCAGGACCTGATGCACGGGGGAAATCATGCAAGACTCCTTTGCGTTGTCAACAGGGCGTCGCGGGTTCCGGCAGGTGCAGTGACCAGCATTGCGGCTGCCGTTGCAGGCGCCAGCCCGAGGCGGCGGCCAGTTGCTCGACCTCGTTCACGTCGAACAGGGGCGGCGCGTCGGGCGTTTGCGCCGGCAACGAAAAATGGGCGTGCCAGACATGTGGATCGGCGGCATCCAGCGTCAGCTCGGCGCCCTCGGGCAGCCAGGGCAGCATGCCCAGTACCCAGGCCATCAGCAGGTAGCGCGACGTGAATGCGGGCAGGTCGACAGCGGCGGCCTCGTCGGGCCAGCGGACCTGGCGCTTGGACCACATCAACTGCGAGAACAGCAGCTTGCGGCACTGTTGCAGCAGCGTCGCGGCCGGCAGCAGGGCGCCGTTGTCGTTCAGCCATTGGTCCAGGTCCCGCAGCACCGTAACGCTGTCTTCCAGCATGAGGTTCAGGTCGCTGGCCAGGCGCTGGCTGCGTTGCTGCACGGCGTCGGCATCGGCGCCTTCCGGCACCTGGCGCAGCATGGCCGCGGCCAGGGTGGCGTTGGAGAGCGGCGCAAGCGCTTCGTGCCGCAGCACGGGGAAAATCTGGGCCAGGACCTTGAACCGCACGCCTTGCGCGGCCAGGGCCAAGGGGCAAGGGGCGGTGTGCATCAACCGCCTCAGCCCGGCTGCCGCAACACGGTCAGCAACGCGTCGGGATCGGCGGGTTTTTCGATCCAGCCGTCGAACAGGCTGGCCGCGTCTTCGTGGCGCTCGTGGCGCGCCAGGCCGCTCAGGGCGTAGATGCGGGTCGGGGCGGCGCGGGCGCGCAGCTTGCGGGCCAGTTCGTAGCCGTCCATGTCGGGCAGCAGGATATCCACCAGCACCGCCTGCGGGTCGAAGGCCGCGGCTTGTGCCAGAGCGTCTTCGCCATTGATGGCGCAACGCGTTTCCAGTCCGGACAGGGCCAGGAATTCGGCCAACAGCTCCGAGCCCATTTCGTTATCGTCGACCAGCAGGACGCGTAGCGAGCGCGCTTCGTTCAAGTGATGTCTCCAGAGTTCGGGGTAGCGGGCGGCGCATGCTCGCCGCGGGGCAGGATAACAGTGAAAGTGACCAGGCCGTCATGGCATGACACGGCGATCTCGCCGTCGTGGTCGCGGACCACCTGTTCCGCAATATACAGCCCGAGGCCCAGGCCGTTGCGATTGCGCGAATGGCCCACGGACTCCGGCTTGAATGGCGAGAACAGGTGCGCCATCACCTCGTCGGGGATCGGCGCGCCATGGTTGGTCACCGCCAGTTCGATGTCATCGCCGTCCTGGCGGGCCGTCACGTGGATCGGCATGCGCGGCGCGCCGTGCTGGCGGGCGTTGCTCATCAGGTTGGTGACGACCTGGGCGATGCGGTCGGTATCGGCCATCAGGGTCAGGCCGGGTTGCACGGCGGGTTCAATGCGCAGGCCGGGGTAGGCCTGGCGCTTTTCCTCGATCAGGCCGGTCAGCAATTCGGACAGCCGGCATTCGCGCTTTTCGATGCCCAGACCCATGCCGCCCTGCAATCGCGACAGATCCAGCACCTGCGAGATCAGGCGCTGCATCCGCCCGCTGGAATAGCGGATGCGTTCACCCATGCGGGCGCCGGAATCCGTTTTCGACAGCAAGGTCGCGGCCATGGAAATGGACTGCAGCGGATCGCGCAGGTCGTGGCCCAGCATGGCGAGCAGGGCGGTGCGGGCGCGGTCCACGTCGGCAGCGCGGCTGGTGGCGATATGCGAGAGCTCGTCGCGCAGATTGTCGGCCGCTTCCAGTTCGGCCGGCAGCCAAGGCGAGCAGGTGTCGCGCGTCACTTCGCGCCAGGCGTCGAACGAGCCGCGCGGCGTCAGGCGTGGGCCCAGGTTACCCACGGCATATTGCTTTTCGGGCTTGCCGCCCCACACCACGGTTTCGATCTGTTCCTTGCGCAGCCAGATCAGCCAGCCGTTGTTCATGGGGTCGAACTTGCAGGCCAGCAGGCCCGCGTAGGGCACCAGATCGGTCTGCAGATCAGGGTAGTCGCGCGCGATGTTCTGCGTGTGGACCAGCCGCTGACCGCTCTGGTCCAGCGCGCACAGGATGCCGGCCAGCTCGCCGCGCGGTGCGATGCCCCCGAACACCGTCACGCTGTTGCCCCACAGGCACAGCGCCGCATCGTTGGGAATCAGCGACGCCGGCGTGTCGTGGCCGCCGGACAGGGCCTGGTGCATGTTTTCGGAATCCGAGGCGCGCTCGGCGAGCCGGCTGACCAGGGCGGCGCTCTGGCGCGCCTGTTCGGCCCGCAGATTGCCTTCGATATTGGCCAGCGCTGCCGACAGCACCTGCGCCAGCGCCTCGCAGGCCAGGCGGGCCGGGTAAGGGATGTGGCGCGGCGAATGATGATGGCAGGCGATCATGCCCCACAGCTTGCCGCCGATCACCAGCGACAGGCTCATCGAGGCCCGCACGCCCATGTTCGCCATGTATTCCAGATGAATCGGCGAGACGCTGCGCAGCACCGAAAAGCTCATGTCCAGCGGTGGGCCGTCCACGCCGTGCGTGCCGAGCACGCGCACCGGCCGGTATTGGGCGTCGGCGATCTGGCGCAGCGTGTTCACGGTATAGAGGCGGCGCGCCTGGGCAGGGATGTCGCCGGCCGGATAGCGGCGCCCGACCCAGTCCTGCAGGTTGGCGTCGCCGCGCCGCTCGGCCACGATCTCGCCGCTGTCGTCGGGGTGGAAGCGGTAGGCCATGACGCGGTCGAAACCGGTGGCGCGTTGCACTTCCTCGAGCGTGCGTTCCAGCAGGCTGGCGATATCGCGTTGCAGGCGGATGCGTTCGATCCCGCGATAGATGCGTGCGGGCTCGGCGATATCGCCGTCGCCGCCGCGATGTTCCAGTTCGATCAGCGTCAGCCCGTCGGCGTTGCGATGCGCGATGACGTCGTAGGTGTGTTCGTCCAGCGCCAATGTCAGCGGGTCGAAGACCGGGTCGGCGCTGTCGAGCCAGATGGACAGGTAGTGCGCCAGGCCAGGGGGCAGGGCGGCCGGTTCGCAGCGGTGCCCCAGCGCCAGCGGCGTGCCCAGCACGTGCGGTGCGTTCTCGCTGGCGTAGCACAGCGTGCCATCGGGCGCGAAGGCGAGCAATGCGCCCAGCGGTTGGATGGCGCCCGGTACGTGGATCGGTTCGCTGTCGCAGTTTGCGAGCGTGACAGGCGGGTGGGACTGGGTAGGCGCATTCATTCTAGGTTTGTCCTGGAGGCGCGCAGTGTGCTGTCATTATGTCAAAATTCTTGCGAATGTGTGCATTTGCAGCGCCTCGGATATTCGACGCGCAAAGGCGCTACGCGCTTTGGCGCCAACCGGTCTTAATCCCCTTACGGAGTTTTCATGGCGCGTCTTCCTTACGCCGATTTGTCTCATCCCGATGCGAAACCGCTCGTGGACCGCATCGTCGCCGAGCGCGGCAGCGTGCTGCACCTGTATCAGATGCTGCTGCACAGCCCGGCCGTGGCTGGCGGCTGGCTCAACTACCTGACCTCGATCCGCCAGCTTTCAACGCTGCCGGGCGATCTTCGCGAACTTGTGATCATGCGGGTCGCGGCGATCAATGGCGCGCCTTACGAGGCCGACCAGCACGCGCCGATTGCCCTGAAAGAAGGCGTGTCGCAAGCGCAGCTGGATGCCTTGCCCGATTGGGAAACGTCCACGCTGTTCGACGAACGCGAACGCGCGGTGCTGGCCTATACCGACGCCATGACGCGCCACGTGCAGGTGCCGGAACCGGTGTTCCAGGCGGCGCGCGCCGCGATGGGCTCGGACAAGCTGACCGTCGAGCTGACGGCGACGGTCGCGGCCTACAACATGGTGTCGCGCTTTCTGGAGGCGCTGCAGGTGCATTCGCACGATCACCGCTGAACGGCATCCCTGGCTGGCGGCGCGCCGCCAGCCAGGGCGCGCTCAGCCGCGCTGCGCCTCGATCAGCGCGTCCAGCTTGATGGCGTCGGCGACAAACGCGCGGATGCCTTCGGACAGCTTGTCGCTGGCCATTGCATCGTCGTTCAACTGGGTGCGGAAGGCCACTTCGCCGGAGGCGATGCGGGCGATATCGCCCGGTGCCGCGTCGGCGCGCAGTTGCGCGGGTGCGTCGCCTTCGGTGCTGGCCAACTGCGTGAGCAGCTCGGGGCTGATGGTCAGCAGGTCGCAGCCCGACAGCGCCAGGATCTGGCCCACGTTGCGAAAGCTGGCGCCCATGATCTCGGTGGTGATGCCAAAGCGCTTGTAGTACTGGTAGATGCGGGTCACGGACTGCACGCCCGGATCGCGCGCGCCGGCGTGCTCGGCGTCGACCCAGGCGGCGCCGGCGGCCTTCTTGTGCCAATCGTAGATGCGGCCCACGAAAGGCGAGATCAGCTGCACGTTGGCGTCGGCGCAGGCCACGGCCTGCGGCAGCGAGAACAGCAGCGTCAGATTGCAGCGCACGCCCTCGGCCTGCAGCGCGCGGGCGGCCTGGATGCCTTCCCAGGTGGACGCGATCTTGATCAGCACCCGTTCGCGCGGCACGCCAGCAGCTTCGTACAGGGCGATCAGGCCCCGGGCGCGCTCGATGGTGGCGCGGGTGTCGAACGACAGGCGGGCGTCGACTTCGGTCGAGACCCGGCCGGGCACGATATTCAGGATGGCGCGGCCGAAGGCGACCAGCAGGCGGTCCATCAGTTCGGCGGTGGGTGCGCCGCGGTGGTCGCGGGCGGTCTTTTCCAGCAGCGGCCGGTAGGCCTCCTGCTGGACGGCCTTCAAAATAAGGGACGGATTTGTGGTGGCGTCGGTGGGACGCAGCGCCTTCATCGCTTCGAAATCCCCGGTGTCGGCGACTACGGTGGTGTGATTGCGCAGGGCGTCAAGTTGGCTGGACATGGACAAAACGGCTCACAACGTCAGGGTTGAAGGTGCTTTAGCGTATCACCGCCAGCGGGTGAAATCTTCGATCCCGGCCTTATCTGGCGCGGTTTTCCGGGGAAAACGGCCGCTCAAGGTATAATTCGAAGGTTTGATTATCGATTCATAAAACCGGGGTTTACTGTGCTGCCGCAACTTTTTCCCGAGGGGATCAACCGCTTCCCTCCTGCAATTCTGGCTCTGGCGGACGGTACCATTTTTCGAGGCGTGTCGATCGGTGCGCCTGGGCATACCGTTGCCGAAGTGGTGTTCAACACCGCGATGACCGGGTACCAGGAAATTCTCACCGATCCCAGCTATAGCGGCCAGATCGTCACGCTGACCTATCCGCACATCGGCAATACCGGCGTGAACGCCGAAGACGTCGAAGCGAATCGCGTCTATGCCGCCGGCCTGGTGGTCCGCGACTGTCCCGCCCGCGTGTCGAACTTCCGTTCCACGCAATCGCTGCCCGAGTACCTTTCCGCCCAAGGCATCGTCGCCATTTCCGGCATCGACACCCGCAAGCTGACCCGTATCCTGCGTGAAAAGGGCGCCCAGGGCGCCTGCATCTTCGTTGGCACCGACGCCGACCGCGCCGTCGAACTGGCCCGCGGCTTTGCCGGCATGGCCGGCCAGGATCTCGCCAAGGTCGTCTC
>NZ_JAELTJ010000713.1 GCF_016428805.1 Achromobacter sp. ASV32
TTCTACCTGGGTTGGTAACTCTGTAATATAGATTTTCATATATAGTGAACAAGATACGTGTTTGGCGATTGATGTAAGTGCTCTGCTTTGATCACTTGCTGAGATGATTCAGTCGAGGCAATTTGTTTAGCAAAATCATTTCATATGTAAAAGTAGCAATCAATAATTCTCTTAGAATTTTGGAAATTTGTAACTTAAAGGAGAATTCCAGAATTGAGATTCAGAGTCATTTTGGTGGAATTTAAACACCCAGTATCAACCCGAGCGGGTAGTGGGGCGAGCACCTTGACCAAATTTCCACCCGCCACCGGCGCTAGGCAACTATTTGGACTGGAAGCTTCAAAAAGTTGCGTCTCCAACAACACTCCCAATTTTCTCTCCCATTCTCCCCCGTCAGTCACATCGGGAC
>NZ_JAELTJ010000714.1 GCF_016428805.1 Achromobacter sp. ASV32
CTTTTGCCCTCAGCTTAAAAACATACCGTCACTCCCGTCTGCCATGCTGCCTCTAACCAAAGAGGAGCGAATGGATGGCGACGCTCAGCCATAATGCGCCAACGACATGAAAAAGCCCGCACAGGGTGTCAAACCTGCAAGTCAGTCTACTTCTTCCTCCGGTCACTCATTCCAACTAATCGAACCATTGCGGCTAACTCGGGGTATTCCAGGCTACGAAGGGTGAAATGTGACGAGGGACGCCCAAGCTGCCAAAGGTGCACCAAGTCGGGGCGGGAGTGTCGTGGCTACCAACCGCCACCTGTGGGCAACTTTTCTTGGCAACATCTCCTGCAACAGCGGCAACCCTGTTTATCTATCGATGCTGCAGAAGTTCGTTGCCTGTCATACTACCACAAAGTTGTTGCAC
>NZ_JAELTJ010000715.1 GCF_016428805.1 Achromobacter sp. ASV32
GTCGAAAAGGGTACGGCCGGAGCTTGCGCCAGAGGCATTGCCGAAGCTCGCGGGCTTGTTTCCAGGGATGCCGCGCATGATGGAGCTGCCGAGATAGGATTCTGATGGAGCTCCAGCAGGAGTAAATGATGCTACAGAGGAGGGAGGCGGACCGTCAGGAGTGGTCGAAGGGTGGTCATCTTGGTAAGACATGCCAGACCGGCGCTGAAACCGCTTGTCTGGTGTAGACGGCGAGTGGCTGGACGCCGTACTGCTATCGGGAACAAAGAAACGATGCGCCATGATGCAAAGGTGGAACAATGGCACAAAAGGACTCTCGAAGACACAAAGTTGCCCCGAATTGCCTTTGTCACACGCGCAGAACGTGAGGGCGGCCTAACAAAGAGCGACCAGCAGCTAAGGCTAGTG
>NZ_JAELTJ010000716.1 GCF_016428805.1 Achromobacter sp. ASV32
GCCACCGACTGTGACTACGAAATAATGAACGACAATTTGCGATCGGTTTTAACGTTCTATGAGCCCACGTTACTTGCATTCCTGTGTTCCGGATCGCCGCAGCTTTGAGGTTTGTCGCAGCAAAGCACGTAAACGAGTGCCTGTCTTTAACTCACTACCGAGTAGCTTTGCCGACCGCCGCCGCTGTAGCTGAACCTCGCCCACATTTGCCATCTCACTTCTGGTTCTTATCTGGACATCGCAGGTTGCTGTCTTCAAACCGACAAGCAGCATTATTGTACTATTATCATCCTCCATCGACATATGCTCAGGAAGGACATTTCGCTCTTCATTCATCCTGTCTCTTATACACATCTGACGCTGCCGACGACGATGCGGTGGTGGTGTGGGAGGGGGGGGGGGGGTGTT
>NZ_JAELTJ010000717.1 GCF_016428805.1 Achromobacter sp. ASV32
CCTACGGTGCGAGAAAGTACTAGAATAGTAAAGTAACAATTATACGCGCATGACGCCTGGTTAGACAATTTCATTCGCCTTTGGCTTGCATACTACTACTGGTAAAAATTGTTTAGACAATAAAACCATATAATTGCGGTGATAGGCGTTAGGTATAACGTCACCATCGGTATGTTGTCGGCGTTAGCCTTAAACTCGGTCCAAAAACCTCAAAAGATGTATTTAACAGGTTTAAAAATGTGAAGCTATCAACTGTTCAACATTTGCTAAATCGCCTCCATTCCCCAACGAGCTATTACCTGTTAACAGTCTCCGACAAGCAACCATCAGCATGCCTCCGCCCTACGACGCAACGACAACCGCCAGCGAACTTGTCGATGCGTTGGCATCACATATCCAGGGCAAGGT
>NZ_JAELTJ010000718.1 GCF_016428805.1 Achromobacter sp. ASV32
TCTATAACATTGAGAGTCAACTATCTCTATCATCCAAATCCCTATAAAGCAAGAGAAAAAGCAGGCGATTCAGAACATAACCGCATGATTGTGGAAGTGCTGGTCATGGCGTAGATGAATGCCATGGACTGTTTGCGCATGAGTCAACAAGTGGTGCTTGTGATCGAGTGATATAGAGCAAGCGGGGCACTCTATTTCATCGTCCTTGCGCATGTTGCTCAAATGGGTGCGACGGAAATGTTTGTTTAGGTCTCCAGATGTGTAGAATTCGCGGGTAAGAGTCGTGATGTTTGGATCGTCGGGACTTAAGCTGAGTGCCCTGCCGACACAAATAAAACAGCGTCGTGGCCTCTCATCGTCATTCCTCACAAAGACTGACATCAGTGCCGCATGCTGGAGCCTTTCCGC
>NZ_JAELTJ010000719.1 GCF_016428805.1 Achromobacter sp. ASV32
GTGTAAACGTTCATCTACGCGGAATTGCGCGACAGCGTTGTGGAAAGGCAGGAAGCTGCATAGAGATTTCTCAACAGCTGAGTTTTGAAACAGTTATTGTGGCTCCTCATGTATTAGCAATGATTATATTTCTATTTTATTCACCACAGCCAAAGCAAAGAACCTTGCCCCTTCAGCATTGCATTAAAAGCCGATTCACGAAGCAAATAGATATATCGGTGCAGGCAGGTATTGTTGGCCATACAGTTATGACTCGAGGCAAAGACGCTAATAAGAGGGGCTCGTATTGTTATTCCGCCTACAGCACGGTAGGCTACACGCCAGTACCAGGGAAGGCACCCTTCTTCGACAAGACGACGATACCTCTCTCCCGTGCAATGTAGCCTTTCATAAGGTCCTACAAAAAAT
>NZ_JAELTJ010000720.1 GCF_016428805.1 Achromobacter sp. ASV32
CCTTTGCAGCGCTACGATTTGGCGAGGTCGGAATGGATATTTTCAAGTCTTTGCGGCCGTTGGTGCTATGTCTGGTACCGTCGTCGGGCTACAACATTCATAGGCTGCGGGAACAGAGGGCAGAGCTGAGCAGTCAGGTTACGGATGTAATTAACGATCTCGGACCGGAGATGTTTTCCGACTTTGAAAAGACGCGACTGGTCCCAGACAGCACGAAGCTGGCGGCTGGTGCCACGCCAGCTCAGTCTCTGAACCGGGTGGAAAGCGACCCGAGTGTGGACCTAACCGGCGACGTTCAGCCGGGACCATCAAGCCAAGCTCTGCCGCGTAACGACTCTTTCAGCAATATCGGGCGTGTGGGCATCTTTTCTACACGGCCGCCATCACGATCCAGGAGCCGATCTAGAT
>NZ_JAELTJ010000721.1 GCF_016428805.1 Achromobacter sp. ASV32
GGTCTTGAGTTGCTGGCGGGCGAGCTGGGCGCCACGCTGACGGCGTGGCAAGGCAATCACGAAGGTGCGCTGGTTGACCGCATCCAGGCGGCCCGGCAAGACGGCACGGACTTCATCATCATCAACGCGGCGGCATATACGCACACCAGCGTCGCGATCCGCGATGCGCTGGCCGGGGTCGCGATCCCTTTTATTGAAGTACATTTGTCCAATCTGTATAAGCGAGAGCCCTTCAGGCATCACTCATATCTGTCCGACTTGGCGGTAGGCCTTATCAGCGGCCTGGGCGCGGACGGCTACGAAGCGGCACTGCGTTACGCAGTGCGGCACTGATCTCGCATCAACTCACCGCTTTTACATCTTATATGGCGCGAACCCGAACACCGGGACGTTGCCGACACTATCTC
>NZ_JAELTJ010000722.1 GCF_016428805.1 Achromobacter sp. ASV32
GTTATTAGGTCTCGTGGGCTCGGAGATGTGTATAAGAGACAGATATACTCGCGGTCCGCCGCATTGGAATCGGCATAGGTGGGCGAATCAAACTTGGCAACAATCTCCGACACTAGCATCTTTTGCTCCTCGTATCGCTTCAAGTCGTCTGCCGGCGTCGAGTCCCTATTCTTCTCCAACCATTCGGGGAACTTGTCGTGGAGCTCCTTCATAGGCTCATACAAAATCTCCTTGTTCGTTAGCTGCTCCATCATGCCCATCAGCATCTTGGAAAAATCCTCCTCGCTACCTTCGCCTCCCACGTCGCCAGTGGACATTTGCTTCAGCAACTCCGACATGAAGTCGTCAGCACTGCCAGAGGCCGCAGCCGCTGTCGCTTGGTCACCAGAGTTTTGCATGCGCTCCAT
>NZ_JAELTJ010000073.1 GCF_016428805.1 Achromobacter sp. ASV32
CCGAAGTTTTCCAGTGGCCCTGTGGCGTCTCCCGTCCAGTGCCGTGTCCGCGTTTACAAGCTCAAGGGGGCAATATCGTGAGCATTTTTGCAGAGGTCGGGAAGTCCTTTCAGCAGTTCGACGGCGATCGACCCGACGGATGGGTGGAAATGCAAACGCCAAGGCCGGGCGACAACTTCATTGCCCTGGAATCGGGGTTCTGGGCGCCAGCACTGGCCCCTGTGCCCTTCAGCGTCTCTCGCTATCAGGGACGTGAGGCGATGCGGCTGACGCCCTTCCAGAAGGAGGGGTTTCCCGATTGGACGCTCTTCGAAGCGTTCGAAGAACTACTTAACGATCCAGCCACGCCGGCATATTACCGCCGGGCCTGGGACGAGCTACAGGTATTCGAACGCGGCAGCGCAATGTTGAACGCTGCTGCCGACGTCCTCGGGATGACTCAGGCGCGGCGGGATGACCTGTTCCGCCTCGGCGCAACCCTCAAGGCCTGAACGGCAGCCCTCACTCTGGAGAAACAATGGCTGAACCTACCAGCGCTATCAGTGCAGCCCTGCCTACCGCTTCGGCGCTGCTCTTCGGCGCGATGCTGCCCGGGGTGGATGGAGGCGCGCTGATTGGCGCGTTCGCCGGTGCCGCCCTGTTCATCGTGCATAGCAACGAGCTGGGCGTCGCCAAGCGCCTGGTCTATGGACTGGTGTCCTGGCTGATCGGCTATTTTGCTGCGCCCGAGCTGGGTCGCCTGATCGGCGTACAGGAAACCGTCGTCACTGGCTTCGGCGCGGCCGCGGTGGCGGTGACCTTCGCCATCACCGCGATAAAGAAGATCGAGGCCGCAGATTTCACGTTATGGAAGCGGGGAGGCTGACATGCACCCTTGGGATATCGGCAACGCCGTCATGGGCCACCACCTGGTGGCCTTTCTTTTTGTGCTCGCCAATTTCGCCACCGCGCTGCGCCTGGCCTGCTACCAGCGCCGCGGCGCCAGGTATCGGCTGGGCCTGTCTGTGGTGGCCTACCTGATGGTGGTGCTGACTGGCGGCCAAGCGCTCGACGTGCTGGCGCGTCAAGGCGCGGTCAGCCCCTGGCAGTTGGGGCTGGCGCTGCTCCTGGCCTTCCTGGTGTTTCGGGCGCGCGGGAACGTCGCCAACATCGGCAAGCCTGCGCGGGCGAGGTAGGCATGCGGGAAGCGGAAAAGGCGTTCACAGGCATGCTGCCGCGGATTGAACCGCATCTGCTGCCTGCTGGCGCCAGCCAAGACGTGCTGAATGCAAACCTGCAGCGCGGCTCGCTGGTGCCCTACAAGGAGCCGGCCAATGTTGCAGACCTGGCCAAGGTGGGCACCAAGCTGGCGATCTACCGCTTCGGCCGCTCGATCGACGACGATGCCCGCTACTGGTTTCACTGGCTGAATGATACGGACGTGGCACGCGGCGCCATTCCCGACGACGCCCAGGAGCGCACATACTTCACGGAGGCCGGGCAGCCGCCGCGGGTGACGGATTCGACGATGGCCACCGCGAACCAGGATATGCCTTCCGCCTGGTACCGGCTGGGAATCCCCGCGCCGACGTCGCGCGCCACGGTCACCGTCGCGCAGCAGCCCAACCCGCCTGCCAACATCGAGCGGCAGTCCTGCCTACTGGCCTATACATTCGTGTCAGCATGGGGCGAAGAGGGGCCGCCCAACGAGGTGAGCGATCCCTTCAATGCCGCCACCAACGATACGCTGGACGTTATCAACATGGAGGGGCCGCCGGCTGGGGAGTACAACATCACGTTGAAGCGCCTGTACATCTCGACCACGGACGCCACGGGCACGGCCGTGCTGCGCTTCTGGAAGGAAGTGCCGGCCGGTGCGGTGACCTTTTCCGACAAGGTGGACTTCACCGAGCTGGGCGAGGCACTGCCCGAGCGTGCTCTGGTGCCGCCGCCAGCGGACCTGTTCGGCCTGATGGCCCATCCGGGCGGGTTCATGATCGGGTTTTCGGGCAAGCGCGTGTATCGGTCAGAGGTGTTCAAGCCCTTCGGCTGGCCCTACTACTCGCCGGTGGCTGACGAGATCGTGGGCGGCGCGATCATGGGCCAGGCCACGGTGGTGTGTACCAAGGGCGATGCCTACCTGGCGACGCAGGCGGATCCCGTCACCTTGACGCCGCTGCGCCTGGACGGCAACCAGCCGTGCGTCGCCAAGCGCACCATCCGGGCGTTCAAGGGCGGCGTAGTCTATGCATCGCCCGACGGCCTGGTGATGGTCGACCAGTCCGGCGGTGTGGGCGTGGTGACTGAGGAGCTGTTGACCCGGGCGCAGTGGCAGGCCTACCGGCCGGCCTCGATGCATGCCAGCGTGCACGACAACCGCTATTTTTGCTGGTTCGACACCGGCGCCGAGCGCGGCGGGCTGATCTTCGACCTGACGCGCGGCGCTATGTCCCTGACGCGCACCGACGTGTACGCCACCGCCTCATACTCGGACGGGCGCCGGGACGAGCTTTTCCTTGCCCTGGCCGATGGCGACGTGCACAAATGGGACGGGGGCGCGGTGCCGCTGGCCATGCGCCGCGTCAGCAAGAAGTTCCTTCTCGAGCGCGCTCAGAACATCGGCGCCGCGCAGGTGGTGGCCACGGCCTACCCCGTGACCTTCCGGCTCCGGGCTACGATCGAAACGTCCGGTGGGCCGATGGACGTGGAGGTGCAGCACGAGGTAACGAGCGGCCGTCCGTTCCGGCTGCGCGGCAACTACCGCGCTCGCAGCTACGAGTTCACGGTGGAGGGGAGCGCCGCCATCTCCGAGGTGACTGTCGCCTCCACCTTGGGCAACGTCACGGCGGTCTGACTATGGCGACTTCTGCACGTTCCGGCCTGCGCTACGCAGACCTGCCGGTCATCGAGGCTGCACGGTTGCCGGACAATCCCGCCGCGACGCGGGCGCTCGAGCAGATGCGGATGACGCTGGCGACCCGATTCGGGCAGAGTGGGCAGCCGGTCGACCGCGCGGTCACCTGGGGCGATCTGGTCGAGAACGGCATCGTCACCATGCGTGGCGCCGACGGCAAACCGATCCTCATCAAGAACCCCGGCGGGACGTTTCAGCCCTCCACGCCGCCTGTTGTCGATGGTATCCCGCCGGCGCCGACCGGGTTCAAGGCGACCCCGGGCCTCGGCACAGTGGTGCTGGAGTGGGACAAACCGAACTTCGCCTACTTCGGTTATGCGGAGATTTTCCGTGGCACCACCGACAACCAGGCGCAGGCGCAGAGCGTGGGCCAGACCACCGGCTGGGTCTATGCGGATCCCGTCGGCGGCGCCAGCGCCACTACCTATTTCTACTGGGTGCGGTTTGTGTCGGTCGGCGGCAAGGTGGGGCCTTTCAACGGCATCGGTGGCACGAGCGGCGCGGTATCCCTGGACCCGGCCTACCTTATCGACGTCCTGTCGGCCGCCGGCGACCCCAAGGCGCTGTTGTACGAGATCCCCGAGCCGACGGAAATCAACGGCGTGCCGGTGCCGGCTGGCATCTACATCCGCGACCTGTTCGTCGCCAATGGCTCCATCTCCAATGCGAAGCTGGGCAACGCCTCGATCACCGATGCGAAGATCGCCAACTTGTCTGCGGCCAAGGTCACGTTCGGCGAGATGAGCGGCGATCGTATCGCGGTGAACAGTTTGAACGCCGACCGGCTGACGGTGGCGTCGCTGTCGGCGCGCCTGGCCGTCATCACTGACGCCTATGTCAAGACGGCCAACATCGAGGACGCGGCGATCACAAACGCGAAGATCGCCAATCTGAACGCAGACAAGATCACCGCCGGCGTGCTGAACGCAGCGCGTATCGCCGGCGGCTCAATCACCGCCGACAAGCTCAACGTGACAGCGCTCTCTGCGATAACCGCCACTATCGGGCTGCTACGCACGGCGACGAGCGGCGCGCGGTTGGAGATCCGCGACAACCTGCTGCTGGTGTATGACGCGGCCAATGTATTGCGTGTGCGCCTGGGAATCTGGTAATGCCGATCGGTATCGAAACCTATGGACCCAACGGGGCTGTGCTGACCGCGTATACGAGCAAGATCGCGCGCCAACTCGGGCGGGTGTCCACTGGCACGTCTAGCGGGTCGTACACCGACGCGCGGCTTGCTGCGGGCGGAGTGCCTTGGTTGGCGACGATGCCGCAGGGCATTCCGGCAGATCAGAATGCACCCTTCGTATCGCTCAACGGTGCGACTATCAGCTGGCAATTTCTGGATGGCTTTCCAGGGACTCGCGCGACGGCCACGATCATCTACGGGGTTCGGTAGTGGCCGCAGGGTTTCAACTCCTATCGAGCGCAAGCGAGCTGATCGTGGACAGTGCTTCGATCAACATGTTTTTGCGGCACGCAGGTATCGCCAGTAATTCGGCGGCCGTGGCAGCGATCGACCCCGTATTGTATTTCCGGCCCCTCGGGGAAGCGTGTTTCCTGAGTTGGGCCAACCTGTCAGGTGGGGTTCTGGAATTCGCCTTCAACCGGCCTGCCGAGTACTACGTATTCGACCGGCCTGTGCAGGGCAGCTACCTGGATGCATTCAACGAATCTGGCGTGCAGATTTTCACGGCTGCGCAGCGTCCGCTGAACGTCATCGGAAGCGTCAATGTCCCCGACTACTACACAGCGTACCGCACGGCCTTTGATGATGGCTGGACCTACAGCGGCCTAGTGTCAGGGAAGTACGCCTACAACCAGGCCTTCGTGCGCCAGGGCTACAACTCGCTTACCGGCGTTGGAGGATGGGAAACCTACCTCATGGCCGAGGCGCTGCGGGCTACGGCCAACGGCTTCTGGGCCGGATTTCCGCAGTACGGCACCCGCTTTATCGGCTGGAGCCCAACCCGAACCAACACCTTCATTTCATACGCGCCCAATGTGCCTGTGTCGATCATCGACGTGGCAGGGATTCTCTAACTAACCGCTGGCAAGGAAGTTATGCAAAAGGAAATCGAAAACGCGATCTTCTCCAACGTGGGGAACCGCCTCACCGCGGAGCTGGCCATGGGCCTGGTCATGACCGTGCTGCAGGTTGCGCAGCGGTCGGTCGAGGAGGCTCGCGCTGAAGGGTTGTCCGCGGCGGCCTCCATGATCCCGCCCGCCGCCGCTGTCGGCCCCGATAGCGCTGGCGACATCGACCCCCGGTATGCGCGCAGTGTTGAAACGGGCAAGCCCCCGGCGGCACGCTCGCGGCGAGCGGCCGCAGCCCCCCGGACTTCGAAGGCGCGCCGATGAGCGCGCCTTTTTTTGATCAGGCCATGGCGTTGCGCTGGATGCGCGGCAACGCCAGCGCCGTCGACTTCCTGCGCACGGCGTTCGACGTGGCGCACTTCTGGGACGACCTGGTCGACCGGGACAAGTTCATCAACGATGGCGAGATCCACCGCGCCATGTTCCAGGCGCTGGTGGTGCTGCCGCGCAATGCGTTCTACCAGGCTAATTTCGCCAGCCTCAACGCGGTGCTGGCGAACGCGGCGACCAATTGGAACATCGCCACCGAGCTGGAGCGCGCCGGCGGCGTGGCGGGTAAGCGTACCGCCTACGTGCTGCGAGCCTCCTATGTCGATCTGGTGACCCACAGCGCGCTGCTGGTAGGCGGAATGGATTGGGCACGTGCGGTGGGGGTGGAGCTGCGCCAGCTGGCCGAGCCCTACGCCGAATACTTGACCAACCTGGAGGCCGAGAAGGCCGCACGAGGTGATTGATATGGGCTGCATGTCCACGGAAGTGAAACAGGATCCGGCTGTCGGTCGGGCCCAAGAAGCCAATGCACAGCTGGGCATGCGCGCTCAGGATCTGGCGGAACGCAATTTTGACTGGAACCAGAAGCTGACGGAGCAGTTCTCTCCGATCTATCAGGGCCTGATGAACAATGCGCTGGGCGAGGCCACGAAGAACGCGCAGCGCGGTGACGATCAGTGGAACCAGTACAAGAGCGTGTTCCAGCCGATTGAGAACAAGATGGCCGAAGAGGCCATGAACTACGACAGCCCGGAGGAGGTCGCGCGGCGCGAGGGCCTGGCTGCGGCAACAGTCGGCCGGCAGTTCGACAACACCCAGGGGCAGACTTCGCGCGAGATGGCGCGCATGGGCGTATCGCCCACCAGCAGCCTGGGCAGCAACGCGATGACCGACCAGGCCAACGCGCGGGCTCTGGCTTCGGCGGGGGCCATTACCAAAGAGCGCAACGACACCAAACTGCTGGGCATGAGCCTGCGCGAGAACGCGGCGAAGTTCGGCCGGAACCAGACCGGTACTGGCATCGCGGCGTCCCAGGCGGCATTGCAGGCCGGGAACTCGGCCACCGGCGTCATGGGGGCGCAGTCGGCCCAGGGCAATGCAGCGGGCACGGGGCAGGGGCTGCTGGGGACTGCCAGCGGTGCTTTCGGCACGATGGGCCAACTGGGGCTGAACCAGATGAATCTGCAGCAGAACGCCAATGCTGCCGGCCAGGCGGGGCTGGGGTCTCTCATCGGTACTGGGGCGATGCTCGCCGGGCAGTACTTCATGTCGTCGTCGAAAGAACTCAAGGAGGACGGCGAGCCGGTCGACGACGAGAAGACGCTGGAAGGCCTGACCAAGGTGCCCGTCGAAAGCTGGAAATACAAAGACGGGGTCGAGGACAGCGGGCGCCATGTCGGTCCCTATGCGGAAGATATGCAGGCGCAGTTCGGTGACAGCGTGGCGCCCGGCGGGATTGGCTTGGACATGGTCAGCGTGACCGGGAAGCACCACGCTGCAATCCGGGCGCTCGCCAAGAAGGTGGATCGATTGGAGCGACGGCGCACTACGCCCGGACTGGAGGACGTCGCCGGCCTGGCGCCCGTTGCGGTGTCCGAGGAAGAGGGGGGCGGCGCACTGCCGCCGGCATTGTCGGGCGACCTGTCGGCCGGCCTGATTGGACTGGAGAGGATCTGATGGCGATGAACGGGAGCTTTGCGGGCGGCCTGGCAGATGGGCTGCGGAACGGAATGGCGATTTCCCGGGCGTGGGACGATGCCGAGGATAGGCAGCGCCAGCGCGACGAATTCGACCGCAAGCGGAAACTGGATAAGGAACTCGCCACCCAAATGTTGGGGCAGGGAACGGCGGCCACACCGCAGCCGGCAGACGTTGGACTACAGCCGGTACAGGTGCAGCAGGCCGGGGGCTCCGGCGCCGCAAGTAGCGATGACACTGCAGGCCTGCAGGCCGTTGCCACCAGCATACCGATAGCGTCGGGCGCGCCTTCCGCTCAGTCGTTGGGGTTGGCCGATGTGTCGACGGGCGGCGCTCGCCTTGGCACCACCCAGGCCGGGCTGCCGGGTACGGCTCAACCGGCTGCAATGGCGCAAAAAAAAAGTCCGGCCGCCCTTGACTATCTCGGGGCGGGCGATTTCGGCCAAGTTGCGGACGGGCTGACCAGGGCATATCGAAAGGCTCTGGAGATGGGGGAGCCGGGCCGTGCCATGGAGCTGCTGACGGATCGGGAGAAGTATGTAAGCCAGCACCGGGAGCAGGCCTTCGCTGCAGCCCAGGGCCGCTACCAGCTGACCGGAGATCCGAACGCCTATGTCCCCTTCGTGAACCGCTTCATGCCGGGTGGCATCGAGGTGAAGGCGATCAACCGGCGCGCCCAGCAGGCAGGCGGTGCTCCGCTGTACGACTTCGTCGGCGTGGACACCGTGACCGGCAAGCCGGTGCAGCAGCCCATCACTGAAAACATGCTGCAGACGTTCGTGCGGAGTATCAGCGACCCGAAAGCGCAGCAGGCCATGGTGGCGCAGCAGGCGAAGCTACTTTTCGATGCCGAGCAGAAACGCCGCGAGCAGGTGCTGGCCAGCCAGCTGCGCAGCGACGAGGAGTTGCGCAAGCCCCGGGTGCTGGGCAAGGACCAGACGCTTTACGTACCCGATGGCAAGGGCGGCATGCATGTCGGCGCCCAGGGCAGCGAGGCCGGCAGGCCCAGGATGACTACGTCCGACAAGGATCTCGCCAACCACGTCATGCGTATTTTCAAAGTGGACAGCCTGGACGGATTGGGCGATGACCAGCGCAAGTTGGTGAGCGGCATCATCGCCACAGGCGAGAACATCAACCGCTTGAATGCCGGCACGCCAGCCGGCGAAGTACTGACTGCGGGGAATCTGGCGGCACTGGCCCAGCAGGTGCAGGATGGTACCGCCGAAATCACGCCGATCCAGCTGGGCGATCGACAGTTCGGTTTTGCCGTGCAGCACGAGGGCCAACTGGTGCGCCTGCCGGTGTCTGTGGTGCCCAAGGCCGTACAGGACCAGATTCGAGCGCGTCTGGCGGCACCGCCAGCACCGGGTGCTAACCAGGCGTCGCCTGTGGGTTCCGGGCCAGCCGGCGCGCCCGCGCGTTCTACTCAGCCTCCCTCGAGCGCAGCGACGCCCGCGCCGGCCGCACGCACCACGTCCGCGGCAGGTACGCCCGCAGCGACGGCAGCCGACAGCGCCGAGGGTGCACAGCTTGATAGCGCCCGCGCCGAGCTGCGCCAAGCCGAAGCGCTCGCCCGTCAACTGCGCACGAAGCCGCCCGGTTTGAAGGCCGGCCAAGATGCGCGCGCCAGGCACGCCGCTCAGCTGCAGCAAGCCGAGCGCGATGTGGAGCTGGCCAGGGTGGCCGAGCGCGCCGCGTCCGAGCGCTGGGCCCGAGCCACCGAAGGATCCGAATTCACGCGCGCCGCCATGGGCCGCACCACCGCAGAGTAGAGAGAATAGATGGAAAACTCTGAAAATCCTGCTGACGGGATCGAGTTCAAAGACAACGTGGCAGCGCGCCGCGATCAGGTCCGCGGCGACCTGGATGTCCAGTTCTCGGACGCCGGTGCGCCGGCGAGCGCCACCGGCAAGCCCTTGCCGTTCAGCTTCCGTGTGTCCGACTACACGCAGCCGCAGCAGGAGGGTGGCGGTATCGAGTTCGTCGACTTCCCCAAGACGCTGGCCGGCGGTGCGATCAAAGGCGCCGGCAGCGCCGTGCGCGGCGTGGGCAAGGTGGCCGAAGGTCTGGGCCGTGTCGGTGTGACGGCAATGAACCAAGCTTTTGATGCCGGCCTCGAGATCCCCACCAATCCTCTGGAAGGTGCGGCGGATGCCACCCACCGCCTGGGGGAACGCGTCCTGGATTCGCGGACGACCGAGGCGAAGCGGCGCGAGGCCGACTCGCAACCGGGCGGTGACCTGGACAAGCCGGAGACGTGGACGATGGGCCGCGATCCCTCGGCCTCTGGCCTGGTGTTGCAGGGGTTGAATGCCCTGGGCAGCAGCGCCATCCCGATTCTGGCGTCTGCGGCAGCGGGCCCGGCGGGGATGGGGGCCCGGATGGCTGCTGGCGCCGCCGGTGGCGGTGCGGTGGGGGGCGGTAACGCGATCGAGCAGGCACGGGAAACCATCGACGGCATGGACGACCAGCAGCTGGCCGCCGCTTCTTCCGCGTATCGGGATCTGATTGTGCAGGGCGTCACGCCGCAGGAAGCGCGCGCCCGCGTGCGGGCCGATGCCGAGAATGCCGCATTCGTCCGCACCTTGCCGGTGTCTGCGGTCGGCGGCGCCGCCACCGGGCGGATCCTGTCGCCGGCCGGGCGCGTCCTGGGCGATCGCGGCGTGGTTGCGCAGACGCTGGGCAAGGCGGGCCTGGCAGGTACCGAGGAGGCCATCCAGGAGGTGGGCGAGGGGTACGCCACCCAGAAGGGTATCAACGCCGGCGCCGGCATGCAGTTGGACCCCATGGCGGGATCCTTCGGCAATGCCGCGCTGGGCTTCGTTGCCGGCATGGGGCCGGGCGCGGTACACGGGGCAACTGAAGGCGTGCGCCACCGTGGCGTGCCTTCGGCGCCGAGCCTCGAGGCGGGCGACGTGATGCATGCCAGCGGCAAGCCCTTCGTGACGGCCAGCGCCGCGCGGCAGCGCGCGGAGGAGCTGGGGGCCGGGGCGCAGGTTCTGCGCTACGAAAACGGCTTCATCGTGCGCCCTGGTGCAGCGGTGGAGCAACAGACCGCTGGCGCCGCGCCGACGGCTGCCGAGGGCGGTAGCAGCACTGAGGGTGCGCCGGCCGCCGCGGACGCGACAAATGTAGACGGCCAGGCCGCAGGCTTCGCGCCGCGCCAGCAGGTCTACCTGCGGCAGAACGGCCGCGAGCTGCCCGTCGAGTTCCTGGGCGTGGAGAGCAACGCCGCGACCGCGCGCGCCGGCGGCGAGCAGCTGGCCCGGATCCGGACGGCTGACGGCCGCGGGCGTTTTGTGCGGCTGTCGGAACTGTTCGCCGAGCCCATGGCCGGCAACTCGCTGCGGCAGGCGATGGACGGCCCGGCGGCGCTCGAGGGACCGGAGGCCTTTCCCGTCCTGGACGGCCCGACCCAACGCGCGGCATTGCCGGCGCCGGACGGGTACGCGGCCGGCGAGGGTTTCGTCGCCCGGGAGTCTTGGCGCATGCCGGCCAACGCGCCGCGCGGGATTCGCAACAACAACCCCGGCAACATCCAGAAGGGCGCCGGCTTCGACGGCGAGGTCGAGGGCAACGATCCGCGCTTTGCCACCTTCGCCACGCCGGAGGATGGTATCCGCGCGATCGGGATGAACCTGCTGACCTACCAGCGTCAGCACGGTCTGGACACCGTGCAGGGGATCCTGAACCGCTGGGCCCCGACCTCCGAGAACGACACCGGTGCATATGTGCGCCAGGTGGCGCGCGCGTTGGGCGTGGAGCCCAACCAGCAGTTGGATCTGAGCGACCCGGCGACGCTGACCGGGCTGACGGCCGCCATCATTCGCCACGAGAACGCCATGCAGCCGTACAACGCGGCGGAGATGGAGGAAGCGGTAGGGGCCGCGCTGTCGGGCGCGCCTGTGCGGCGCGCGCTGCCGGCCCCGGTCTACCAGGTCGATGGCGAGGGCGTTGCAGCCACCGCTGGCCAGCGCGACGCCGAGCTGGCGCGCCAGGTTGCCATGGGCATGACTCCGGACGTTGTCGCCGCCGGCGAACGCCACCCCGGCGCGGTAACCGATGCGGCTGCGCACGAGGCGGCCACGTCGCCCACGAACGAGCGCTCCGAGCCGACCGACGCCCAGAAGGATGCAGGCAATTACAAGGTCGGGCGCACGCGCATCGCCGGCCTGGACATCTCGATCGAGAACCCGGAAGGGTCGGAACGCCGCGGCACGTCCGCCGACGGCACTAGCTGGGCCAACCGGATGGCCGGCCATTACGGCTACATCCGCCGTACCCAGGGCGCAGACGGCGACCAGGTGGACGTATTCGTTCGCCCTGGCACTGCGCCCGATTTCAGCGGCCCGGTGTTCGTCATCGATCAGGTGAACCCGGCCGGCGGCCAGTTCGACGAAGCCAAGGTGATGCTGGGCTACGACACCCGCGAGGAGGCCGAGCGCGCCTACCGCGAGAGCTACACGCCGGACTGGCGTGGCATGGGCAAGATCACCCAGATGGACGTGCCCACGTTCAAGCGCTGGATCGACGAAGGCGACACGACGAAGCCTGCGTCGGAATCCGGCCTGGGTACGCTGGTGGCCGAGCCCGACATTACCGCCAAGGGCGGCCGCCCCTTCCTGACTCGCGGCGCGGCCCAGCGCGCCGCCACGCTGCACGGGAATGCCGACGTCGAGCCGGCAGACGGCGGCTTTGTGGCGAGGCCGCGCACCGGCCAGCCCCCGCGCGAGGCGCCGACCCCATCCGCAGCCGATTTCGCGCGCGGCGCGCGGCGGGACTTCCTGCAGATGGTGCGCCAGGCCGGTGGTATCCGCCCCGAGCTGGCCGCCGATATCTACGGCGATCGCGCCCATCTGGCCAACCGCCGCGCGCCGGGGCTGTTCCGCCAGGGCGGAATGGACGCCGACCGCCTGGTGGAAGCCATGCAGCAGGCGGGCTACCTGCCGATGGAAGGTGACACCGTCGACCTGGCGGGCACGGCCATGGATCGCGTGCGCGAGGCGCTGGAGGGCGAGGCGGTCTATTCGCTCGAGCAGATGGACGAGGCAGCGCGCCGCGCGTATGCTGAACGCCAGGCCGAACGGTTCAGCGATGCCAAGGATAAAAACAAGCTGGCCGAGGATATTTTTGGCGTAATCGACGCCATGCCGGCCGACATGACCATGCAGGAGCTGGGGGCGCAATTTGACGCCGCGGTCTACCTGAGCGAGCAAGGAATCAAGGATGTCTCAACCCGAGAAGCCATTATCGAGCGTGCCTCAATCCAATCCGACGGAGACCCCGTCGTCTTCGAGGCCTCAGTTAAGTCCCAAGCAGCGTCGTATGGCCGACGGGACGTTGGCAATTCTGCGAGCGGTCCAGGCCAATCAGGAGCGCGAGGCGATGGATCAGGCCCAGGAGGTGATCCAGCGGGTGGCCCGCAAGCCTTAGAGCTCGAGAACCCCTCTGCCGAGGGGCTGCGCGATCAGGCCGCCAGTCAGGCGCGGCGCGATGCATCGCAGGCCCAGGCCGCGAAGGACGCGGAAACGCGAGCGAGGGCCGATGCCGAGGCAGAGGACTTCGTTCTTACCGGCAGCGACAGGGATGCAGATCGCGCCGCCGCTCGAGGTCAACGCAGCTTGCTGGCCGACGGCCGGCCGCTCGAGCGCCGCACCAGTGAAGATCAGCCCCGGCCCCAAGCCGGGGTTTCTGTTTCTGAGGCCCAGAAACTGGCCGCCGCTTTCATGGGCAAGTTGCCGGGTGCTGCCGGCCTGCGTGTGTCAGTGGTCGGGCGCGTCGACCAGATTCCCGAGGGGGCGAAGCCGTCCACCCTGGCCGAGGGGGCCTACTACCCGGCGGGGGATGGCGGCCGGATCTACCTGGTGGCGGAAAATCTGCCCACGGCCGAGCGCCTGCTGCAGGTGCTGGCGCATGAGGTGGTCGGCCACTTCGGGGTCGAGGCGCTGCTGGGCGATCGTTTCCGCGACGTCCTGGCCGACGTCCGCCGCCTGGCGCGGGCGCCAGATGGCACGCACATCCCGCGCGACGCCGGCCCCGAGCATCCGCACTATGCGACGTTCGAGGCGGTGACGGCCCGCTACCCGGATTACTCCGCCGCGAACCGGGCGCGCGAGGTGCTGGCGCGCATGGCCGAGCAGGGCAAGCGTCGCATCTTCCTGGATCGCCTCTACGGCATGATCCGTGCAGCGCTGCGCCGGCTAGGCCTGAACCTGCAGCTGAACAACGCCGACATCCGCAAGATGGTCGTCGATGCCGGGCGGTTCCTGCAACGTGCGCCCGTGGCGCGCGTGAGCGCCGGCATGCAGGAAGCCGCGGCGTCGATGGCGCCCAGCCGGGGAGCGGACACCTCTGGCGCGGCCGTGACGGTGGTGTCCGGTCAGGAGCTGGGCGCGGCCGAACTGGGCGCCAAGGAACTGCGCGATGCTGCTCGCGCGTGGGCGGCGGACAACCTGAAAGGGAAGAATTTCGTGAACCGGGCGACCGGGTGGAGCGTGCAGGTAAGCCAGCGCGGCATCAAGGAATCGCTGTCGCGCAGCGCCCGTATCAGCAAGGTCCAGTCCATGGTGGCACTGCCGGGCCTGATCGAGCAGGCCGTCCTGGGCCATTCCGAGGCCAACCGCAACAAGCAGCGCGACCCCTTCACCAGCCAGGTGCATACCCTCTATGCGCCGGTGGAAATTGCTGGCCAGGACTACCTGGCGCGCCTGGTCGTGAAGGAGAGCGCCAACGGCCATCTGTTCTACGACCACGACCTTTCCGACGTGGTGGAAGCAAAGCGCCCCGACAACACGTCCGCCGTAAGCATTCCCGCTTCCAAAGCGGGCGCAGACCGGACGCCGTCAGGGCGTGCCTTTACGGTAGAAGATATCGCGGCGATCGTCAACCGGGAGGGGCGCGCCGGCTGGGTGTTTGACCCCGGCGCCCTCGAGTCGCGTCGCCGCCAGGAAGAAGCCCCGCCCGCCGCGGGGCTTCGTTCTTCTGGGCCTCAGGAATCTCGCGCATCCTCGGCGACCGCCGGCGCGCCGCCGATACAGCCGGGCGCGGCCCGCGAGCCGAAGCGCGGCGCCAAGGTCGAGCGACCGGGCGAGACGCTGTCGGACATCGAGCGGCGCCAGCGCAACAAGTTCCTGGGCAAGATCGGCGCGTGGGCGGAGCAGGAGCCCATCAAGGCGCGCCTGGCCAAGGCGTCCGATCGCTGGCAGGCCAAGCTGGTGCAGGGGATTTTCGACCAGTTCGCGCCCCTCAAGGGGATCAGCGCCACCGCCTACATGCAGGCGCGACTGTCCAAGGGCGCCGATGGTGCGGCCGAATACCTGGTGCGCCACGGTGCGGTCAAGCTGCAGGACGGCGCACTGGACACCGCCGGCGGCAAGGGGTTGGCCGAGATCCTGGCCGACCTGAATGGCGAGCATGACCACTTCATGGCCTGGATCGCCGCTAACCGGGCCGAGCGCCTGGCCGCCGAATGGCAGGTGCGGTCCGACAACGGCGTGACGGAGCGCTTTGCCAACGAAGCCGTGGCCCGCGCCGAGGCTGCGAAGTGGCCGGGCTCCAAGGCCGAGCCCGCGTCGCGCGAGCGACTTTTCACGCCCGACGATATCGAGGCCGGCAAGCGCCTGGCGCAGGGCAAAATGGCCGACGGCCGCGATCGAGCCGCCGTCTACCGTGAGGCCTTGGGCCAGTTCAACGAGCTGCAGCGCTCTGTCCTGGATGTCGCCCAGGAGGCGGGGCTGGTCGACCCCAGCTCGCGCAACCTCTGGGAGAGCGAGTTCTACGTGCCGTTCTATCGAGTCATGGAGGACGACGCCACCGGCACCATGGGCCCCGGCCAGATCGGCGGCCTGGTGGGCCAGCATGCGTACAAGCGCCTCAAGGGTGGCACCGACAAGCTGGGCGACCTGGTGGCGAACACGGTTTCCAACTGGTCGCACCTGCTTTCCGCCAGTATGAAGAACCTGGCCGCCCAGGGCGCGCTGCAGGAGGCCGAGAAGCTGGGCGTCGCCACGCGCGCGCGCCAGGCCGAACGCGGCAGCGTGCGGGCCATGTTCGCCGGCCAGGAGCGCCACTACCTGGTGTCCGACCCCATGGTGCTGAACGCCCTGACGTCGCTGCACTACGTGGGATCCAACGACCCTTTCACGAAGGCGGCGCGCAAGTTCAAGCACGCGCTGACGGTGGGGGTAACCATCAGCCCGACCTTCCGCGTGCGCAACCTGCTGCGCGACACGATCCAGGCCATGGCAATCGACAGCAATCTGTCCACCAACCCGCTGCGCAACCTGGTAGAGGGCTGGAAGGCGACCGGCGCCGAAAGCGATACCTGGCGCCGCCTGATGGCCGGCGGTGGCGCGGTGCGCTTCGGATCCTTCAACGACGGCAGCGCCCGCAACGTGAAGCGCCTGGTCGACGAGCTGGGCGCCCATCCCGACGACGTCATCACGTCGCCCGCTGGCATGGGGCGGGCGCTGCGCAAGGCCTTCGACTGGTATCAGGAGACCGGCGACCGGTCCGAGACGATCAACCGCGCCGCGATCTACCAGCAGGCGCGCAAGGCCGGCCGCAGCCACCTGGAGGCCAGCTACGCCGCGCGCGATCTGATGGACTTCACCGCCGGCGGCACGTTCTCTGCGGTGCGGATGCTGTCCCAGGTGGTGCCGTTCTTCAACGCACGCCTGCAGGGCATGTACAAGCTGGGCCGCGGCGCGGCCGCGGACCCTGCGCGATTCGCCGCCGTGACGAGCGCCGTGGCGATGGCGTCGGCGCTGTTGTACCTGGGGATGAAGGACGACGACGATTACAAGCAGCTGCCGGACTGGGCGCGCAATTCGTTCTGGATCACGAAGCTGCCGGGGACGGACCATTTCGTGTACATCCCCAAGCCGTTCGAGATCGGCGCCCTGGGCAGCGTGGTCGAGCGCGGCACCGAGCTGGCCTTCGGCGGCGACGATTTCCGCCTGCGCGACTTCGGCCGGACGGTGGGCGCCATCCTGAGCGAGCAACTGTCGATGAACCCGGTCCCGCAGCTGATCAAGCCGGCCATGGAGGCGGCGTTCAACTACGACTCTTTCCGCGAGCGCGATATCGACAGCGTCGGCCAGCAGCGCCTGCCGGCCGGCGATCGCTTCACGGCGTCGACGTCGGCCGGGGCGGTGGCACTGGGCAAGGCGCTGGGTCTGTCGCCCCAGCGGCTGGAACACCTGGTGCGTGGCTACTTCGGCTGGTTGGGCGCGCAGGCGCTGAACGTGTCCGACCACCTGGCCAGGCCGCTGTCGGGCCTGCCCGAGAACCCGCGCCGCGACCTCAGCCGCCTGGATAACTGGTTCGTCGTGGGCGATTTCGTCAAGGAATCCGACCCGCGCTCGAGCAAATACATCCAGCGGTTCTACGACGAGCAGCGCGAAGTCAACCAGGTCTATGCGGCGTTCTCCCAGGCCCGCGAGCTTGGCGACCTGGAGCGCGCCCGCGAGCTGGCCGGCAATGACCAGATGCGCCTGCGCGCGCTGTTCAAGGCCGCCGACAGCCAGCTGCGCGACGTCAATCTCAAGATCAAGGCGCTCGAGCGGGCCAGCATCCCCGCCGACGAGAAGCGCGCGCAGCTGGACCTGCTGTACCGCGCTCGCAACCGGCTGGCCATGTTGGCCGACCAGCACGCCCGCGGCGCCCGTCCTTGACGCCTGCCACCTGACCCACCTGCTGCGCGCCATCCCGGCGCGCTTTCTTTTCGAGGAGCAATCATGTCCGGATTCAACCTTTCGGCGCGCAGCCTGCAGCGCCTGGACGGGGTGCACCCCCGACTTATCGAAATCGTCAAACTGGCGATTCAGCGCTCGGCGGTCGATTTCACCGTGGTCGAGGGCCTGCGCACGCCCGAACGCCAACGCGAGCTGGTCGCCCAAGGCACCAGCCAGACGCAGAACAGCCTGCACCTCAAGCAGCAAGATGGCTACGGCCACGCCGTCGACCTGGCGCCGCTTGTCGGCGGCGCGATCCCGTGGAACGACTGGGAGCAATTCCGCCGGCTGGCCGACGTGGTCAAAGCCTGCGCGGCCGAGCTGGCCACGCCGGTGGAGTGGGGCGGGGACTGGAAAACGCTCAAGGACGGCCCGCACTTTCAGCTGCCCCGCGGTTGGACGGCAGCAGCGTGATGGCCGCCGGCTGGAAGGTGGGGGGCCTGTTGGTTGGATGGCGCGGCTACGCGGCGGCTGCGATCGTGGGCGCGGGCGTCGCCTGGACCGTCCAAGGCTGGCGTTATGGCGAGCAGTTGGCAAGCCAGCGCGCGACGCGGTCAGACGAGGTGGCCGAAGGCCAACGGCAGGCCCGCGAGATCCTGGCGCGGCGCTATGTGGCTGTCGCCGAAATCAACGAACGGAATGCGCGTGCCGAGTGGGCCGCCTATGGAGGGATGCGCAATGCGCAGATACAAGATGATGGCTTGCGGGCTGATGTTGATGCTGGGCGCCAGCGGCTGCACGTCCGTGCCGCCTGCAGCGCCGCCGGTCGTGGAGTGCCCGAAGCCAGCGCCACCGCCGGCGTGGATCATGGAGCCCGCCCCGAACTTGATCCCGCTGCTCGATCGGATTATTTCGCCCTCCGGGCCGGAATCCAGCAAGTGACGGCGCAGCTGGAGGCCTGCCAGGCGCGGATGCGTTAAAACTGTGTAGCCTCTTGCAAGTTTGCAGGGGGGGCTCGTGCAGACAACCTCCCTTGCCAGTTCTAGGCGGCTTCGCCCGAACCAAACCCGGGCGAATTGAGGCGCTCTTCCACGTCTTCCGTGAAGTTCATGACCAATTGGATGGGTTGGTCACTGGGATGCTTGTCGTTCCAGATCATCTCGTCGATTTTCAAGTGAACGGCATCACCGACCATCTGCTGGCGTCGACTGGAGAGCGACCAAAGCATCTGAGGTCTTGTCGCATCATCGATGTCTACCCAAAGCGTGTACTGTCGGCCGTCCGAACGGGTCCCCCGCAGGGCGTGATTCACTCGGTAAGACAAGCCGGTTTTGGGGTCTTGCCGGTACTCAGCACGGGCGGCATCTGACAACTGCGCCACAAGCAAATCTCTCGCGGATTTTGGCTTTGGCAGGGTAACACCCCGCTGGATAGCCCAGTCGGCCATTTGTTCCATGTCGATGGTCTTGCTGCCTGTCTCCGTCTTGTAGAGCTGCATCAAGGCTTGATACCGTTCATTCCGTGTCATGCGTAGTCCGTTAATGAGTACCTACCGGAGCGAAATCACCCCATCCATCGACAATTGCGCTCGGTAGTACACAATTGCGAATCTTAGCCAGATGGGCTCGGAACAACTCATAGCGGCCCGTCTTGAATTGAATTTGGCCGGCGACCAGGCTGGGATGGACACCTAAGACTTTGGCCAGACCAAGAAAGTCTCGTTCAGGGAAAAGAGGAGCTTTCCGTGCGATAAAACTATCAATTCTCGCCGTTGGGACACAGAAGTCCGATGCGGCCTTATTGGCGAGAATCTCTTCCTGTTCGACGGACTGCTCGGCGCCCAACTCGACATCGATCATGGGGCGGGCCTTGCCGTGACCTTGCAGTACATGTTCGAGTTCGTGCCGCAAGACAAACCAAAAATTGTCCATCCGATCGAATCGCAGAGACATGCCTATTACAGGAGAATTGTCATTGAGCCAGAGGCATGCGCCGTCAATCTTTGAGCCCTTAAGCCCTTCGACAAATACGAGTCGAATGCCGCATTCCATAAGCAAGCGCGGGACATGTCGCGCCTCTTCTGGCGCGCTCAAGAACGATTTGAGCTTAGGCAAGGATGCTCGTGCTCGATCTTCGCTGTATCTGGGAGTCAAGACTTCTTTGGCGATTTGCCGCACTCTGTACAGCCAAGCCAGCTGAATCGGCGTGGCCTTGTCGTTCGCATTCGTTTTCTTCGCCGCGTGAGGCAAGAATTCAATATCGTTGATCGTCGGGACGTCAAAGAACTTAGCGATCGCCGTTTCCACGGCTGGCATGTTTTTAATGTCTGCGGCCTCGAGCCACCGGCGCTTGATCATTTCAGCCACTGGCAGCCCGCTAAACAGTTCGGCGCGAATCGCTCTCATTGGATCGGGGCGAGCTACCAGCGTAGCCCGCGCTAAGTCGTACTCTTGCTGTAGTTCCAAGAACTGGCGGGCATCCACGCCAAAGATCTCTTCCAACACCAAGGCGACATCGGCAGTGACCGTTTGCTTGCCCGAAATCAGTTTGTTGATGGTGGACTCGCTCATGTTGAGCACCGCAGCCAAGACGCGCTGCGTCCATCTGCGTTCCGCGAGGAGAGCTTCGATTAGTTGTCCAGGGGTCTTGTAGTCGGTCATGATGAGGTGATTTTAGCGAAATTTCGAAATTTCGCAAGTTGTTGTTTTTTTGGTGACGCGGCGCGCGGCGCCTCACTAAAACGAAAACGCCCCAACCTGTGAGGGGGCTGGGGCGAATGCTCAGCGGCGGCCGGCAGGGGCGTCGCGAGCGTGATAAATGTATCACGTCAAATCGGTCCCACTCGATCAATTTAAGCGGACGCGCCACAAGCTTAGTCAGTGCCAACGACGAATGGCATTCGTAAGGGCTTCGTGGTCGTTGCGTGCAAGTCGGTTGTGGGTCTCTTCCCGCCAGCCGAGTTCCCAGGCGTCGACCTTTTGTTTCCACGACAAGATGGACTCACCGGTGTAGTGGGGTAGCGCCTTCGAACGAAAGTACGGACAATCGAACAGGCTGTGGCCTTCGCGGGCCGCCTGAGCTCCAAGCTCTTGGATGTCGTCGCGCGGCATTGGCTGTCCTTCAAAGGGACATCGTGGGAAGGAGGGGCCGGTCTACTCGCGCCGCCCTAGCATTACGCCGAGGATAAGGCCGGTTACTGCAGACAAGCCAGCTGCTACCCAAGGACTTTCAGTCCCAAACCAACTTGTCGTCTGCGGGAAGTTTTTTTTCAGGTCTTTATCCGAGTGCATAATATCCGCGTTTCGGTCCCCATCAAGGCCTGAGCGGCTGGCTATTTTCTCCCCTCTAGCTGACGTGCTGTTTTGCGGCAGAATGTTTGACGGCATTGGCTGCCCATCAATGTCGAAATCTGAACTGCTTAGGTTCTTCATGGCGAGCTCCGTTGTTAGTAGGCTCTCCTCCAATGGATGAGTCTTTGATTGCACTGACGCGATAGGAGCCGACGTATTTTCCGACGAACAGGGCTCCGGTCTGTCACGATTTCCGGGGGGCAGAATCTCCGCCGATCTCGGGTGTCTTTTTTTCGCTCCGGTCTGTCGGATCTGTCTTATGCGCGGAGTTTTCCTGTTGTCGTTCCGCTTGCTTTTCTAGGTGCTTGCCCGGCAGGTCTTTCTCGTTAAGGCGACCTGATTGATTGCCAGGGGAATTCATGCGTATGGTCGAAGTCACGTGTGTACCTTTGGGTTATTGTGGCTGTATGTCACAAACTCACGGTACGCCTAATGAGTGAGCGGACCTACGACTAAATTGAAACAAGCGTGAGGTATGAGGCAATGCTCTCACTTCACGCAGCCGACGGCTCCCTCGCCCCTTGATATGTTGGACGTAGATGCGCTTGGTGAAGGAGACAAGAGGGGAACCGCTTGCTTGTGGGCGGCAACCTAGCGTTGTGGTTTCGCCAACCAAAAACAAAAACGCCCCAAGCCGTGAGGGGCTGGGGCGTCGTGCACATGTGTTGCCGGCCAAGGACACACACCGGCGGAGGGAGTGTCTCAGGCAACTCCACCCTTGGCAGGAGGCGCCGTAGCCCGCTAATGCACTGGCAGGATCGGGGCGGGCTAGGAATCGCGGGTGTCGGCCGCAGGCGCGGTGAGCCAGTCCCGGTAGGCTCCCTCCGGCAGGATCACGACCATGCGCTTTTCCTTGCCGGCCTGGTGGTAGTCCCGGAATAGCGGGTCCTCGTCCGCGTTGATCGTGAGCATGGTGTAGCTTTCCTGCATCTGGCCAGCGGCGTCGCGCCAGCGATCCCACAGTCCGGCAATGCCCAGCGGCGCGCCGTCGGCCCGAGTGAACCGGGTGGCCACCGCGGCGCCGGATCTCCAGTCCGGTTCGAAAATGGCGTCGGCGGGGATGATGCAATGCTGCCCGCGGCGCCAGGCGTTGCCGAAGGTGAAGGACTTGGCCGCCGTCTCGCTCCGGGCGTTGAAGGTGGACAGCTTGCCGGCCTTGTCCAGGCCGTCCGCCTTGGTCATGGCGCTGATCAGGCCCCACCGGCCAATGACCGCCTCGCGCTCGGGCACCGCCTCGTCGCCGGCATCATGCTCGACCGGCCGCCGGATGAAGGTACCCGCGTAGCGCGGCCACATGTCGTACTTGCCGCCGGACGGCTTGTTGGGCGCGCCGAACTTCTTGAGCAGCAGCTCGGCATCCTTGAGGGTCTGGTAGTGGCTGCACATGGCGCAATCCTATCGGACGCATTGCCGCACACCTCGCCCGTGCGGCTTCCCTAATTAGGCATAGGTGATCGGGCGCCGCCTAAAGCTATGGAGTTTCGGACCGTCTCCATGGAAGTCAGTGCGGCCGCATAGTCCTCTTTCGAACGCAGCGGAGTGGCGCCGCGTTTGTTGACCAAGATCAGCGGCCCTGTTGCGACAAGCTTTAGAGTGTCGATTTTATCGGGCAGGACTGCGAAAAGTTTGCGCTTGTTGCGTAGGCAGAATTCGGCTTGCGTCATCGTGCCGCTGCGCTCTTCGCCCTCGACAATAATTGATCCTGCGGATAGACCGATTTGAATTCTATTTCTGAGGACAAATTGCTCGGGCTTGGCTGGAACGTCGATTGGGTACTCTGAGACCCATGCTCCACCGCTTTCCAAGATTTCGCTGCCCAGGTGGGAATTGATCTTGGGTGATGCACTTCGTAGTCCATGCGCGAGCACGGCAATCGTCGCACCGCGGGCGTTCAGGGCTCCACGATGTGCGGCTGCATCAATGCCCATTGCAAGACCGCTGACAATTGTCCAATCCGATTCCGCAAAATACTTGGATATGCGCTCCGCAATGATGATGCCGTTCGGTGAGGCCTTTCGAGTGCCCACGATCGCGACTCCGGCAGGCCTGTGCAGAAGCTCTAGGTTGCCTTTTACGTAGAGCACAGGCGGGGGGTCCTGAATGGCCGCAAGGTATGTTGGATAGCTCTCATCGCCAATAGGGATCGCAGCAATACCCGCGCCGCGCGTAAGATCCGCGACCTTGGTCGCGGCTTCCCAGTCTGCAAGACTAAGGCGCGAGTCGCCTGTCGCATAGTGCTCGTTAAACCATTCGACGGCATAACCTTCGCTTTCCAATACATCGGGCGGAGCGGAAAGAAGCAGGTCGGACGCGCGGCCAGGCGACACGCGTGCGAACCGGGTCAGTGCAATAGCGAGAGTCGTGGCGGCTACCGCGCGCGCGCTCATACGGTCGTACGTCCAAGGGCTATGGGGTGAATGGAATCAGCCCCCTGTTGCTGTAGCAACAAGCTACATGCACGCAGGGAGTTCCCTGTAGTTGTCACGTCGTCCAGGAGCAGAACGGTTTTTCGGGCAAAGTACCCATCATAACGCGGCACGACGGCAATGGAAGAAAGATGTACCTCGATGCTGCGGTCCCCACCGCGAGCCAGCTTCTCAATGCTCCGTGCGCGCCGCAGCGCCTGGGGGGTAGCGACAAATCTTCTGGGGTTTCTGGCACAGATTTCCGTCGTGATGCCGCATAGCCCGGCTGACCAGCGTCCCTCAGTGCTCGATGGCACTACGACAATGTGCAATTGAACGGGAATTAGCGTGTACGGGAGCGAATTCAGAGTTTCGGCTAAAAGTTGAGCCATTTGTGACACGGCTTGGCGATGCCTCTGAGCCGACGCATCTTTCAGGTCGAGAATTCGCCCGCTTGTTTCATCGAATCTCGGATTCTTGATCTTCTCGCCATTGTCGGCGGAAATGCGGTACGGAAAATACTGAGTCAGCGCTCGCGTAGGATGGATGAGGCCCATGTCTCTTGTTCTTTGCGTTCAATACAAGCCTCCTGAACGCTAGTGAAAGTAAAATTTATTTCCGACGTGCTACCAGTGCACTGAGACATTACCAATGAATGAGGCTGCGAGCAAGTTTTGGGGGTATGCTTGGGGGTATAGGATGGTGGGGCTAACAGTAGAGCCAAGGAAATATGCGGTTTTCGAGGCGCAATTGGGTTTCAATACCGCCTACCAAATTCCTGCAAAGTGATGCTTGATAGAGCTAGTCAAGCATCGCCTTAAAAGCCGCGACAGTCCAAGACTCTCGCGGCTTTTTGCTTTTTGCGCCGCCAAGTGGCGCCAAGAGATAGGTAGCGCCAAGAAATTTAAGGGTGGAAATGAGGGTAGGGCCAAAAATAATAAAGGCAGGCCCCAGCCCCGCATTTTTCTGCCTTTGCGGCGCAGCGATCGACATAATCCGACCACCATTGCATCAGGCGTCTGCGTTCGTCCGAGATACTCGGCGTGGGTATAAACCTGGCGCACGATAAAACCCGGCGCACGATATTGCGTTCCTTGCGCACGAGCTGGCGCTCACGTAGCCGGGTCCGCAACGCCAAGCTTTACGGCGTTGCCGCTGATACCGGGTGCGTAGGCATATTGCGTGCGCATGGCGGCCAGTCCCCCGTCGGACTTGAATGCCGGGCTGCCCGCCCTGGCGACGGCGGAGCGTTCGGATCATGGGGCCGCGCGCCGGCGGATCACCGGATGCCGCACTGACTTTCAGAATCGTCCTAGTTCCGCAATGTGAGCGGCACCGTCTCGGGGGCCGTCTGGCGTCTCGAACCCTGGGGCGTCTCATGGCATGCCGCCGGTTGATCGAGGCCAACGGCCCGCTGCACTGGGGGTCAGACAGTTAAAGCGCTTTCAGAGTTGTCTGATGTTTAGGGGCTGGACTACCGCGCATCATCGTCACCACTGCAACGTACAAACCAACGCGGATGCGGCCGCCCTGCAGCGCCAGGTTGACCAGACATGGATACAGGAGAGAGGCCACCCACCCCAAGACCCGAGACTTCATCATGTTCCGCTTTCAACCGCCGTTCATGCTTGGGCTGCTCAGCGCGGCCCTTGCAGTCATTCCCGCCCGTGGCAACGGCGCCGAGCTGGGTGGCGTCGTCGTGACAAGATCCAATCGCGTGCTCAACTCGGGCGACACGATCACCTACGACGGCCCGGGCGCCGCCATCATTGTCTCGGGCGATTCCAGCTCCGTGACCGCGCGCCAGCTCACGATCCAGGCCGGCGCCAACACGCTCAACAGCACTCGGGGTGTACATGTCCGTGGCGGCTCAGCCATCTTGCAGCAAAGCACCATCACGACCCATGGCGTCCAGGGTGTCGGCCTGCAAGCCGATCCGGTCAGTGCGACCTCGGCGACGATCAAGGCAAGCGACACGCGTATCGAAACGTTCGGCGCGGATGCCATCGGCGTGGTCGCGAACCGGCCCGGCGCCACGATAGAGCTGGCCGGCTCCAGCGTCATAACGCGCGGCGATACCGCCAGCGGCCTGTTCGTCCAGACGTCGGGCGCGCGCCTGTCGGCCTCGGATGGCAGCGTCAGCACCTCGGGCAAGGCGGCGCATGGCGCCGAGGTGGTCGATAGTGGCGATCTCGAGCTTAGCAACATGAAGATCAACGCTTCTGGCAAGAGCGCTTGGGGCATCGGTAGCTATGCCACGCAGGCCAGCAGCAGCAATACCGTCACCTTGAACCGCGGTACCCACGTGGAAACGCAGGATGGCGCGGCTCTGGTTGCCGCGGGCGGAAATCACCGGTTTTCGTTGAATGGCGTCGACATCATTGGCCGCGCCGGCGGGGCAATCGAGGCAGGCCGGTTGTTGTATTCGCTGTCCACCAGCAACACCAATGGCGTGCGTGCCCCCGCTGGCGGTGGCGCGGCCCCCGATATCGCAACCGGCTTGATCACGCTGGACGCCACTTCCTCGCGCCTGGTCGGTGATGTATGGATGGAGAGCGGCAACGCGAACATCGCACTGAAGGCGGGCTCTTCGTTGACGGGGGCGCTCGTCGAACACAGCGGCGGCCGCGTCAGAATGATGAAAGTGGACGGCGCCAGCACCTGGAACGTCCGGGGCGATTCGTCGCTGGCCACGCTGGATAACGCCGGCACGGTGGCGTTCGCGCCGCCGACAGCGACCGGCGAGTTCAAGACGCTGACCGTCGACAACTATACGGGCCGTGGTGTGCTGGTCTTGAACACACGATTGGGAGACGACGCCTCTCCCACGGACCGGTTGGTCATCAATGCGGGCACGGCCAGTGGACGCGGTACGCTGCGTATCGTCAACGCCGGTGGCAGCGGCGCCCGGACGGCGCAGGGCATTCACGTCGTACAGACCATCAATGGCGGCAGCACGGCGCCGGACGCGTTCAGCCTGGACGCAGGCTCCTCGGGCTTTCGCGCCAGTTCCCGCACCCTGGCGATCAACGGCTACGAGTACAGCCTGGCGAGAGGAGGCAGTGGCGGGGTGGCGCAGGATTGGTACTTGACGTCAGAACGGGCCGCGCCCACCCCGGCACCTGCCCCCGCCGGTGGGTTGGGCGGTACCCCGGGACAGGCTCCCGGGGGCGCACAACACAGTGTCGCCCCGTCCGCCGCGGGAGGTCCGGACGCGCCGCGCAACGTCTCGCCCGAGAGCGGGGCCTATCTCTCGAACCAGGTGTTGAGCACCTCGCTGTTCGTTCACGGCGCGCACGACCGCATGCCGTCCTATGACGACGGGGCCCAGCCCTTTGACGCGGGCGCCGACGAGACACCGACGCCGTCCAAGGGGCGCAATGTCTGGACGCGCGTGCAGGGTCGCCGGGACAGGGGCCTGAGCTTGACCCAGGGGAACGTCACGCTCGATAGCGAGAGCTATGTGCTGCAATTTGGCGGCGATCTCTGGCAGGCCCCGCTGGGTGACAATGGCGCGCTGCACATGGGGCCGATGGCCGGCTATGGGCAAGCCCGCAGTACTTCGACCTCTCGTCTGGTTCTGCCCGGGGGCGAGGCGCGGCGCACGCAGGCTCGCGGCAAGGTCTCGGGATACTCGGTTGGCGTGTACGGCACAGCCTATCAGAACGATGCCACCCGGCTGGGGGCGTATGCCGACACCTGGTTGCTGTATGGGCGCTATTCGAACCAGCTCAGCAGTGAGCTGGGCAGCACGCGTTATCAATCGTCCGTTTTGAGCGGGTCGGTCGAAGCGGGTTATGCGATGGCGCCCTTTGGCGCGTCGACCGCATTGGCGCCGATTGTCATCGAACCGCATGCCGGGATGCTCTATAGCCGCTACGATGCCCAAGAGGCCTCGCTGCAAGGCACGCGCATGCGCAATGGCGGCGACAATACCTGGAGCAGCCGCGCGGGCGTGCGCGTTTATCCGCGATTCGGTGCGGGCAAGCAGGCGCTGCGCCCGTTTGTCGAAGCGAACTGGCTGCATCGTTTCAACGCTCCGTCCGTGCGGATGGGGCCGAACCGATTCGAGGCTGCGCCCTCCCGCGATAGCCTTGAACTCAAACTGGGAGCCCAGGGCTGGGCCACGCCCGCGTTGCAGCTCTCCGCTCAAGTCGCTGGCGATCTCGGGAGCCATGGCCGGCGCGGGTTAGGGGGTACGTTCAATCTGGCGTATCACTGGTAGGCGCAAGGCCCGCTCACGCGTGTGCCAAGCCCGTCGTCCGGTGCAACCGTCCGACTGCGACCTCGATCGTCGCGTCCTGAGTCGCGACGAACGAATTTACGATACTTCTTTGCAAAGTGGTGCTTGATAACGCTAGTCAGACATCACCCTGAAAGCCGCGACAGTCAAAGACTCTCGCGGCTTTTTGCCATTGCCGTGCGAAATCGCACACAACAGTACGTGGTGTCCACGGCGCTGTTATGTCGTGCGTCAGCGTGGCTAATTTATTTCATTGAAGCTCGTCCATGCGTCTACAACCAAAGAATTGACTTCGCTGGTGGATACCCGTTGAAAATATTCACGGTATCCGGGGGCACAGCCCAGCTCTTCGCACGTGAATTCAGTCATGCTCACGGAAGCGGGATCAAACAGCTTGCGTTTGACCGTTCCGTCACTCTGCTGGAAAAAGCGCGGAATGCCGGCAATAACGGGGACGATCTGCATTTCATCGGCTTTGCTGTAGTTCTTCTGAATCTCCATTGCGCCGATGGGTTCGCCATTCATCATCACCATGATGCCCAGCCATGGATCGAACAGCACCCACCGCTTCAGTTCCGGAACCCATATTTCAGCTGTGGCATGGCTGTAGGAGATCAGATCCGGCAGTTGCGGCGCATAGTTCATGGCGGCGACTGCCCGTATTTTGATCGAGGTCTTGCTGGCCGCGGCATGCAGAAACAGGTCGCGGAAGCCTGCACACATGACGGCAAACTCCCCCTCGCGGATCAACTGAAGCTTCTCAGGCATAGGGTGCTTCAAAAACTCGTCATAAGGCAAATTGACGGGGCCTTGTTTTATTGGCTGCGCCCAAAGGTGGTGCAATAGGCCGGTGGCGACACGGATCGTGTGGTAAGGCGAGTCACCGATCGGCGTGACGGCAATACGGCTTTTGCCGACAAATTCCATACGAGTGCTTTCGATTTCGGAGCCGTAGGGCGTTTCGATGCTGCGGCGCCCCAATATGGTGTAGCCGCCAGGTTTATCGAAGCCGAATTTTTTTCTGAGCCACCCTTCCGACTGTCTGATCAATTCAACGCTGTCATCGCCGAATTGGACAATGATGGAATATTCCGAGTCGTCTGGTTCCTGGGCCGGCAGTGGAATGGTGACTTCATTTGCCGCCGCCAGTTTGGTGGAGGGCATTGAAAAGAGATCGTCCGGGCTGAGGGACACCGGAACGCTGGCCTGCACCGTGTAGGAAATGTCAGCGATCGAATCGAATGTCAGCGTAACCCCTTCAGCCATGGACTTGAAGCCAACAAGTTGCGGTGGCGTTGAGGGCCAGATTGTGGAAATGAAATAAATAGCGGCGGCAGCCGCCGCCGCTACCAACAGGCGCAATGGTTTCATTATTTTCTGTCTGCACCCATGAGTGCCACGGGTAATTGTTAAAATTTTGTGTAGTTTGCTTTACACAATTTAACATGGGTACAGTATTACCCCTGTCTCTTATACACATCTCCGAGCCCACGAGACCTAATAACCGATCTCGTATGCCGGCTTCTGCGTGAAAAAGGGGGGGGGGGGGGGGGGGGGGGGGGGGGGGGGGGGGGGGGGGGGGGGGGGG
>NZ_JAELTJ010000723.1 GCF_016428805.1 Achromobacter sp. ASV32
CCCCCCCCCCCCCCCCCCCCCCCCCCCCCCCCCCCCCCCCCCAACCGCATCGTCGTCGGCAGCGTCAGATGTGTATAAGAGACAGAGCCAGAGTCCGCTGAAGCCAGCGTGCTTACGCCACAGTCCGCTGAAGCCAGCGTGCTTACGCCACAGTCCGCTGAAGCCAGCGTGCTTACGCCACAGTCCGCTGAAGCCAGCGTGCGCAAGCACAGAGTCCGCTGAAGCCAGCGTGCGCAAGCCAGAGTCCGCTGAAGCCAGCGTGCGTAAGCCAGAGTCCGCCGAAGCCAGAGGCGCCTTTGCGGCCGTGATCTTGTAAGCGTAGGAGCATGAACGAGTGGGCACGGGCTGTTTGGCAGGGTGGGCAGGTTGGCTTATTACTGGGCGTGCCGAGGCCCTGTCTCTTATAC
>NZ_JAELTJ010000724.1 GCF_016428805.1 Achromobacter sp. ASV32
CCCCCCCCCCCCCCCCCCCCCCCCCCCCCCCCCCCCCCCCCCCCCCCCCCCCCCCCCCCCCCCCCCCCCCCTTTTTTCAAGACTATGAGGGAATACGAGATCGGTTATTAGGTCTCGTGGGGCTCGGAGATGTGTATAAGAGACAGGAGCCACAGCTCCCCGTCGTAGATATTTTCCCGTCGTGGCCGGGGAACCGCCTCTTGACATGGCTATGCCGACATCTAGCGTGACAAGAGTCATGAATATAAGAATCTGGACAATGTCTGTCTCTTATACACATCTGACGCTGCCGACGACGATGCGGTTGTGTAGATCTCGGTGGTCGCCGGATCAGTAAAAAAAGGGGGGGTGGGGGGGGGGGGGGGGGGGGGGGGGGGGGGGGGGGGGGGGGGGGGGGGGGGGGGGGG
>NZ_JAELTJ010000725.1 GCF_016428805.1 Achromobacter sp. ASV32
GGTGTAAGCAGCTTGCGAGGTGACGGCGTCTTCGTCTTCGCCCGAGGTGTGTTCTCATCCGATGGCTTTCCTCGAAATGGGAGCAAGCCAGCGCTCGTAGCGTTGGGCGTTTCCGTGGCTGAAGCTTGAGACGAGCGACGTTTCGGCGAAGGTTTTGATACAGCAGCGAAAATAGCTTTATCAGGGCTATTGGGCTTGTTGGCCTCTTCCATCATGATCTTTTTACCGAGACTGCGCCGCCCCTGCGGCTCGGAGCTGAGAATTCCACCAAAGGCCGCAGTTATATCCATGCCCAGTGTCGCTTCGTCTTCGTCAATTTCACCGTTTTCAGACTGATTTGAAAGAATGCGACCAACGCTCATCGTCATGTCCATTGTACTATCCGCGTCTGAGACTCGGTGTAGAGT
>NZ_JAELTJ010000726.1 GCF_016428805.1 Achromobacter sp. ASV32
GTCTAACTTGGTTATTTCTGATGCGTTTCCAGCGGGCACGCAGTCATTAGCAGGTGGTGTATTCAGTGAAGTTGCGCAAATTGGTCATTCAGTTGGCCTAGCTGTGACTGCTGCTATTGCTGCGTCGGTAACGGAACACTCGTCTATCCGTGACCCGAAAGTTGCGTTGATGGAGGGTTACCGAGCTGCCTTTTGGACAATCTTTGCTAGCACGACGGTTGTACTTGTCATATCCTCTTTCGGACTTAGAAAGGGCGGCTATGTGGGGAAAAAAGATGATTAGCAAGCCTAAGTAGAAGTTTGAAAGTGTCGAATTTTGTTTTAGCGCCTGAACGGCCAAAGGCTGCCGCAGTGAACCCAGCTTACAAAAGCTTACTGTGACATGAAGTCCCATTTCAGTATTGTTT
>NZ_JAELTJ010000727.1 GCF_016428805.1 Achromobacter sp. ASV32
GTCCATGGAGGACGGACGAAAGCTGCGAATATCGACTTCGGTTATGTTTGCAGCTTGCTTGCCAGCTAATCGGCTAGCATACTGGCTCGAGGGAATAGTGCGTAGCTGTTCAATCAGCTTGAAAAAGAGATAGTCAGTCGGGCGCCAGACGGTCCAAGGGTCCATCTGCGGCTTGACGAATATGTCGGGCAGAAGGTCGTGTCTTGAAATATATATAGTCCCCTTGTTGAACATCTCGGCAAACTAAGCTTCAATATAGTGTGAGTAATGTTCGAAGCGAGTGTAGAATTCTGGCGTCAACACTCTAAACTCCATCACGTCCCTCTGGGCAGGTGCTGTAGATACTGTCGTTGGTACGGGCGCGTCTATTTCGGCAGACAATGTCGAAAGCCCCATTTCAATAAAGG
>NZ_JAELTJ010000728.1 GCF_016428805.1 Achromobacter sp. ASV32
GATCGGTTATTAGGTCTCGTGGGCTCGGAGATGTGTATAAGAGACAGATTGAAACACCCAACATGATTCTCCTTGACGAGCCTACCAACGGTCTCGATATCCCCACCATTGATAGTTTGGCTGATGCCATCAATGCCTTCAGTGGAGGTGTTGTTGTCGTGTCCCACGACTTCCGGTATGTTTTCTTTGGCAAGGAATGACTTTACAAAATACATAAGCTAACTTTTACCCACAGACTACTCGACAAGATTGCCAAGCAGATTTTGGTGTGCGAGAACAAGACGATTCAGAAGTGGGATGGCAGCATTGGCGAATACAAGAACTATCTCCGCAAGAAGATGATTTCGGCTGGTGCCGTCTAAGCTCTGTCTCTTATACACATCTCCGAGCCCACGAGACCTAATAA
>NZ_JAELTJ010000729.1 GCF_016428805.1 Achromobacter sp. ASV32
CCCCCCCCCCCCCCCCCCCCCCCCCCCACCCACACCCACACAACCGCCTCGTCGTCGGCAGCGTCAGATGTGTATAAGAGACAGCTCTCGGAGCTCCATCCCCCAAACTTGACGGAGCTGCTTTTGCGCCAGGGCAAAGACTCGTCTAAAGGCTCTTCCCTGATTTACCAACACTAGAGTCGACAGTAAGCAGAGTTTACATGCCTATGCACAGGTATAGAGTCTTACCTCGTTCTTTGATTCCCTCACGGCGGATCGGCGTTCTTGAGTATTCGCAGGAAATTGCGTAGCGAACAAGCTTCTTGGCGAGCTGCTCGTCCGCATTGCTGGTGCGACCTCCATCCTCGCTCGTTTCGTCACCGCTTTCGGGTAGATTTTCTTCGTCGGAGCTGGCGCGGTTTACTCG
>NZ_JAELTJ010000730.1 GCF_016428805.1 Achromobacter sp. ASV32
TTCATTCGTTTCGATGGTATAGCTGCTGTAATTTCGGGGAATTGTCTCTTCCAACCAAACTTGTGCATATGTTTCGCTCCTTTTTTTTCCCTTCGATTTTACCCGACGGCTTTCTGTTGCCTAATCATGCCGGTGGTCTACCATGCCATACCACACCATACCACACCATACCATAGCCCTCGCTACTACACCACCAGCTGAAGCCAACGTAGCTAGCATATACTCCGTAGGATTGGCTTTCATTTACCTCAACACTCTAATAGGGGTTGTGCAAAGCATGTTGACAAAAAAAAACAAAAAAAAGAAGTATGCTAAAAGCCGCTGCAACCACATCTGATTTTGCATTTGTTTTTTTTCTCTTTATTTTCCCGTCTGCAAAATTGACATCATGCCTTGTTCCTAGTAC
>NZ_JAELTJ010000731.1 GCF_016428805.1 Achromobacter sp. ASV32
GCCCAATGCTAATCAAGCGCGCTGAAGCCTATTTGATGTTGCGTATAAAACATAACGCGTCGTCGAGACAGAAGAGCGAACTTGACAAGAAGCTACTCCTAGATCTGGCGCAGTCTTGTTTGTCTTCGTATGCAGACGTTCGTCGCGTAGCGCAAGGTGCCCAGGATTCCTCCCTCAAGAGCCTTGTTGGCGGCAAGCCTCTTGTTATACCCGCACTACTTCAAGGTCTTCGCACGGCGATTGAGGAAAATGACCATGACCGAATCAAGGGCGGCATGTATTCATTGCTCTTTACATCTCTGCTCAAGACCCTAGTCCGGGATTGGCGCTTTGCACCAGAGGCAATGCGTCTGTACATTGAGACCGCCGGTATTGACAAACCCTCTATTCAGAGCCTGGGCTCATC
>NZ_JAELTJ010000074.1 GCF_016428805.1 Achromobacter sp. ASV32
CACTGGTCACGGGCGCCCATTGCGCGGGAATCTCGCGCACCGCCAAGTGTGACTCGTCCAGGAGGGTGCCCGCCGGCAGATCATAGGCAGCCACCAGCCGGCTGACCACCGGCGTGCGGGCCTGGGCTTCGAGCGCCTGGACGCGTTGCTGCACGTGTTCGCGCACCGCCCAGGCCGACATCAGCCCCGCGGCCAACGCCAGCAGATACACAGCCGCCTTGCGCAAGCGGCGCACGCCCTGCGTGAACAGGCCCATCATGGCGTCCACCGTCTGACCCACAGGCCGCTGCCCGACTCCAGCGGCACCAGCGTCCATTGCAGCCGCGCCCCTTGGCGCCGCCACGACTGCCGGCCTGCGCCAGCCGGTTCATTGCCGGCCCGCTGCCAGCCATCGCGCAGCAAGCCCTGTTGCAGCAGCAACGCCAAGCGCGCCGGCGGCAAGGGATGCTGCCAGATGTATTCAGACACTTTCACGCCCCCTTCCAATACCGTGAAATCCAACCTGAGACGGGCATTGGCGGGCAGCCACGCAGGCGCCTCGCCCGCCGGCGCGGCCAAGGCGCGAATCGACGAAATACTGCCCACGCTGCGCCCCGACCCGGGGCTTTGCATCTGCGCCACCCACCATGCACCACCGACCTGGCCGGACAAGAGGACCCGCCCGGGAAATACCTGAAGGTCGACCAGCGCCGGCTGCTGGCGGGACAGAAGCCGAATCAGTTCAGGCGCGTTGACCGGTGCGTCGAACACCAGTACCTGAACGGGCACGCCGCGCAGCCACATGCGCTCGGCCAAGGGTTCGACCCGCGACCCGGGCGGAAAACGCAACTCGGCCAAGGATTCGGCCCCCGAACGCGGACGCGCCGCGTTGCCCGCCGCCCAGGACGTCGCCACCACGGACGTCAATGCCAGGACAGCCAGCACCTGCGACGGACCGCTGGCGCGGCGCCTGCCATGCACGCCAGGCCGGGTGGGTCTCGCGATCAAGGACCTCGGGCTCATTGGTTGGCGCTCCTGCGTTTGCTCAGCCGGTCTGCAGGCACCACGTCTGCCCAAGGCGACAACCAATCCCGGGATATCGCCGGCCGACGCCACGGCGCCTCCACGCGAGCGGCGAGCGCACCCACCCTGCGCGCGAGCGGCAACGAGTGCTTCGCCGCCTGCCCCCAGGCCGTCGGCGCAGCGCCAATGCGGTGTCGTGCGTCGTGGTCTCCATGGGCATGCCCCGCGCCCACCGCCACGCGGGTTCGGCGCTGAATCTGTGCGGCCTCCCAAAGCCGCGACCCGGCCAGCCGGGACTGGGCCGTGACGGACACCCACCGCAGCTCCGCGCCGAACCATTCCGCCTGCAACCCGGCATTGCCCGATGTGGCGCCGGCGGGGACGGCCTGATCGTAGGCCGCCAGCGCACCCTGGGTGCGCAGGGCCGCCGGCGACGCACCCGCCGCAACCGACATCGCGGCCTGGCGACTGGCCTGTGCCAATTCTTGCGCGGAGAATTGAAGCTTGCCGACCCATGCCACGCCCAGAAAGGCCAGCGTCAGCACGGGTAGCACCAGCAGCGCCTCGGTCAAGGCCTGGCCGCCTTGCCGCCTGTGCCGGGGATTCATCGCCCGCCCCTTGCCAAGAGCGTCTCGGCCGGCGTAACGGCCGACAGCCGCGCCTGCCAATACGGACGAAACAACGTCGCCAGCTCGTGACGGCCATCGGCCCGCGCGTCCGGCCGTGCGAAATAGGTCTCGGCGGCGCTGGTGACCGTCAGCGTTTCGCCGTGCCCCAACCCGGCGTAGCGGAACCTGCCCGCGGGCGCCGCCACCTGGCTGGCCGCATCGGTGGTCGGCAACACGTCGCCGGCCAGACTGACCGCCACGGCAAAGCGCAAGGGCTTGGCGTCCCGATGCAATGCGACTTCGCGATAGCCCGGCAACCCCAGACCGGGCCAGCGTTGCACCTGCGCCATGGCATAGGAGTTGGCCATGGGGTTGGTCGCGCCATCGAAGATGTTCCAGTTCGTGGACAGTTCCACCCAGCGCCAGAAGTCCTGCGAGGAGAAGTCCTCGGGCGGCGCCTCGACATATTCCAGATCGGGCGGCGCCTTGGATTTCTGGCCCTGCGCGGTGCCCCAGCCCATTGCGTATTCGCGGTAATAGCACCCAACCCACCGGTTGGAACGCAAGGCATGAAACGACTGCGTGTCCAACGCGCCCCAACGGCCGTCCGGGCCCAGCCAGGTCGAGCCACGGCGCCGCAACTCATGGCGCAATATCGGGCAATACATGCTGACGGGCCAGGGATTGCGGCGCGTCTCGTTGCGGCGCGCCAGAAAGCCGAAGCGTGCGGCGGCCTGCTCCACCGCCGGGCGTAACCCGGCTCGTCGCGTAGCGGCCTGGCGTTGAATGAATCCGGGCCAGCCATCGCTGAGCAGACGCAGGCTGGGTGCCGCGTCGGTCCCGGAAAACGCAGTCAGGCCCACACCACCGCCCGCTTGCGAGTAGTTGTCCTGCAGCACCGCTCGCATCAGGCGGTCGCGCGATGCCGGCAAGCCTGCAACGGCGGCCGCCGCCCCCTTATCCAGTACCCGGTGCACGACACGATCGTGCTCCGCGTACGCGCGCGCCAGATCCGCCTCTGCCCCCGGTTTGCCTCGCGCCGCCAGATAAGCCAAGGCCGCGTCGGGTCCGAACAACATGCCGATCAAGGCAGCCGGCGGATTGTTGCGATTGCGCTGCCCCGCCAGGGTACGCATGTATTGCGCGGCCGCGCCCAGCGTGACCAGATGCGCCATGGCGACCTGATGCGCGATCTGGGTTCGGTTCACGTAGGCCAGGAAATTCAGCTGGCGCGCCTGCTCGAGCGCGCCGCTATAGGCCGCCGCGTCCGCCGCATGGGTCAGACGCGCGCGCGACTCCACCGTGCGCCCGAGGTTGTACTGCATGACCAGCGCCACCGAGACCGTGGCCGCCAGCAGCATGCCCAGCACCAGCGCCTGGCCCTGCTGCGCCGTCGATGGGGCGACGCGCCCGAGCCGGGCGTTCACTTGCTGGCCGCGGCATTGCCGGTGAAGGACTTGAGCGAGCGCGCCTTGGTCTGCGCCGCCGCCTTCTGCGCCGCCTGCTGGGCGGCGCGCGATTGCGTGCTGCCGTCTTCGCCGGCCAGTTCGCGCGCCATGGCCGCGGTCTGGGACCGCACGACCTGACCGAAGTACTGATAGACGGCGATTGCCGCCACCGCCACCAAGGCCACGACCACGATGTATTCCGTCATGCCCTGCCCGGTTTGACGCTTACGATATGCCAACATTTCCGCTCTCCGCTCACTGTGATTGAGGATCCCAGTGTCGGCCCGGCACCGCGTGCTCACAATTCGCGGATGCCGAGGCGGACAAATGCGGCGCGGCGGCCTTGACGGCCCGAATGCGTGCACAGGGCACCACCGCCCCAGGCATGAACATCCGCCAGGGAAATGTTGTAACCCCCTAATTTTCCTGGGGTTTTCCCTATTGTTCGGCCCAAGTGGCGGCAGTAGATTGGACTTGCCGGGCTGTCTGACACCCATCGCGTGCGAAGCCGGGCAGGAGCGCCTCAGACTCATCTCGAGCTGAGGCGCTCTTCCATTTCACGGGCCGGCCAACGCCGTCTCCTGGCGCCAGGCCGCATTACAAAATCTATACAGAGTCGCGCAATCCCCTCACAGGGCCCTGGCTAGCATTGCGGTTTTCCAATCAAGAAAACCGATAGATGCCTGCCTACGCCTCCAGGCCCAGGGTCGAGCGCCCTGCGCCGGGCGCCCCCCGCAATCCCGCCATTGATGCCCTGCGCGGCATCGCCATCCTGTGCGTCGTGCTGCTGCACGTGCAGATCCATATTCCGCAAGAACAGAGCCTGCTTGGCAAAGTGCTGCCGCCAGCCCTGTTCAATATCGCGTTTCGCAGCGGCTATTACGGCGTCATCATTTTTTTTGTCATCTCGGGTTTTCTCATTACGCGTTCCGCGCTGCAACGCTGGGGCAGCCTGGCGGCCGTCCCCTGGGGCGCGTTTCTGTGGCGCCGCTTCGCCCGCATCTATCCGTGCCTGCTGTTGCTGCTGGCCGTGCTGGCGAGTCTGCATTGGGCGCAAGTGCCTGGTTTCGTTATCGACAACACCTCCCTGCTCCGCGCCACCGCGGCCGCGCTGACCCTGCATGTGAATTGGCTGGAAGCGCAGATCGGCTATCTGCCAGCCGCCTGGAACGTGCTGTGGTCGCTCTCCATCGAGGAGGCCTTCTACCTGGGCTTCCCGTTGATCTGCCTGCTGTCCCTCGCGGCGGGCACGCGTGCATTGGTGCTGACGCTGCTGCTCTTCGTGGCGCTCGGACCGTTCGCGCGGACCGCTTTCACCAACAATGAAATCTGGGCGGACCACTCGTACCTGTCCGGCATCGACGGCATCGCGATAGGCTGCCTGGCCGCCCTGCTCGCCGCACGCCGCTCGACACCCGGCCGACGGAGCCGCGCGATCCTGTTGACGGGAATGATGCTGTTCGCGCTGGTGTTTTTTCTCAGGAAAGCCAGCGCCATGCTGGGCCTGACGACCTGGGGCCTGAACGTGACATTGCTGGAGATAGGCGTCGCGTGCCTGCTGATCGGCTGGAGTTGTGAACCCGCACGTCCGCCGCGCCCCAATCCTCTAGCCGCCGTGCTCCGCTGGGCCGGCCACAACAGCTACGAGATCTACCTGACGCATATGTTCCCGGTGCTGCTGCTGGCCGCCGCCTCGTGCCGCAACTCGGGCGGCGCGGTATCGACCTGGTGGCGCGCGGGCGCGCTTACTGCGGCATGCGTCCTGGCCACCTTGCTGGCGGCCATGCTGGGCGGACTGGTGGCGCGCTATTACTCAGCGCCGATGCGCCGGTGGCTGACCCAGCCAGCCTGGACGTCATCGTCATGATTGAGCGATGCCCACGCGTGGGCAAGCACGTGTCAGCCCGCGGCCGTCCGGCCGCCCGCCGACCCGTTCAGGCTATCCGCGTCCAGGCGCCGGAACACCAGGGCGGACAACAAGGTAATCGCGCCCACGCACAAAAACGTCAGCGTGAATGCCCAGCCCAGCGCCGCATTGCCCGGCCCGGAGAAAGCGCCGACCAGACCGCCGCCGATAGTCACGCCCAGGCCAATGGCCAGCATCTGCACCATCGAGAACAGGCTGTTGCCGCTGCCTGCGTCACGACGGCTCAGGCCCTTGAGGGTCACACTGTTCATCGCGGCGAACTGCATCGAATTGGCCGCGCCAAACACCGCCAACTGCACGATCTGCAGCGCCATCGGCCAGCCCTGCGAAATGGCGGCGAACGACATGATCGCGGCGCCGACCAGCACGGTGTTGGCCAGCAGGAACGTGTCGTAGCCGAACCGCCGCACCAGCGGCGCGATCCAGGGTTTGGAAACCGTCCCCGCAATCGCGGCCGGCAACATCATCAGGCCGGACTGCAGCGGCGTATAGCCCAACTGCAGCTGCAACAACAAGGGCAACAGGAAGGGCACCGCGCTGCTGCCGATCCGGCATACCAGATTGCCGACCAGCCCGACGCCGAAGTTGGGCTCGCGGAACAAGCGCAATTGAAACAGCGGATTGTCGCGCCGCCTGGCGTGCATCCCATACAGCAGCACGGTCAACCCGCTCAAGGCGAACAGCCCCGCCGACCAAGCCGCGCGCGCGTCGCCGGCGGGCAAGTCCAGCGCCAACGAGAACGCCACCATGCACAAGGACAGCAGGGCGCAGCCGAGCACGTCGAACGGTGCAACGTCGCTCAAGGCATCCTCGGGCAAGTAACGGCGCACGGCAAACAAGCCCGCCAGGCCGATCGGCACATTGATCATGAAGATCCAATGCCAGCTGGCCGCCTGCACCAGCAAGCCGCCCAGCGTCGGTCCGAAAATCGGCCCGACCTGCCCGGCGATCGACACGAACGCCAACGCCGAGATGTACTGGTCGCCCGGCACGCGCCGCAGCACCGCCAGACGCCCGATCGGCAGCAGCATCGACCCGCCCACGCCTTGCACCACGCGGGCAATCGTCAGTTGCGTCAGGCTCTGCGCCACCCCGCAGAACACCGATCCCACGGTGAACACCAGAATGGCGGCCAGATACACACGACGCGTGCCGTACCGGTCAGCCAACCAGCCGGATGCCGGCGTCAGCATGGCCATGGTCAGCGTGTAAGCCACCACCACGGGTTGAAGCGCCAGCACGTCCTCGCCCAGGCTGCGCGCCATGGCTGGCAAGGCGGTATTGACGATAGTGGTGTCCAGCGTCTGCATGAAAAAGCAGGCCGCGACAACCCAGAGCAAGGCGCGTTGCGATGATGGTGATGGCATGTTCTGGATCGTACTCCCGGGCAGCCGACGAGCGGCTGACAATGCTTCATCAAGGTTCCCGCCCAAGCGGCGCGCGGGCTTTCGGGTATCCTCCGGATCAACGTAAAAAGGGAAGATTCAACGTGAGCCACGCTCATACCATCCAGGCCGGAAAAGTGGCGCTTGTCCTGTCCAACCGGCTTGGCGATACGCTGTATCAAATGGCCATTGCCAACAACCTGCGCAAAGCCGGCCGGGACATCTCCGTCTACGGCGTGCATGGCTACGCCCTGCGCGAATGGTTCCCCGATTTCGACATCCAGCCCCTGCCGGCGGACACCGCCAGCCTGGCCGGGTACGACACCATCGTGCAAATGGATGCGGACAGCCCGTTCGAGGGCCTGAGCCGCGTCTGCACGCGTTTTCTCAGCACCAAGGAATGGGGCAAGATCCGGGCAACGCCGCGCAAGCACAACTCGCCCAATGGCATCCTCGATGAATTCCGCAGATTCTCCGCCGACGCCTTCGGCCTGACCGAATGGAGCGCCGACAATGGCTTGCGCGCGCCCGCCCGCTTCAAGACGCGCCGCCACCCCAAACGCGTCATCCTGCATCCCACTTCCAGCGAGGCAGAACGCTGCTGGACGCCGGGTAAATATGTCATCGTCGCTCGGCGCCTGCGCGCCATGGGCTACGAACCGGTATTCGTGCTGGCGCCATCCGAGCGCGCCTATTGGCTGCCGCTGCTCGAACAAGCCCATGCCGGCTATGTCCAGGCCCCGTCCATCGACGGCGTTGCCGCCGAGGTCTATGAATCCGGCTGGTTCATCGGCACCGATTCAGGCATTGGCCATCTGGCGTCGTGCTGCGGCCTGCCGACCGTCACCATCGTCGACCGCCCTCGCAACATGCCGCGCTGGCGTCCCGCCTGGGCCGCCAATGTCATCGTCAAACCGTGGTGGCTACCGCTGCGCACCTTGCGCCGCAAGTATTGGCGCGAGGCCACCACGGTCGCGGCCGTCATGCGCTGTTTTGGCCGGATGGTGCATCGGCATCCGCGCTGATTCCAAACGACAAAGCCCGCCCCCGAATCATCGGGAGGCCGGCTCTGTGGCCAGGGGCCGCAATAAACGCGGCGCCAGAATAGGCGGTCAGGCGACCGCTTCGACCGTCCGCCCCAGCCCGGCGTCTTGTATCGCGACCTGGTAGGCGCCCAGCGTTTCCGCCATTTTCTGCGACAGCATCAGGTGCCGGTCGGCAAAGATGCGCGCTTGTTCGGCGACCTTGGCGGCCTGCTCCGGATAAGCCCAGATCCAGGCCAGGTGATCCGCAAAGCCCCCAACATCGCCTGCCGGCGCAAGCCAACCGGTATGGCCGGGACGCACGATTTCCGGCAATCCGCCCACCGCGCTGGCCACAACCGGGCACCGGGCCGCGTACGCTTCCGGCACGACCCGTGACCACGCCTCGTTCACGGAAGGCACCAGCACCGCGTCGGCGGCATGAATCATATTCGCGATGTCTTCACGATGGCCCGCGAACCTCACGTATTCGCCAATACCCAGCTCGGCGACCAGATCACGCAGTTGTTGGCCGTAAGCGGCCGTGGCGCCGGTGGGCATGCCCACCACCAACGCACAAGCCGGAACACCACGTTGGCGCAGCGCCTGCACCACGCGCAGCAAATCCTCCTGGCGCTTGTCAGGCCGCAGCATACCGATGGTTGCCACCACGAAAGCGGTCGGATCCAGCGCCAGTTCTTGGCGCATCGCGTGACGCACAGCCAGCTTGTCCGTGTCCTTGAAAAAGCCATGGTCCGCCCACTCGCCCACGACACTGATCCGGTCGCGCCTGGCAAAGCCCGCCGTGATGATGTTCTGCGCGCCGCCTTCACTGGTCGTGATAACGCGATGGCAGCCCAGGCGCCACTCCAGCCTGCGTCGCCAGGAGGTACGCAACGGCCGTGCGAAATGCCAGGTCCTGACCAGCGCGCAAAGATCCCGGCACAGCGCGGTGGCCTTGGCGTCGGGCGTGCCATGCGCATCGATGACCTGGATGCGCAGGTCCTTCACGATCTGCCGCAACTTGAGCGCCCCCGACCACGAATACGGTGAACGGAAATCCAGGCCCAGCGTCGCCAGCCCCCAGCTACGAGCCAACTTGAGCGTTTCACTGGCGGGCGGCGCGGCGATCGCCACGGCATGGCCTTGCTCGCGAAGCCAGCGCGCCTGATCGAGGACGCGAAACTCCAGTCCGCCCAGATTCGGGCCAGAGAGCGTGTGCAGAATTTGCATGGGGATTTACGGGTACAGAGACTTGCGGCCGGCGCAAACCGGCCGAGACAGCGGCTGCGGCGCCCAGCCGTCATGCCGTTGCACCCGATTGAAAAGCGCTACGCTGCGGCAGGAACCGCAGACCAATCGGGAGAGTTGCAACAACATGGAGGGCGCGCTTGGTAAGATGCGTTCCGATTGCCTGTCGCGCAGCGCTGCAAAGCACTCGAAACCGACTGAAACGCTTTTCTTGTTAGATTCAGCAATAAGCCAGGAATATAGGCGCGTACCAGGGACCGAGTTAGAGTAAGTTTTTAATTCTTGTTAAGATTTTTACTCTTTATGTAACAAATAATTCCAAAACCACAGAAAAATGCGGTTCAGCATAAAAAAACGCCCTCGAGGGGCGGACGGGTACGCCGATTGAGCACACCTGGGCTCGCGTCGGCGCCTTAGAAAATGCAGGCTTTCTGCGAGCATTCCACGAGAAAGCCCACCATCCTGGCGGCGGGATAGAGCACCACCAAGCCCGTCGCCAGCACCCACCACCGGCGCTGCCGCCGGATGGCGCAGATCACACAGACCAGCCATGCCAAGACCACGGCCCAGTACACCGGAAAGTACGGGCCCAGCGCCACCATCAGCCAATCCGTGCGGATAAGCAACGCCACGACCACGGCGGTAGCCACGAAGATCGGAATCATCAACCGATTGCCTGATTTCACCGGGGCGCTGGTCGGCATGGCTGGTGTCACTCCAGAAAAGAATAGGTTATGAAGCGATGGCCTGTCTCGCCATGAATCGGCGCGGCGGGGATCGAACGCTATTCTGCACCAGGCCGCGACGCGGATATCATCCCGGCTACGGCCCTTCGGTTAGCGCCGTTGTTGCCGCAATCGGTGACGCGTTGCGTCGCCACCCATCGCTCAGGAACCCCATGATCGCCGTCCGCAGAATCGAGCCCTCCGACTGGGCGCTGGCCTTTCCGTTGATCGCGCAACTGCGCAAGCTGGACGAACAGGAATTTCTACGCCGCGTACGCCGGCAATCCCATAGCGGCTACGAACTGGTCGGCGCGTATCGCGACGGCGCGCTGATCGGCGTCATGGGCATCCGGCCGGTACACACGCTGGCGCGAGGCCCGCACCTGCACGTGGATGACCTGGTCGTCGATCAGGCCGTGCGCGGCAGCGGCGCCGGTCGCGCGCTGATGGCCTACGCCGAGGCCGACGCCCTCGCCCGCGACATGGGCGCCGTCTTCCTGGATGCCCGCCCCGACGCCATCCCGTTCTATGAGCGCGAACAGTACGCCCTGCATCCGGCGCCGTCGATGAAGAAGGTCATTACGCGATAAGGCGGTTGCCTGGACTGGTGCGCGGCGCCGCTCGACCGCCGTGCCTACCTGCTGAGCAGGGTACCCGGTCGCAGCCTCCGGAAACCGGGTCCTGGGACCGGAACCCGCTGGGCCGGACAAGATTTTCTTGACACTAAAGCAACTTCAGGCTCTCAAATCTGCAGCATTGACCGTCCACCCTGCTACCAAGGAGCAGCCATGACGCAATGCACGTCGAAGCATCACGACAATCATGCCCACGCCCACGGCCCCAATTGCGGCCACACCGCAATTCGCCACGCCGGACACGTTGATTATGTCCATGATGGCCACCTGCACCACCCCCATGGGGATCACGTGGACGAGCACGTAATCGAGGTGTCAGATGCCAATCCAGCGCGCTGCACACCGACGCATCGCTGCGCGGGACACGAACCGGGACATGTCCATGGCCCCGGCTGCGGTCATGAAATGATTCCCCACGGCGACCATGTCGATTTCCTGGTGGACGGGCATCTGCACCACCCACACGGCGACCATTGCGACGACCACGGCCCCATAGCGCTCGCGTAAGGCCAGCCTTTAGATCGCACATTTGGATTGCGGAAAACAAAGCGGGCCTTGGATTGCTCCAAGACCCGCATTGTTCTTTGGTAGGCCCCCCGAGAGTCGAACTCGGCACCAACGGATTATGAGTCGGGCGTTTTAGAACTAGGCATAAATACAGATCACTTCAAAATCAATGACTTGCGGAGATAGCCATCCCTCAACTTGATAGTGATTTAGTACCTTTTCACCAGATATTCGACTGGTTTACGTCAAGATTACGTCAATCTCGGCGTGCCCTTACAAACTTGGAGGCCTCTCTTCGCACAGATCCATTAGAAGCCGTGGCACAGGATCGAGTCGTGCGAGGACTCCTTTGGCCCAAAGCAACCAAGCCTTGTCCTGGCCCGCATCGCCGATCACCCGGTCAACCGCATCGACGAGCTGTTGCCCTGGGCCGTCGCGGATCAACTGCGTTCTGCGTAACCTTTACGCTATCGAAACGCCGCCGTCAAAACACTGAGGCCGGACGCTTACCAACGTACCAATGAGGCCGCTGATGAATACGACAGGGGCGATGGATGCGTTATTCATTTGGCTTTCCTTGCGAACAATGAAGTGAGTTCGTTTCTTTAGTGTCGTGAACGGTTAAGCGAATATCTGGGACGGGTCTCACAGACATTGCGACGAGATCTTCCAGCAACGCTCTCCCCTGAAGCCAATCCCCAAGTCCGCTGGCCGAATTGATGTGCCCTTGGGGCCCGATGTTCACCAGGCGGCTGCCCCAGGCTTCTGCACATCGCTGGCTATAATCCATATCTGCATATGGGTCGTTGCTGCTCGCGACAACGATACTTGGAAATGCAAAACGCTTGAGGCCAATTGGACTAAATCCTAGCGCCTCACTCGGAAAAATGGATCGGTTAGGGTCTGGTACGGCAACTAGCAAAGCGGCTCTAACCAATGTGCTACTACATTGCGCCCAGTGGGCGACTTGTAGGCAGCCAAGGCTGTGAGCTACCAACACGAGGTCGGGCCCTGCTTGGCAAATAGCGGCCTCCAGACTCTCGACCCATTTTGCGCGAACTGGTCTGTCCCAGTCTTGCCCTCCAATGGTCCTTATGGAAGCGTCAGTGTGTGCCCATATCGTCTGCCAGTGGTCTGGCCCGGAATTGCCAATTCCTGGGAGGAGCAATATCGTAGGTGTCATTTCTTGTTTCTCCGAAGGGGTGCCCGCGGAATATAGCGAATGACACATCGGCCTTGAATGGCAAGTCATCCGAAAAAAACGTCGTCAACCGATGATTCATCGGATTGCTCAGTAGAGGAAAGGCATGGGGCTGGACAGCAAAGATTGGCAGATTCTTGAGGCACTGCAAAAGAATGCACGGCAAAGCCTGGCGTCTTTGGGAAAGCGCATTGGGCTTTCCCAACCGGCTATGAGCGAACGAGTTCAGAAACTCGAAGCTGCGGGTGTCATCGAGGGTTACAGCGCGCGGGTAAGTTTGCGTGAGGTAGGGTTGGGTTTGCAGGCGATCCTGCGCATTCGCACAACTCACCAGCACATCAAGCGCTATCTGGAGTTGTTTAACAACATACCTGAGGTGCTAGAAGCTGACAGAATCACGGGGGAAGACTGCTTCATAGTCCGTTGCGCGTTTTCTCAGCCTGCTGATTTGGAGACCATAGTCGATGCGCTGGCTGTCCATGGTTCGGTCACGACATCGTTGGTTCTGTCCAATGCCGTGCGCAAGCAGGTACCTGTACGTCCGAGAAGTGACCCAGACAGTTAACTGCTCGCAAGACGTGATTACCAGGCGCTTACGGTGGTGTCATGACGCTACCTTTAGGACTCCTGTCTCTACGACATGGCTAGCCCCGTCACCGCAGCGGTAACGTTGATGGACAATCAGTCACCAGAGACGTTCAGGCCCTCCCCTAATCGTCGCCACGGCACGGTACCCTGACGTTTGCCAACCACAGCCTGGGAAACTCCAATGCACTTTCGTTCTGCGAGACTTTCGGACATCCCACACCTGGGTTCACTCGCGCTCCATTCGAAATCGCACTGGGGTTACTCGGCCCGGCAACTCCACGAGTGGCGCGAAGATCTCGCCCCGCAGGCATCTTGGATTGGTGCGCGCCCGTTCATCGTAGCGGCGCACGACGCCGGCGTAATCGGCTTTTACACGCTGGAGGCCGCCAACAATGGAGCGTGGGCACTGGACAATCTGTGGCTCGACCCAACCTGGATAGGGAAAGGGTTTGGCCGCGCCCTGTTCGCCCATGCGGTGGAAACCGCCAGAGAACGCGGAGCAACGATACTGACGATCGACGCGGAGCCCCATGCGGAAGGGTTTTACATAGCCCAAGGCGCCAAGCGGACGACGACTGTTCCGGCGCCAATAGAAGGAGACCCTCAAAGGGTGAGGCCCCAGCTCGAAATGCAACTGAGTTAGCACAGCAGCATGACGGGCGGCGACCGAGCCGGATGCACCAATTGCCGCATCCGCATCCGATAAGCCCATGTGCAGCATGAGGGGCGCCCCCCGCCCTCCGGGCTTAGAAGGCTCGTGGGTTGAAGACATAACACGATGATTTCCCAGAGATAACCATTTTTAGCGTTAGAACGATTGCCTGTTTCTTGCTACGGCTTTATGCGGTCTCCAAGCCATTCGTTCTAACGTTCTGCCGCATCCCCGCCGCGCTAATCGCACCGGCCGTAAAATGCAAGGTCGACCGATCTGGATTCCAGTAAATGACATTCTTGGGGCTGACCAAAGAGGGCTGGGAAGTGGCAGGCGCGATTGCTGCCTGCTTGGGTGGGCACTCATCCGGTCCTTGTCTTCAGCCGGCGCCCGCGGCCCGGACGAGAGCCTGCCCAGATCAGCCAGATCGATTCGTCGATCCTGGCAAGCGCTTGCAAGCAGGTTGGAATCACCGGCTTTCGCTTCCACGACTTTCGCCACACCTGGGCGTCATGGCATGTGCAGGCCGGCACGCCGCTGATGGTCTTGAAAGAACTGGGGGGCTGGGAACGGATCGAGATGGTGCAGAAGTACGCCCACCTCGCGCCGACGCACCTTGCCCATCACGCCGAGAACGTCAAGATTACGTCAATGTCGGAGCTAGAAACGAAACAGCCGCCATTACTGGCGGCTGTACGTACCTGATTTCACAGGGTTTTCTTGGTAGGCCCCCCGAGAGTCGAACTCGGCACCAACGGATTATGAGTCCGCTGCTCTAACCAGGCATGAGCTAGAGGCCCAGGAAACTTACTGCCCTTCCAGGAAGCTCTTCAGCTTGTCGGCCCGGCTCGGGTGACGCAGCTTGCGCAGCGCTTTAGCCTCTATTTGGCGAATGCGCTCACGCGTGACGTCGAACTGCTTGCCCACTTCTTCCAGGGTCTGGTCGGTGCTCATTTCGATACCGAAACGCATGCGCAGAACCTTGGCTTCCCGCGGGGTCAGGGAGTCTAGCACTTCTTTGACCACGTCGCGCATGGAACCATGCAGGGCGGCATCCGAAGGGGCCAGCGTCGAGGTGTCTTCAATGAAGTCGCCCAGATGCGAATCATCGTCGTCGCCGATCGGCGTTTCCATCGAGATCGGCTCCTTGGCGATCTTCAGGATCTTGCGGATCTTGTCCTCGGGCATGTCCATCTTCTGCGCCAGGGTCGCGGGATCCGGCTCGGCACCGGTTTCCTGCAGGATCTGACGGCTGATCCGGTTCATCTTGTTGATCGTTTCGATCATGTGAACCGGGATACGGATGGTGCGTGCCTGGTCGGCGATGGAGCGGGTGATCGCCTGGCGGATCCACCACGTCGCGTAGGTCGAGAACTTGTAGCCACGACGGTATTCGAACTTGTCCACGGCCTTCATCAGGCCGATGTTGCCTTCCTGGATCAGATCCAGGAACTGCAGGCCACGGTTCGTGTACTTCTTGGCGATCGAGATCACCAGGCGCAGGTTGGCCTCGGTCATTTCGCGCTTGGCCTTGCGGGCCTTGGCTTCGCCGGTGGCCATGCGCTTGTTGACGTCTTTCAGGTCCTTCAGCGGCAGCACGACGCGCGTTTGCAGGTCGATCAGCTTTTGCTGCAGTTCCTGGACGGCGGGGATCTGGCGCTCGAGCGTTTCAGCGTACGCATGGCCAGCGGCCACTTCGTCCACGACCCATTGCAGATTCGTTTCGTTGCCCGGGAACACCTTGATGAAGTGCGTGCGCGGCATGCCGGCACGGTCCACACACGTGTGCAGGACGGCGCGCTCGAGCTGGCGAACTTCTTCAACCTGGTTGCGCAGCGTGTCGGCCAGCTTCTCGACCATCTTGGCGGTGAAGCGGATGCCCATCAGTTCGTTCTGGATGGATTCCTGGGCGCGCACGTAGACGTCCGACTTGTAGCCGTCCTTTTCGTACGACAGGCGCATCTTGTCGAACTGCTTGCTGACCTCGTCGAACTTGGCCAGCGCCTTCACGCGCAGGTCTTCCAGCTGCTTGCTGGACATGCCGCCGGCGGGGCCGTCGTCGCTTTCGTCTTCGTCGGCGGTGACGCCGGCGCCGGCGTATTCTTCGCCGTCTTCCGGATCGACCAGGCCGTCGACCACTTCGTCGATCTGCGCTTGACCATCGCGGACGCGCAGGATGTGCGCCAGGATTTCGTTGATGGTGGTCGGGCAGGCCGAGATGGCCATGACCATGTGCTTCAGGCCGTCTTCGATACGCTTGGCGATTTCGATTTCGCCTTCGCGGGTCAGCAGTTCCACCGAACCCATTTCACGCATGTACATGCGCACGGGGTCCGTGGTGCGGCCGAAATCGGAGTCCACGGTGGTCAGGGCGGCTTCGGCTTCGTCTTCGACGTCATCGTCGTTGGACGCCACCGGCGCGTTTTCGCTCATCAGCAGCGTTTCGGCATCGGGCGCCTGGTCGTAGACCGCAATGCCCATGTCGCTGAACGTGCTGATGATGCCGTCGATGGCCTCTGCGTCGACCAGGTCGTCGGGCAGATGATCGTTGATTTCGCCGTAGGTCAGGTAGCCGCGGTCCTTGCCCAGCTTGATCAGCTGCTTCAGGCGGTTGCGGCGGGCTTCGTATTCTTCAGGCGTGACGGGGCCGCGGGCGATCAGATCCTTGGGATCCGCCTTGCCGCGCTTGCCGCCGCGCTTGGGCGGCTTCAGGTCAGGCAGTACTTCGCCTTCGCCGTCCATCGCATCATCGAAACCATCGGAATCGTTGTTCGCATTCTTGGCGGGACGGCCAGGACGGCGGCCGCTCGGGACCGGACGTGCAGCCGCGCTGCCGACCAGGTCAGCAAGCTTGTCCTCGGCCTTCTTGGCGCGAGCCTTGGTCACCTTCTCGGGCTTGTCTGCCGCTGCCGTCTTCGCCGCCGCCTTTTTGGCGGCCGTCTTGGCTGCAGGCTTGGCGACCTTCACCGCCGTCTTGGCGGGCGCTTTTTCCGCCGCCATGCTTACGACACGCTTGGCCGTCGTGGCCTTGGTATCGGTCGCATCAATTGCAGAGGAGGATTTGCCGGTGGATTTGGTCATAGTCGCTTCCGTGGTCGTCGCAACCCGTTTGGGCATGTTGCACCGTACAACGCCGCCCCCGGGCAAAGGCCCATCGCAGCGTCAATACGGGTAAAACTGGTGAATCGGCGGAGACCCTGCGGCTGCGTTGTTCGCAGCACCAGCTCTTGCGAGCCCGCTTGACGCCGTTCCGGTACTTGACCGGCTGGACGCCTGACGTGCATGGCCTCATCCTGCGGCGGGACCCGGGCGCCGGGGGGGCTGTCTGCCTATAAATAGGCTTTGCTTGCTAACGGGTCATTGCCCTTGGCAGCTTGATAGACACAGCACCCAAACCACAAACGCTACACGGAGGTATCCGTCGCCGAACTGCGTAATTCACCGCTCAGCTATAGTAATTAACTATGTAACAAATTTGACGCACCCGTCCGCTTTTTTTCCGCGGCAGCGCACTGGGACTTTCCCGATCATCCGGTACTGCCCTTCTCGCCCGCCAATGCGAATACTTCAGCCGACGGCTCGTCAAACTACAAAACTATTAGATTCCGCCAACGGAAATAGATTCCGTTCACTTGCAACCTTCCGCTCGCTTGCAGCCTTCGCTGCATGTTTTTCAACGCCACCTGCCGGCAAACTCACCGCTGCCCGAGTCGGCGCTACCCGAGTCGGCGCTACTACACTTAAGGCCCTGGTTTAGGACCCTGTTTTAGGCCCCGTTTCAGAGTCCTGTTCTAGCGTCCTGTTCTAGGCCCCTGTTTTAGGCCCCTGTTTTAGGATCCCATTAAGGCGCTTTTCAGCTTCCAGCTCTCGCCAACGAAGGAAGGTTGTTCTTTGCTGCGGAAAACCCTTGATTTTACCGCATTTAGCGTATGCCGGCACCTTTCAGCACCACCATGCGGCTGGACAGCTCCAGATAGCGCTTGCGTTGCTCGTCGGTGGCCAACCCCGACGCGGCCAGCTTCGCCATTTCCGCCTTCGCGGAATCGAATTCAATCCGTCGCAGGGCGTCATCCCATTCGGTCTGCGGATCCGGCAGATCCTCTTGCGACAGGATGTCCGCACGCAAGCCCTTGAGCACCGTCGCCAGGTCCGAATCGGGATCCGCCGCTTCCAGCAAGGCGCCCACATGACGAGCGCCACTGGACTGGGCCAGCATGATCAAGTCCCTTACCAATCCTAGATGGGGGCCATGGTCGATGACTTCAAGCTGCTGGTCTCCCATGGAGTCGACCAGTTCGGGATGCGCCAACAGCAGGCCCAGCAAGCGCTTGGCCAGCGACGGCATGGTGCGGCGGCCCTCGAAGCCGCCGACATCGTCGCGACGGCCCTTCCAATTGCCTTTACCGCCCTTCCAGTCGCCCTTGCCCTTCCAATCGCTCTTGCCTTTCCAATCGCCTTTGCTTTTCCAGTCTTGCTTGCCGGCGGAACCGCCGCCCCAGTTGCCGCCCGGCTCCCCACCCGGCTGCGAAAACTGGCCATAGTCGGCGTATTCGCCCTCATCGGCGGGAATATCGTGGAAGTCGTGGCCGCCGAAGTCATACCCTGCGTCGGCATGACCGCCGTCGTGCGACGGCGCAGCAGCGCCCGCCTCGGCCTGTGGCGCCCTGGCCGGCGCGCCAAAAGGCTTGGCAGGCTGCTGCGCCAGCACCTGGGCCATTTCTTCGGGCGTCAGTTGCACCAGCTTGGCCATCTCGCGTTCGATCTGCACCCGCAGCGCGCACTCGGGAATCGCGGCCAGCAAAGGCTTGGCTTCGTGCAGGCAGCTTGCGCGCCCCTCGGCTTCGTCCATGTTGTGGCGCGACGCCAACTCGTCAAGCAGGAAGCGCGACAAGGCCACGGCCTCGCCCAGACAGGCGCGGAAGGCTTCCGCCCCCAGCTCGCGCACGTACGAATCAGGATCGTGCTCGGCCGGCAGGAACAGGAAGCGGATGGCGATGTCGTCGCGCAGCACCGGCAGGCACGCCTGCAAGGCGCGCCAGGCGGCGCGGCGGCCCGCGCCATCGCCGTCGAAGCTGAAGATCACCTTGTCGCTGGAGCGCAGGAGCTTCTTGACGTGGTCCGGCGTGGTGGCGGTGCCCAGCGTTGCCACCGCGTTGGCGATGCCTTGCTGCGCCAGGCCCACGACGTCCATGTAGCCTTCGACCACGATGATCTGCCCTTCCTGGCGGATCGCCTGCCGGGCTTCCCACAGGCCATACAGTTCCTGGCCTTTGGAGAACAGTGGCGTTTCCGGCGAATTCAGGTACTTGGGCTCGCCCTTGCCGATGATGCGGCCGCCGAAACCGATCAGGCTGCCGCGCGCATTGCGGATCGGGAACATGACCCGCTCGCGAAAGCGATCGTAGCGGCGCCCGTCTTCGGATTCGATGACCAAGCCCGACTCCACCAGGGTGGGGTCTTCGTAATTGGGAAAAACCTGGGACAGCCCGTGCCGGTCCGTGCCGGACCAGCCCAGGCCAAAATGGGCGGCGATTTCGCCGGTCAGGCCGCGCTGCTTCAGGTAGCGAATCGCCGCGGGCGATGCGCGCAACTGCTTCAGGTAATGGGCCTGCGCCGCGTCCAGCACCTGCGTATGGCGGGACTCTTCGGCCTTGCGGCGCGCGGATTCCTGCTGCTGGCGAGGGCTGCGGTTTTCTTCGGGGACGGTCATTCCCGCCGAAGCCGCAAGCGTGCGCACGGCTTCGGGGAAACTCGAGCCCGCGTGCTCCATCAGGAAAGTGATGGCGCTGCCATGCGCTCCGCAACCGAAGCAGTGATAAAACTGCTTGGTGGGGCTGACAGTGAACGACGGGCTTTTTTCGTTATGAAAGGGACATAGGCCAAGCAAGTTGGCCCCACCCTTTCGCAACTGCACATACCGCCCGACAACGTCGACGATGTCGACCCGGGCGAGTAAATCCTGGATGAATGATTCTGGAATCAATAGATTCTGGAATCAAAAATCAATACAGGCGCGGGGGCAGTTGTTGGCTACGGATGCGCTTGTAGTGGCGCTTCACAGCGGCGGCGTGCTTGCGCTTGCGCTCGGCCGTGGGCTTCTCGTAGAACTCGCGCGAACGCAGCTCGGTGAGCAAACCGGTCTTTTCGATGGTGCGCTTGAAGCGGCGCAGAGCGGCTTCAAACGGTTCGTTTTCCTTCAGTCGAACGATAGGCATAAAGTAATTGGCCTGCTTGTAGGGTAACAAAAGTTGATGACAAACCTGGCTTGCTTGCCAGCAACGCCGCCAGCGCTTCAAGATCGGGTCGCAAGAGATTTCCCCTGCAATTTTCTCCCGCCCAAAGCCAGGCAAGCGCTAACTTTGGCTGGCTGTTTCCGTTACCCAAAGACTACCCAAAGAGTAACAAGCCAAGTTCGGTTTAGCGATAACCAGCGATTCTAGCATGGTCATGGCCATTTTGACTACCGGGGGAACGGTCTGGCGCCTTGTGCCGCCAGCCACTCCGTCCCCGTATGACGTCAGCCCTTCGAACCCTTACGGATCCAGGCTTCGAGCTGATGCGGCCGCAGACTGTCATAGTCTTCGAACGGCTGATGGATCCAGGGGTTGGTCGGCAGCTTGTCGACGTAATAGTCGGGCTGCGCCTGGGAATGCCCCTTCCACCACAGCACGGCGCTGCGCAACTCGGTAATGTCGGCGAATTGGCTCTTCAGGTGGTCGTACACCTTCATGAACGTCTTGCCGGTATCGACCATGTCGTCCACCAGCAACACCCGCCCGGACAACGTGCCGCGCGTAATGGTGATGAACTGCGCGATGTCCATGTCGCCCTGCTTGGTGCCGGCGGCTTCGCGGTAGCTGCTGGTCGCCAGAATGCCCAACGGCACATCAAAAATACGGGACATAACGTCGCCGACACGCATACCACCACGCGCCAGGCACAGAATCTTGTCGAACTCCCAACCGGATTGATGCACCTGCAAAGCCAGGCGCTCGATCAAGCGGTTGTAGTCGTCCCACGTCACCCACAGATGGCTATCGTCATTGGTCGGCGCGCTCATAGGCAAGGATCTCCTGCGTGAAAATACGAAAAGGCCGCCGCCGGTATGAGACCGGCGGCGGCCTTGGGAATAATAACCCGATGTCAGCCCTTCAGGGGATGACGCAGCACAATGGTTTCATTGCGGTCCGGGCCCGTGGACACCAGATCTATCGGCACGCCGCAGACTTCGGCGACACGCTCCAGATAACGGCGGGCGGCCTCGGGCAGCTTGTCGTACTCGGTGATGCCAACGGTCGATTCGCTCCAGCCCGGCAGCTCTTCGAGCACCGGCTGCGCCTGCGCCACGGCGTGAGCGCCGTAAGGCAGCACGTCGCGGAATTCGCCGTTCACGCGATAGCCGACGCCCAATTGGATGGTTTCCAGGCCGTCCAGCACGTCCAGCTTGGTGATGCACAGACCGGTAATACCATTCAGGCGGACCGAGCGCTTGAGTGCGGCGCCGTCGAACCAGCCACAGCGGCGCGGACGGCCGGTGACCGAGCCGAATTCCTTGCCGATGGTGGCCAGACGGGTACCGATTTCGTCGACCAGTTCCGTGGGGAACGGGCCCGAACCGACGCGGGTGGTGTAGGCCTTGGTGATGCCCAGGACGTAGTCCAGCGACTGCGGACCCACGCCTGCGCCCGCGGAAGCGGCGCCAGCAACGCAGTTGCTGCTGGTGACGAAGGGATAGGTGCCGTGATCGACATCCAGCAGCGCGCCTTGCGCGCCCTCGAACAGCAGACGCTTGCCTTCCTGTTGCATGGCGAACAGCGTGCTCGAGACGTCGGCAACCATCGGGGCGATTGCCGGGGCCAGTGCCATGGCTTGATCACGCACTTCATTGGCCGACACGGCCTCAGCGCCCAGGTACTGGGTGAGCACGAAGTTGTGGTAATCCAGCACTTCGGCGAGCTTTTCGTCGAACAACGCGGGATTGAACAGGTCCTGCACGCGCAGCGCGCGGCGGGCGACCTTGTCTTCGTAGGCCGGGCCGATGCCGCGGCCGGTCGTGCCGATCTTGCCTTCGCCCTTGCGCGCTTCGCGCGCCTTGTCCACGGCAACGTGGTACGGCAGGATCAGCGGGCAGATCTCGGAAATGCGCAGACGCGAACGCACATCCAGGCCAGCGGCCTCGAGCTCTTCGATTTCCTTGAGCAGGGCTTCCGGAGACAGCACGACACCGTTGCCGATGAAGCACGTGACGCCGGGATGCATGATGCCGGACGGAATCAGGCGAAGAATCGTCTTCTTGCCATTGATCCACAGCGTATGGCCAGCGTTGTGGCCACCCTGGAAGCGGACCACGCCCTGGACGGATTCCGCCAGCCAGTCAACGATCTTGCCCTTGCCCTCGTCACCCCACTGGGTGCCGATTACGACTACGTTCTTGCTCATGTTACGAATCAATATCGAGTTTCTCGGGAAATCCGGAAATCTCCCCGCGGCCCTCTCGTTACCGAGAGGGAGTTAGTCACAGCGTTCTGACCGTCCAGGCGCCGTCTTGCAGCGCCAGCTCGCGATCGCAAACGAATTCGTCCTGATCCTGCTCGTGACCGGGCAATACCTGAACGACAATCTCCCCCGACCGGCGCAGGCGGCGAACCGCCTCGGTCAGGGCGGGGGCTTGCCCCCAGGGCGCGCGAACCGCACGCGCCCGTTCCGCTGGCGGCAAACCTGCCGCCAGTTTGCGTAAATCAAGACTGAAGCCGGTGGCCGGACGCGCACGCCCGAACGCACGGCTGACATCGTCGTAGCGGCCGCCCGACACCAGGGCATCGCGCCAGCCTTCGGCGTACAGCGCGAACTTTATGCCCGAGTGGTAGCCATAGCCGTTGACGTCGGCCAGGTCGATGCCGAACGCCACGCTGGGCATCGCATCCACCAGGACCTGCAACGCGTCCAGCGCGGCAGCCACACCCGGCAGCAAAGGCAGGTCGCGGCGCGCCTGCTTGAGCACTTCGGGCCCGCCGTACAGCTTGGGCAGCAGTTGCAGCGCCTTGAGCGTTTCGGCCCGCATGCCGGGCTTGCGCTCGGCCAGCTCGACCAGGCCCGGCACGTCTTTTTCGCGCATCAGGCGGATGATGTCCTGGGACACGCCTGCAGCGACGGGATCCGCTTCGACGATGCCACGCAGTACGCCCGGATGGCACAGGTCCAATCGGGGGTTGCGCACGCCGGCGATGGCGACCGTTTCCAGCACCAGCTGGATGATTTCCAGGTCGGCTTCAAAGCCGGCATGGCCGTAGATCTCGGCACCGATCTGCAGCAACTCGCGGCTGGACAGCAGGTCCGCCGGTCGGGCATGCAGCACGTTGCCGCAGTAGCACAGGCGGGTAACGCCTGCACGGTTCAACAAGTGTGCGTCGATGCGCGTGACCTGGGGAGTCATGTCGGCGCGTACGCCCAGCGTGCGACCCGACAACTGGTCGACCAGCTTGCAGGTACGCAGATCCAGATCGCTGCCGGTGCCCGACAGCAATGAATCGATGTACTCGACCAGGGGCGGCGCGACCAGCTCGAAGCCGTAAGTACGGTACAGATCGAGAAGTTCGCGGCGCAATTCCTCGATGCGCCGGGCCTCTGCCGGAAGTACGTCGGCAAGGCTCTCGGGCAGCAACCAGTTACCCATGAATGTTTACCTGAATAACGCCAAGAGATGCGTGGGCGTCGCCCAAACGAAAAAGCGGCTGAGGGGGCGTAAGCCCGCTCAGCCGCTGCGGAATGTTTTCTAGCTTACGCGGTATTGTACATGGTTCAGCAGCCAGCGCCAGCCGGGGTATCCAGGGGCGCAAGCCGTCCCCCATTGCCCGGCCGACCAGAAAAAAGCCCCTTGGATGACCAAGGGGCTCGTGAACTGCCGGCAGCGCCGCGTTACTTCGCAGCGGGTACCGTTACCGGCGCCAGGGCTTGCCCGGCCGGGTCCTTCATGAACTGGAAGAAACTGGAACTGGGGTCGACCACCAGCACGTCGCCCGGCTTCGAGAACGAAGCGCGATAGGCTTCCAGGCTCTTGTAGTACGTGTAGAACTGCGGGTTCTTGCCGTAGGCCTGGGCGTAGATCGCGGCGGCGGCGGCATCGCCCTCACCCATGATGCCCTGGGCCTTGGCGTAAGCCTGGGCCACAATGACTTCACGCTGGCGATCGGCCTCGGCGCGGATCTTTTCGCCTTCGGCGGCGCCGATGGAACGCAGCTCGTTGGCGACGCGGGTACGCTCCGCCTCCATGCGGCGGTACACCGATTCCGAGATCTCGGGCGCGAACTCGATGCGGCGCAGGCGCACATCGACGATCTGCACGCCCAGGGGTTCGGCACGCTTGGCGACGTTGGTCAGGATTTCGGCCATGATCTTGTCGCGCTCGGTCGAGACCACGTCGCGCACCGTGCGCACGTTGACCGATGCGTTGAGCGCGTCGCGGATCTGGGCTTGCAGGCGCTCTTGCGCCGCGCGCTCGTTGCCGCCGAAGGTCACGTAGTACAGGCGGGGATCCGCAATGCGCCACTTGACGTACGAGTCGATCAGCAGGTTCTTCTTTTCGGAAGTCTGGATACGTTCGGCTTCGTTGGTTTCGATGGTCAGGATGCGCTTGTCCAGCGTCACCACGTTTTGAAACGGCGGCGGCGCCTTGAAGTACAGGCCGGGTTCATTGATGACCTTGCGCACTTCACCCAGCGAGAACACCAGGGCGTAGTCGCGCTCGCGCACCACGAACACGCAGGAAGAAAGGGCAGCCAGCACAATGAGCAGGCCGACCAGGATAGGCATAAGACGTTGCATGATCAGGACTCCTCCGGGTTAGCGCGACGTACGGTCGCGGGGCAGCGCGTTGCTATTGCTGCTGCCGGAAGGCTGGGGCACCGGCACCGCATTGCCACGCAGAGGCGGCTGGACGGGCGGGCTGATCAATGCAGGCGAACCGGGGTTGCCTACCGCGGACTTGCTGGCATCCTGAGCCGCCAGATGCATGATCTTGTCCAAGGGCAGATACAGCATGTTGTTGTTGCTCTTGGTGTCGACCATGACCTTGCTGGCACGCGTGAAGATGTCCTGCATGCTTTCGAGGTACATGCGCTGGCGCATGACCACGGGGGACTTCTCGTATTCGCCCAGGATGCTGGTGAAGCGCGCGGTATTACCTTGCGCATCGCCGACGACCTTGGCCTTGTAGCCTTCGGCCTGTTCGGTCATGCGCGAAGCCTGACCACTGGCCAGCGGCACGACCTGGTTGGCATAGGCCTGGCCTTCGTTGATCTGACGCTCGCGGTCTTGACCCGCCTTGACGGCGTCATCGAAGGCGGCCTGCACCTGCTCGGGCGGCTGCACGTTCTGGATGGCGACGGTGCTGACCTGCACGCCCGTCTGGTAGCGATCCAGGATCTGCTGCATCAGCGCCTGGACTTGCGAGGCAACGGTGGTACGGCCTTCGTACAGGACGAAGTCCATGGACTGCTTGCCGACCACTTCGCGCATGGCGGTTTCAGACGCCTGGCGCACGGAGTCGTCCGGGTCGCGGGTCATGAAGAGGTAGTCGGGCGCGCCATCGGCACGCAGGCGGTACTGCACGACGAACTGCATGTCGACGATGTTCTCGTCCGTCGTGAGCATCAGCGCTTCGGGCAGGACCTTGTTGCGCGAACCGCCACGGAAACCGACTTCGAACGTGCGCAGTTGCGACACGTTGACGATTTCGTTGCTTTGGATGGGGTACGGCAGGCGCCACTGGAAGCCGGCTTGCGACGTGCTCTTGTACTTGCCGAACTGCGTGACGACGGCGACCTGGCCTTCCTGGACGATATAGAAGCCGCTGGCCAGCCAGATACCGGCCGCCACCAGGGCAATCACGCCCAGGCCGATGCGCGCGCCGCGCGGCGACGGCGGCGTCATGCCGCCCCGATTGCCGCCCGGCCGGTTGTTACCGCCCCCGCCCTTGCGGCCGAATAACGATCCAATGCGATTATTGAAATCGCGCCAGACCTCGTCGAGATCTGGCGGACCGTCTCCGTTGCCTTGGGGCCGCTTGGGCGGCGGCTCGGAGCCATTATTGTTTCCACGACCCCAACCGGGGTCATTCAGATTGAAGAGTTTGATAATTCGCGGCATTGTTTCCCACAATCTGTCCGGTCTCCGCCATTGCCCCGCGCAACGCGTCCAGACCGGCGCGCTCGGTGGCGCTTACAAATACTCGCGCAATCGTACCATGTGCGTCGCGCTCCACCCGGGGTTCCAAACCGACCCGGTCTATCTTGTTGTATACCAGAATGGTCGGAACGTTGGAGGCGCCGATTTCGGCCAGGACTTTGTTCACCTCGAAAATCTGTTCGTCGCGCTGCGGGCTGGCCGCATCGACGACATGCAGGAGCAGGTCCGCATGCACCGTTTCTTCGAGCGTGGCGCGGAAAGCGGCGATCAGATCATGAGGCAGATCGCGGATGAATCCCACGGTATCCGACACCACAACGTTGCCCGCCCCTTCGATCCAGATGCGGCGCGTGGTGGTGTCCAGCGTGGCGAACAACTGGTCCGCCGCGTAGGTGTCGGCCCGGGTCAGGGCGTTGAACAAGGTCGACTTGCCGGCGTTGGTATAGCCGACCAGCGACACGGACAGCGCACCGCCCCGCGCCCGGGCTCGCCGCTGCGTCACCCGCTGGCGTTCGACCCGGTCCAGGCGCTCGCGCAGCGTCTTGACCTTGGCGCCGATCATGCGGCGGTCCATTTCGAGCTGGGATTCTCCGGGGCCGCGCATGCCGATACCGCCCCGTTGCCGCTCCAGGTGGCTCCACATGCGCGTCAGGCGCGTGGACAGATGCTGCAGCTGTGCAAGCTCGACCTGCAGCTTGCCCTCGTGGCTCTTGGCGCGCAGCGCGAAGATATCGAGAATCAGCGCGACGCGGTCGACCACGCGCAGATTGAACACGCGCTCAAGGTTGCGCTGCTGGGCGGGCGACAGGGGCTGGTCGAACAGGACAATGTCGGCAAGCAGGGCCTGCGCCATGCCGACGCCTTCATCGGCCTTGCCGGAACCGATGAAGAATTTGGCGTCGGGGCGATCGCGCCGGGCGGTCAGGGTACCGACGATCTCGGCGCCCGCCCCTTTCGCCAGCATGGCGAATTCCTCGGCATGGGCCGTGAAGTCGGGATCACCCAGATCCACGCTGATAATCAGTGCGCGCATACATGCACCATATTGGAGCCAAAGCGAAAATGCCCGCCGACGTCGAACGTCCGGCGGGCAATAAAAGGTACTGCAGGAGCGAGATTACTCAGCAGGGACTTCCACTTGGAAATTCACGGCGCGGGCGGGAACGACGGTGGAAATGGCGTGCTTGTAGACCATTTGCGTGACCGTGTTACGCAGCAGCACCACGTACTGGTCAAAAGATTCGATTTGCCCTTGAAGCTTGATACCGTTCACCAGGTAGATCGACACCGGCACATGATCTTTGCGCAGCGTGTTCAGGAACGGATCTTGCAGAGTTTGCCCTTTATTGCTCATTGGCCAGGCTCCATTGTTTGTTATTGAGTGGTGGCGCGCCTTGTACTGGTGGAGCACGCCGAAACTTGTACTCTACAGGGTTTTCCCGGCCCGTGCCACTTGTGTCGAAAGCGAAGATGACACCAGAGTTTTCCGCCGGAAAAGCCCCGCCAGCCGCGGTTTAGACGACTTCGGCAAGCGCTTTCAAAAGCAATTCGCACTGCTCATCGGTGCCCACCGTAATACGTAGAAACTGGTCTATGCGCGGTTGCCGGAAATGACGGACGATGATGCTGCGCGCACGCAGTCCGGCCGCCAGTTCCGCCGCATCCCGGGACGCATGCCGCGCGAACACGAAGTTCGCGCTGGACGGCAGCACCTCGAAACCCAGCGACGCCAAGCCCGCCGCCATCCGCATACGCGTCTGGATCACGGCTTGGCGGGTCTGCTCAAAATACTCCGTATCCTCAAGCGCCGCTACCGCCCCGGCCGAGGCCAGGCGATCGACGGGGTAGGAATTGAAGCTGTTCTTGACCCGCTCCAGCCCATCGATGAGCGCCGGGCTGCCCACGGCAAAGCCCACCCGCAGGCCCGCCAGCGAACGCGATTTTGACAGCGTCTGGACCACCAGCAGGTTGTCGTAGCGTGCGGTCAAAGGGATGACCGATTCGGCACCGAAGTCGACATAGGCCTCGTCCACCACCACCACCGTATCGGGGTTGGCCGCGACGATGCGTTCGATTTCCGCCGCCGGCAGCGCGCGGCCGGTGGGGGCATTGGGATTCGGGAAAATGATGGCCCCGGCTTGCCCATGACGCCCCGGCAGGTAGTCGTCGACGTCGATGCGAAAATCGTCGGTCAGCGGCAGGGTTTCATGGGCGATGCCGTACAGACCACAATAGACGGGATAGAAGCTGTAGGTGATGTCGGGAAAGCGCAGCGGACGCTCGTGCTTGAGCAGCGCCAGGAAAGCATGCGCCAGCACCTCGTCCGAGCCGTTGCCCACGAACACCCTTGCGGGTTCCACGCCGACCGCGCTCGCAACCGCCTGGCGCAGGCGGTCGGAAGACGGGTCTGGATACAGCTTGAGCGTGTCGTCGCTGGCTGCGCGGATCGCCTCGAGCGCCCTGGGCGAAGGGCCATAGGGATGCTCGTTGGTGTTCAGCTTGATCAGGTTCTGAAGCTTGGGCTGCTCGCCCGGCACATACGGACTGAGCGTCCCGACGACGGGACTCCAGAAACGGCTCATGGATCAATCTTCCGCGTAAGGATTGTGCGAGGACTTGAATTCGATGCGCAGCGGCGTGCCGGCCAGATCGAACGCGTTGCGGAAACGGGTTTCCAGGTAGCGGCGATAGGAGTCCGGGATGGCGTCCAGCGCGTTGCCGTGGATGACGACCAGCGGCGGGTTCTGCCCGCCCTGGTGCGCGTAGCGCATCTTGGGGCGGAAGATGCCCTTGCGAGGCGGTTGCTGCTGCTCGATGGCGGCTTGCAGCTCGCGCGTCAGCTTGGGCGTGGACAACTTGGCGAACGCGGCGGCATGCGCCGAGTTGATGGACTTCAGGAGCGGCTTGATGCCCTGGCCGCGCAAGGCCGAGATGGTGTGGACGCGGGCAAACGACAGGAAACGCAGCTTGCGCTGGAATTCGCGTTCGATGCGCTCTTTTTCCTCACCGTCCAGG
>NZ_JAELTJ010000732.1 GCF_016428805.1 Achromobacter sp. ASV32
CACCCTACCCGGCGGGCCACGTCCTTGGTGCTGCCATGTTCCTCATTGAAATTGCTGGTCTCAATATTTTCTTTACAGGTGACTACTCGCGCGAACAGGATCGCCATTTAGTCTCTGCAGAGGTACCAAAAGGCGTCAAGATTGACGTCCTTATCACAGAGTCCACATACGGCACTGCGTCCCACGTTCCTCGATTAGAGCGTGAACAGGCTCTCATGAAATCTATCACCGGCATTCTTAACAGGGGTGGCCGTGCACTTTTACCTGTGTTTGCACTGGGGAGAGCTCAGGAGCTACTGCTCATCCTCGACGAGTACTGGGGTAAACATCCCGAGTACCAAAAATACCCTATCTATTACGCCAGTAATCTGGCGCGAAAGTGTATGCTGGTTTACCAGACATATGT
>NZ_JAELTJ010000733.1 GCF_016428805.1 Achromobacter sp. ASV32
GGCTTTGGCTGGCTAAAGTACGAAGATCAAATGAGCTGCGATCTTGCGTTAGATAATCTGTGTGGCGCCGAGATTAGTGGGCGGCTGGTCAGAGTAGACCATGCGCGATATAAGGCTCGCGACGACGAGGACCAAGATGAATTTCGCGTTGGTTGGGAGGATCTCCAGCGTAAAGAAGGCAAGAACTTGTCAGAGGACGAGATCAGCGACGCTGAAGAAGCACATCTGCCTATGTTGGAGGAGGATAAAGACCTCGCAAAGCTCAGCCACGACCATTATGACGACGATCACATGAAGGCGTTTTTGATTGAGGAGAAGAATAAGGAAGTCGAGTAGGCAAAGAAGAATGCAGGCAAGAAGGAACACAGACACTAACCTAGCAGCCTTCGGTCGCATAGGTCTAGAC
>NZ_JAELTJ010000734.1 GCF_016428805.1 Achromobacter sp. ASV32
GAAGGGATCGGTGTATTGGTCCTGAAATCGGCGATGAGGAGAAAACTTCAATGAAACTCTCGGAACCCATGACGCTGATGCCAATGCTTACCCCGGTCCATGCATGGTAAGCTGTGTAGGAGTACTCACTCGTTCGCTGGGCTGGCTCGTGTCGCAGATTTTCTTTGTTATCAACGTGCGACGTGCGGGCGTAGGTAGAATACGACGTACTGCTGTGCGAGTGTCCAAATCGCGCTACTCGTAGTGATGATTATTGGATGTACCAGCTTGTACCTACATCCTTACCATGACTACGGCGTACTCGTACTAGCACGTCCGTGTTGCCAACCTGCTACGTCTTATGGGCTAATCAAGTAACAAACAACATTGCGTGAAATGAAGGGAAAAAAGCAACGGCTTCAAAGG
>NZ_JAELTJ010000735.1 GCF_016428805.1 Achromobacter sp. ASV32
CCCCCCCCCCCCCCCCCCCCCCCCCCCCCCCCCCCCTCCCCTCCCCCCCCCCCCCCCCACACCAACACAACCGCATCGTCGTCGGCAGCGTCAGATGTGTATAAGAGACAGGTTGGAGACAGGATCTAGTTATATAGCTGGTGTCAAGGGTCTCATGACAGGTCTATGATGAAACGCTGACGCCGTCCCGGCAATCGAAGATTATCTGTACCACCAGTACATATTTCCCCGCAAAAATTTGGACACTGATCCTGTCTCTTATACACATCTCCGAGCCCACGAGACCTAATAACCGATCTCGTATGCCGTCTGGTGCTTTAAAATAGGGGGGGGGGGGGGGGGGGGGGGGGGGGGGGGGGGGGGGGGGGGGGGGGGGGGGGGGGGGGGGGGGGGGGGGGGGGGGGG
>NZ_JAELTJ010000736.1 GCF_016428805.1 Achromobacter sp. ASV32
GAGTAGCTCGACCTTTTCGGTGAGAGTGAGCTTCTTGAGCACCTCTTCGCAATTGATGTCGGCCATTGTTCAATTCTGATACTCCACCTTGTGCCGGAAAACTATAACAAATCAAAAGGGAGAATGCGCCCGCAGTAATAGGATTCTCGCCAAGGACAGCGTCTCGCTGATTCTGCGCAAGCGAACAGAACACGACGGCAATAACAGAAATTTTCGACCGTCTAGCTTCCGTGAGAGGTGTGGGAGAGACAAAAGCAAAGAAAGGGCGCACAGAAGAGAGAAGAGCAGGCTTCTTAAAGTTGGAGAATGCGACAACTCCTCTCAGCCGGTCAGCGCATTTTGCGTGGATCCCATGACGATTTGGAGGTGCATCTCGCCAATGAAGTTTAGCTAAAAGGCTAGCCG
>NZ_JAELTJ010000737.1 GCF_016428805.1 Achromobacter sp. ASV32
GTAGAGATGAGACTATGTACTAATGTGCTCGTAAAGAGCCAGCCCCAATGCCTTAGTCAAGCCTATGGGTAGCCAGTCCGAGCTCTGCCCTGTGACCGGCATGTCAGCCCGCGCTCTAGGTACAGTTTGATAAGCCTCGCTCATGCAGCCGCCTCCAGGGCCCTGTCAATCATGCGCCGCATGACCAAAAGGTTTGCTTGCCAGAGCACCGGCAGTCATTGAGCTAACCTATGGATGCATCATCTGAGGAATTTTTCTTGCTCCTTACGAGTACTGAGCCTTTGCGCAGTTGGCAAAACTTGAAGCTTCCACAGACTTGAGACGGAGCTCGGGGCCAGGGCAAATGCATCATGTCATCGCATCTACGAGCAGGGTAGCCCGATAGGACAGTGCACTGACTTGATT
>NZ_JAELTJ010000738.1 GCF_016428805.1 Achromobacter sp. ASV32
GGAGTGGGATTTCTGGTGGTAAGTCCTGCACGGATATTCCGTAGAAGCCTTTCAAGGAACTGACATGTGTCTCCATCTCAACAGTCCAAGTTTCCCGAGTGCTGGCTGCCAGGGAAATTCGACTACTGGGCCAGCTCGCACCAAATTTTCCACTGCTTTGTTGTGCTAGGCACCATGAGCCATTTCTATGGCGTCATGTCCGGATACGACTATAATTATAACCATCCAAGATGTGGCCTTCGACAGGCCGCTGCAGAAATGTAGTATACGCGCATAGAACCGAATAGATTTATCCTTTACAGTTGGGGCAAACCCCGAAAAGAAACTGCTGGGAAGATATAGTGCCTGCTGAAGAGCCCTTTTTTTTGGGGGGGTTTTTTTTTTGCAAGTTTTAGACCATGCTGC
>NZ_JAELTJ010000739.1 GCF_016428805.1 Achromobacter sp. ASV32
CTGGTAGAGATTCCCTTCATTTTGCTGCCGTAAAGCCCAGATTCGCTCTTGGACAAATTGGGCAACGTTTGTGCGAATTTCCAATCCTGCCGCGGTTAGATCACACGCTGAAAAGTAAAATGATGTTTTGAACTCACCAAGCATGAGCTTTTCAGGCAACAGAGGTGCCAGAGCTACCAGCAAACCTCCAAATCCACAGCCAATATCAACAACTTCGACATCCTGCTTCAACGGCTTGGGCTTGGACGCATCCTCGCCAGCCGTCGCGGATATGAATTCTGGATAATATTCTGACCAATCCATATCAGCAGGGGATGCTGGACTAAATCAAAGGTTAGTGCCACGTTTGTAATCGACTTGATATCCAGAGCGACATACTACTCTAATGAGTGATCGGAGAATGGG
>NZ_JAELTJ010000075.1 GCF_016428805.1 Achromobacter sp. ASV32
CACCGCCGCCGCCGTTACCCTGGAAAAAGAACGCGTATATGTCGCTGCCGCCGCCTCTGCCTCCCGACAGGTTCTGGCCCGAGGTCTCGATGCGGGCATTCTGGGCGAGCGCGACCAGTCCCGCGCCGCCGCCGCCGCCGCCCGCGATATCGACGTCACCGGGATGGCCATCGCTGCCGGGCTCGCCTGCCAGTTCCATCCACAGACTGTAGGACTCGCTGGTGGTGATGTTGCCCGTGCCCCCTATGCCGCCCAAGCCGCCGAGGGTGGAATTTTTGTCGCCACCGCCTCCACCGCCGCCTGCAACGCCGTTTTGGCCGCCTCGGCCCGCGCCTTCGCCGCTACCGCCCGATGCGCTCTCGCCGAATGTTTGCGCCGCATCGCCGCCCTTGTTGCGCAGGCTGCCACCGCCGCCACCGCCGCCGCCCACGCCGCCCAGGCCGCTGACCGTGCCGTTCAGGCCGGCGCCATTGCCGCCTCCGCGCAGGATCTGTTGCGCCTGCACGTCCGGGCCGGCCGTGAAGCAGGCGGCGATCGCCAAGGCCAGGGCGGATGGAGACAGGGTGGGACGATAGGGAGTACGCATGGGATTGTCAGCAATTGAAAGCGGACAATCTTCACGGATACGCCGTCTGATTACTTCACTGCGCGTCCCGGAAAACCATACCCGGCGTCCCAATCCGCCGCGCTAGCGGGCCGGGTCCGGGGCCGTGACGGGCCGGCGGATATCGGCGAGCCAGCTTTGGATCATGATCGCGTCCGTGTGCGAATGAATGCCGGCGGACTCGTCATCCCAGGCACGCCGGGCGTGGGAGCGCACCTCGCGGGGGCTGGCGGCGAACCGTTGCCGGAATGCCCGGCTGAAGGCGCTTTCGCTGGAGAATCCGTAGCGGTAAGCCAGTTCCGCGATGCCGATACGATTGCCGGTGGCCAGTAGCAGCTCATCGAAGCACTTGTCCAGGCGCCTGCCCTGCACATAGGCCTGCACGCCACCCTCGCTCAGGAACAGGCGGTACAGGCCGGACCGCGAGATTCCCATGGCCGCCGCGATGGTCTCTGGCGACAACTGGTCGGAATCGAGGTGGCGTTCGATATGGCGTCGGACCAGGCGATGCATGCCGTCGCGCACCACCTGCCGGGCTTGGCCGTCATGCTCGTCATCCGCCGTCGCCGACAGGCTGCCGCTGAGCAGCATCAGGCCGGCATTGACAGACGCGGACATCGCCGCGCGCGTCAGCGACGAGGCGTGTTGCATCAATTGCGACAGGTGCGACGCCAGCAGGCGGGTCGCGCCCTGCGCGGGATCCAACAAGGCGCCGTGCAGCTTGCGGTCGCGCAGCGCGGTGGGCAAGCGGTCACGCGGCACGGTCAGGGTGATGGTGGAAAAGGACGTCGTGCGGCTGTCCATTGTCTGCCCCAGGTCGAGCAGGCCGATCGCGCCAGCGCGAATGTTGACTTGGTGCTTGCCGTAAGCCCCCTGGGTGCCGCCGTCCAGGAAGAGCTGGATCAGAAGGTGGTCGATCTGGCTGCGGCGCACGTCAAGTGGCGTGCGGCGGTGCCGCATGGTGGCCGAGCAGGTGCTGCGGCTGATCAGGCTGTCACCGAGGTGCGTGCCGCTCATCTCGCCCCGGAAGGGTTGCGCGCTGGCTTCGATCTGCAGGTCGACGTAGGGGCGCACCAGCGTGCGCCAGATGTCCGGCGCGTCAGGGGAGTCCTGGCTGTCGAATCGCGCCTGGAATTGCGGTGGCGGCCCGGCGCAGGCCGCAGTGTCAAGGCGGAAGGAGGGTTTACGGCTCACGTGTCGACGCTCCGTGGTCGGTCTTGTCGATCGGGCCTCCGGTTTGGCCGCGATACCAGGCCGGAAACCCCTTCGGGAAATAGAATTTTCCGGTATCCGGCCTTCCGCCGGAAGGCTGTCAGCCGCCGCCCACCGCCACCACGATCTCGATCTGGTCGCCGTCGGTCAGCGCGGTCTGGCCGTGCTGGCTCTTGGGCACGATCTCGCCGTTGCGTTCCACGGCGACGCGCTTGCCGGCGTAGCCCAGCGTTTCAAGCAGTTCGGTCACCGTGGTGTCCAGGGGGAACTCGCGGGCGTCGCCGTTCAGGGTAATGTGCATGGCGGTCTCCTCAGCGTTTTGCGTAGGCGTCGGTGGTCGCGATCAGGCGCGCCAGCGTGCCGGGTTCGTCAAAGGCGTGGCCGGCGTCGGGCACGATATGGAAGTCGGCCTCGGGCCAGGCGCGGTGCAGGTCCCAGGCGGTGCGCATCGGCGTGCAGGTGTCGTAGCGGCCTTGCACGATGGTGCCGGGGATACCGCGCAGCTTGTGCGCGTCGCGGATCAGTTGGCCTTCTTCCATGAAGCCGGCGTTGACGAAGTAGTGGTTTTCGATGCGCGCGAAGGCCAGCGCCGCGCGGTCGGCGGCGTGGCTCTGCTGGTGGCGCGGGCTGGGCAGCAGCGTGATCGTGCTGTCTTCCCATTTGCTCCAGGCCTTGGCCGCACGCAGCTGTTCGGCGGGGTCCGAGCCGGTCAGGCGCTTGTGATACGCCGCCACCAGGTCGCCGCGCTCGGCTTCGGGAATGGGCGCCAGGTACGCTTCCCAGTGGTCGGGAAACAGCCACGACGCGCCTTCCTGGTAGAACCAGTCGATCTCGGCGCGGCGCAGCGCGAAGATGCCGCGCAGCACCAGCTCGCTGACGTGGTCCGGATGCGTCTCGGCATACGCCAGCGACAGCGTCGAGCCCCACGAGCCCCCGAACACCAGCCACTTGTCGGCGCCCATCACCTCGGCGCGCAGGCGTTCGATGTCGGCGACCAGGTGCCAGGTGGTGTTGTTGTCCAGGCTGGCGTGTGGCGTCGACCGCCCGCAACCGCGCTGGTCGAACAGCAGCACGTTGTAGCGCTGCGGATCGAACAACTGGCGATGCACCGGCGAGCAGCCGCTGCCCGGGCCGCCGTGCAGGAACACCGCCGGCTTGCCCTGCGGATTGCCGCAGAGTTCCCAATAGACCTGGTGGCCGTCGCCGGTATCCAGGAAGCCGTGACGGTAGGGTTCAATCGACGGATAGAGCATCTCAGGCGACTCGCTTGAAGATCAGGTCCCAGACGCCGTGGCCCAGGCGCAGGCCGCGCGTCTCGAATTTGGTCAGGGGGCGGTAGTCCGGGCGCGGCGCATAGCCGTCCGCGGTGTTTTTCAGCAGGGGCTCGTTGCCCAGCACGTCCAGCATCTGCACGGCGTATTCTTCCCAGTCCGTGGCGCAGTGGATGTAGCCGCCGGGCGCGATGCGGCTGGCCAGCAGCGCGATGAACGGCGGCTGCACCAGGCGGCGCTTGTGGTGGCGCTTCTTGGGCCAGGGATCGGGGAAATAGATGTGCACGCCGGCCAGCGAGTCCGGCGCGATCATGTCGCGCACGACCTCGACGGCATCGTGCTGGATGATGCGCAGGTTCGGGATGCTGGAGTCTTCGATGCGGCGCAGCAGCGAGCCGACACCGGCGTTGAACACTTCCACGCCCAGGAAGTTGTCGTCCGGGCGGGCCAGCGCGATCTTCTCGGTGGTCTCGCCCATGCCGAAGCCGATCTCCAGCACCGTCGGCGCCTGGCGGCCGAAAGCGGCGGCCGGGTCCAGACGGCGCGGCGCGTAGGGGATGGACCACTGGCCCATCAGGCGCTCAAGCGCGGCCAGCTGGCCCTGGGTGATGTGGCCGCGGCGGTGCACGAAACTGCGGATGTGCGTGGCGCCCGGACTGTTCGGCGCGTGCGGGGTACTGGCCAGCGCGGCCTGCGTTTCCTGGGAAATGGGCGTGGCAGCGGCGTCGCCGGCGGGTGTTGCGGGGGTGTTCACTGGCGTGGTCGCGGAGTTGTTCGCGGCGGTGTCCGCGGGGTTGTTCGTAGTCATGGGGGGAATTGTAGTGGCAGCCCAGGCCAGCCGCCCCGGCCAGGGGGGATAAAATGGGGGACATATTTGTCCCATCCGCTGCCGGCTATAGTTCCCAGCCCGGTTTCCCATCGGGCGTACAGCGCCCCTGTTTCCCGTCATGAACGTTGCCCGCATCGACCTCGTCACGCTCTCCCTGTTTGTTGCCGTGGCACGCCAGGGCAGCATCTCGGCCGGTGCGCGCCAGTCGCATCTGGCGGTCGGGGCGGCCAGCAAGCGGATTTCAGACCTGGAAGCCGCCCTGGGCACCGCGCTGCTGTACCGCAACGCGGCCGGGGTGGAGCTGACCGACGCCGGCCAGGCTTGCCTGGTCCACGCGCTGCGTGTGCTGCAGGAGGTGGAGCAGATGGCGGGCGCCCTGTCGGATTTTGCCCAGGGCGTGCGCGGCCAGGTGCGCATCGCCGCCAATACCTCGTCGCTGACGCAGTTCCTGCCCGAGGACCTGGCCGCCTTCATGGAAGACCATCCGGCTGTGCGGATCGACCTGGAAGAGCAGAACAGCAGCGACATCGTCACCGCCGTGCTGGAGAACCGTGCCGATATCGGCGTCTTCGCCGACCGGACCCCGGCCGACGGCCTGTCGACCTTTCCCTACCGGCTGGATGAACTGGCGCTGATCGTGCCGCAGCGGCATCCGCTGGCCGCGGCGCCGCAGGTGGCGTTCGCGGACACGCTGGCCTACGACTACGTCGGCCTGCCGCCGGCCACGTCGCTGGCCACCCGCCTGGCCGACGAGAGCGGCCGCCTGGGCCGGGCGATGCGCCTGCGTATTCAGGTGCGCAGCTTCGATGCCATCTGTCGCATGGTGTCGGCCACCGGCGGCGTCGGCATCCTGCCGCGCATCGCGGCCGAGCCGCATGCGCGTTCGATGCCGATCAAGCTGATTGCGCTGACTGATGAGTGGGCGCGCCGCTGGCTGCTGCTGGGCGTACGCGATGCGGATACGCTGACGGTGGCCGCCCGCCTGTTGCTGGCGCACCTGCGCGGCGACACCTGAGGCGTTTGCCGCGCTCGGGTTTGCCCGGGGTTTCCCATTCCGGGAATGCCCCTTTCCCCAATTGTCCATTCCGCCCCGCGCGGCTTTGCGCGCACACTGCCGTCCATCAATATCGAGTGTCGCCAGGGAGGCGAAATGGCAGGGCAGATTCTTGCCGGCATCCGCGTGCTGGAGCTGGGCCAACTGATAGCAGGGCCGTTCGCCGCCAAGACGCTGGCGGACTTTGGCGCGCAGGTCATCAAGATCGAGCCGCCCGGGCAGGGCGATCCGCTGCGCAAGTGGCGCCTGCTGCACGAGGGCACCTCGGTGTGGTGGGAAGCGCAGTCGCGCAACAAGCAGTCGGTTTGCGTGGATCTGCGCCAGGCCGAGGGCCAGGACATCGTGCGCCTGTTGGCGCAACAGGCCGACGTCCTGATCGAGAACTTCCGTCCCGGCACCCTGGAAAAGTGGGGTTTGTCGTGGGAAGCCCTGCAGGAACTGAACCCGCGCCTGATCATGCTGCGCGTGTCGGGCTACGGCCAGACCGGGCCCAAGGCGCGCGAACCGGGCTTTGCCGCCATCGGCGAGGCGATGGCGGGGCTGCGCTACCTGAATGGTGAACCGGGCCGCGCGCCGGTGCGCGCGGGATTGTCGCTGGGCGACACCATCGCCGGCCTGCATGGCGCGCTGGGCGTGATGATGGCGCTGTACCAGCGCGATGCGCGCGGCGGTGTGGGGCAGGTGATCGACGCGGCGTTGTACGAAAGCCTGTTCAACCTCAGCGAAAGCCTGCTGCCGGAATATTCCGTGTTCGGCGCCGTGCGCGAACCCGCCGGCGCGGCGCTGCCCGGCATCGCGCCCTCCAACGCCTATCCCTGCGAAGATGGCTACGTGCTCATCGCCGGCAACGGCGACGCGATCTACGCCCGCCTGATGGCCCGCATCGGCCGCAACGACCTTGGGCAGGACCCGGACCTGGCGCACAACGACGGCCGCGCCCGGCGCGTGGCCGAGATCGACGCGGCCATCGGCGCCTGGACGCAGGCTCGCCGCATCGACGACGTGCTGGCCGCCATGCGCGAGGCCGACGTGCCCGCCGGCCGCATCTATTCCGTGGCCGACATCGCCGCCGACCCGCACTACCGCGCCCGCAACGCCATCACCACCGTCGAATCCGCCGCCGGCGTGCCGGTGGAGATGCCTGCCGTCTTCCCCTACCTGTCGGCCAATCCCGGCGCGGTGCGCGAGCGCGCACCCACCCTGGGCGAACACACCGACACCGTGCTGGCGCAGGCGGGCCTGTCGAACGAACAACGCCGCGCCCTGCGCGCCAAGGGAGTCATCGCATGAACACCGGCCCCACCCGGATCGAGATCAACGAAGTCGGCCCGCGCGACGGCCTGCAGATCGAACAGGCCCTGGTTGCCACCGACGACAAGGTCGCCCTGGTGGACGCCTTGTCCGACTGCGGTTTTGCACGTATCGAAGTCACCAGCTTCACTTCGCCCAAGGCCATCCCCGCGCTGGCCGACGCGGCGGACGTCATGCGCCGCATCCGCCGCCGTCCCGGCGTGATCTACACCGCGCTGGTGCCGAACATCCGTGGCCTGGAGCGCGCCCTGGAAGCGGGCACCGACGAGATGAACCTGGTCATGTCGTGCAGCGAAACGCATAACCGCGCCAACCTGCGCATGACGCGCGACCAATCCTTTGACGAGCTGTCGCAGGTGCTGGCGGCGGCCAGCCGCAGCGGCATGCCGTGCAACGTGTCCCTGTCCACCGCCTTCGGCTGTCCGTTCGACGGCGACGTCGCGGCCGACCAGGTACTGGACCTGGCTGCACGCCTGGTCGATGCGGGCGCGGCCGGCATCACCCTGTGCGACACCACGGGCATGGCGTTTCCGACGCAAGTGGCCGCCTTGTGCGAGCAGGCGTCGGCCCGCTTGCCCGGCGTGCCGCTGACGGTGCATCTGCACAATACGCGCGGCATGGCGCTGGCCAATGCGATCGCCGCCTGGCAGACCGGCATCACCCGGTTTGACGCGGCAGTAGGCGGTCTGGGCGGGTGCCCCTATGCGCCGGGCGCAAGCGGCAACGTCAATACCGAAGAGCTGGTGCACATGTTCGCCTGCATGGGCGTGGAGTCCGGCGTGTCGCTGGCGCCCTTGCTGGCCATCGTGCGCGGCTTGCCCGCCCTGGTGCAGCGCGACCTGTCCAATGCCTTGCTGCAAGCGGGGCCGCGCCTGGCGACCCATGCGGCGCCCGCATGGCTGGCCGAGAAATTTCCGCAGTAGCACCGTTGCCGTTTTGACCACACCTAAAAAAAACCAAGGAGACACACCCATGGCATTTCCCAGCCTGCCCACCATCCTGCGCGCCGGCATTGCCGCCGCGCTGACCGTTGCCGCCGGCGCCGCCAGCGCCCAAGCCGACTTTCCCAACCGCCCCGTCACGCTGATCGTGTCCGCCGCGCCCGGCGGCACCACCGACATCGCCGCCCGCCTGATCGCCCAGCCGCTGGGCGCCGCGCTGGGCCAAAGCGTCGTCGTCGAGAACAAGCCGGGCGCCTCCGGCGGCATCGCCGCGCAGGCCGTGGCCCGCGCCAAGCCCGACGGCTACACGCTGCTGCTGCAATACTCCGGCTTCCAGGTCATCACGCCCCACGTCACGCCCGCCGCCGGCTGGGATCCCATCAAGGACTTCGCGCCTGTTGCCAACGTGCTGTCGGCGCCGCAGGTGGTCGTGGTGCGCCCGGACCTGCCCATCCATTCGCTCAAGGAACTGGTGGCTTATGCCAAGGCCAATCCGGGCAAGTTGAACTATGCGTCGTCCGGCAATGGCTCGCTGCAACAGGTGGCCACCGAACTGCTGAACCAGATGGCCGGCACGCAGATCGCGCACATCCCGTACAAGGGCACCGGTCCCGCGTTGAACGATCTCTTGGGCGGCGCCGTGGACATGACGATTACCACGCCGCCGCCGCTGCTGGGGCAGATTGCCGCCGGCAAGCTGCGCGCGCTGGCCGTCACCGGCAACTCCCGCCTGCCGTCCCTGCCGAACGTGCCCACCGCCGCCGAGGCCGGCTATCCCGACCTGATCGTGTCGTCGTGGTTCGCCATGTACGCGCCCAAGGACACGCCCGCGCCGGTCGTGGACAAGATCGCCGGCGAAATCCAGAAGATCATGAAGACCGACGCCTTCCGCCAGAAAGCCGCCGAGCAGGGCGCCGAGGCCATCTTCATGGGCCCGAAGGAACTGGGCGCCTACACCCAGTCGGAACTGGACCGCTGGGGCAAGGTCGTCAAGGCCGCCAACATCACGGCCAATTAAGCTCGGCTTATCGGGAAACCGGGGGGCGGGAAGCCGCCTCCCGGAGCAGAAAAAGGCGCGCTATAATTCCGGCCTCTGCCCAGGTTTGATACCCGGGCACGACACCCGAGCGGGTGTAGTTCAATGGTAGAACGGCAGCTTCCCAAGCTTCATACGAGGGTTCGATTCCCTTCACCCGCTCCACTCCACCTTTCCAAGGATTTCCAAGAACGTCCGCTGAGCGTTTCAAGTCATTGAAAGAAGCAGATTTTTCTTCTGACTCGATCCAGGGACGTCCACAGGAATCCACTCCAAGCCACGACTTTTTAGTCCTTTGTTTAGTCCATCTTTAGGGCGGCGCGGAGTTCGGATTGTTGCCCCGATGTGGCCATCATTGGAACGACTCCCGATCATGTATAGGTCAATCGACTACGCAGCGTATCGGCTTGTGCCACGAAATCCTGCGGTCGGCGTTGCTGGAAGGCCTGCAGGTTGGTGAGTTTCCAGCGGAGCGCTGGGAGTTCCTCGGCATGTTGGCATTGCAGAAGCGACCAATCGGGCGCAGCCTCGGCCAGGCTACACAAGAACGCTCGTTGGGCTTGCGTCAGACGCGCGGGCAGTTCCTCGTGCAGGCGCCTGCGAGCATCCAGCAATTGCGCCAGCGGTGACTCGATTTCGGTCATGCCCACGAACGTGCGCTCATACTCGGCGGCAATATCCTTGTCGTTGCCGAACAGCACTTCGTGGATTGGACGATTGTGGCCTGCCAGGTAGACGACGAAGCACTCGACCATACCGTCCGTGATGCCGCCCGATTCGTAGAGCTGCCACACGTCGAACAGGTCGCGCGGGTGCTGACGATCCAAGGCCGCCACCAATTTACCGGCGTAGAGTTCGTCGTGGGCCAGCACCGGCAGCGTGAACTCGACACCGAACATGTCGGCCGCTCTTGCGCAAAGCGGCATGGGTGCCACGGGAAGGACCGTGCCGCGGAACACCACGTTGACTTCAACCTTCACCTGGCTGGTGTCGTCCTCGACGACGACCTTGGTGTCACCCATGTCTCGAGTGTTCACCAGACGGGTCCGCAAGCCCAACCTGTCTGCCCGTTGAGCGATGGCCGCGAGCTCTGCGTTGATGGCCCCCAGTGCTTCGTCGCGCGGTACCTGCCACGGCACGTACACGAGATCGATATCGACCGATAGGCGCGGCATCTCCTGTATGAACAGGTTGATGGCGGTGCCACCTTTCATTGCGAAGATGTCGTTGGCAAATACTTCGGGGGCCACTTTCAGCAGCAGCCGCACGGTATCGGCGTAAGTTCTATCCATGAGGATTGAGTCTCAGCAAGGTGCCATCGGCCATTCGGCTTATCCAGCGTTTGTCGCTGCCAGTGCGCACAGCGTGGTGTTTCAGCAAATCGTCCACGTTGACCATTTGCGTGTCGCGCGCCCAGGTCAGGAACAGGCGAACGGCCTTCACGCTGGTGCAGCATGAGAGCAATTGCCCCAGCAGCTCCCGGCGGGGCGAGCGAAGACCGTCGAACAGGTTACGGGCCTCGTCCAGGCTTTCCTTGGTGCCTGCTTCGTACAGCAGCTCGAGCACGGCACGCTCCTGGGCGGCCACCTGCAAGCCCTCGGGAAAGCCGGGTGGGGTGAGCATGGTCTTGCGTGGCAGTTCGGGGGTGGGCCAGTCGAACAACCGGGCATGGACGTAGCGTGCAGGGAAGCGCATGGTGAACCAATCAGGTAGTGTGAAGTTGGCTTCCCCCCACAGCACCACGCGTTCCCGGTGGCTCAGGTAGTGACGCACGCCTTGCATGGTTAGGGCGCTTTTGCCGCCGACATGCAGACCGGGCACGCGCTGCTGCAGGAAGATCAGAGTGCGGTGGAGATCCAGCGTATCGTTTGGGAAGGCATAGACGCCCTGGGCCAGGCGTTCGAGCCAGCCACTCTTGGCGTGGCGCGCAGCCAACTGAGGCGACACACCCACCTGCTCAAGCGTAGCCAGGTCGAACGGAACCCCGCGTGGAAGGTTCGCCAGCAGTTGCTTGAGTATTTGGTACCTGGAATTTCTATCCATGGTTGAAAAAATACCATGAAATCCAATCATAAAGGCAAGCTGAACAGAATGACACCCATAAATTTCAACCCAAGTGAGAAATTTGGCATATAAATCCAATCAAGGCCGAAACAACCTACGCGCGTCGGCCCGTTCAGAAGCAACCTCGGGAAGCGGCCGTGTTCAGCCAGCCCGCGGCGCGACAGAAAGGACCAAACCATGAGGATGACAAACCGCCCCAACTTTGCAGAACACTTTGGCCACTGGCTCGGTCGCGGCTGGCGGGGCTATGTCCAGCGTAGGAAATTTTTTTAATCAACGGGTTAAGAATTGGGTGTTGTTCCCTTCACCCGCTCCAGCTTTCCCCTCATCGCCTTCTCCACCGTCCTTCTGCCGGGCCGCGCGATCGCCAAGTTGCATGGGCAAATCTCCCAATGATGGTTCCTTGATGGCGTCCCGCCGTTCATCTGTTGCGGCCGTGTGCGCGCGTTATTTTGCAAGTACCCTATAGCCCATCCCCGCGCCAGAACGACAAGCATGCAAGACGATCTTTTCGGAGATGCGCTACCCGTGCCGCCGGCCAACGCCTCGCAGCACGTCGCGTCTCCTGCCAATCCCGACCTTTCCGCCCTCCGGAGCATGGCCAAAGTGCTTCCTGCGCCGGCAGCCCAGGAATGGCGCGCGCTCGCGCAGCAGTTGCCCGCACCGCTGCGCTTTGGCGTGTCCACCTGGTCGTACCCCGGCTGGGAAGGGCTGGTCTGGGACGGCGAATACGATTCGAGCACGCTGTCCCGGCACGGCCTCGGCGCCTACCATCGGCATCCGCTTTTGCGCACGGTTTGCGTGGACCGCACGTTCTGGCAACCGTTGACGGCGAGCCAGTATGCCGGCTATGCGGGGCAGGTCGACGACGATTTCCGTTTCGTCGTCAAATGTCCCTCCAGCATTACCGATGCCCAGGTGCGTGGCGAAGAAGGCAGGACGCGCGAGGCCAACCCGGTCTTTCTCGATCCGTCGCTGGCTGTCCAGGATTTCGTGCGGCCGGCGCTCGAAGGCCTGGGCGCCAAGCTCGGCGTCCTGGTGTTCCAGCTGAGTCCGCTGCCTCTGGGCTGGCTGAGCCGCTCGGCATCCCTGTTCGAGAAACTGGGGCGCATGCTGGCGGCGGTCCGGGATGCATTGTCCACGCATGATGGCGTGATCGTGGCGGTGGAAGTGCGGGACCCGGAACTGCTGGGCCAGGCGATGGTCGATACGCTCAAGGCGCATGGGGCCACTTTCTGCCTGGGGCTGCATGGCAAGATGCCACCGATCGAAGCGCAACTGCCGATGCTGCGCGCGCTATGGCCGGGGCCGCTGGTCTGCCGCTGGAACCTGAACCGCGTTTTCGGCCCCTATGGTTATGCCGCCGCGCAGAAGAAGCATGATCCGTTCAATGCCCTTCTCAGTGAGGATATCCCCACCCGCACGGTGTTGGCGCGCACCATCCGTGGCATTACGGGCGCGGGCCAGCCAGCCTACGTGACGGTCAGCAACGACGCCGAGGGCTGCGCGCCGCTGTCCATTCAGCAATTGGCCCGGGCCATCGCGGGGTAGGCGGGGCTTCGCCCGGCAGGCCCTGCGGGGCCTCGCGCCTGCCGGGCACGGTAAAATCCGCTCCCCATGCGCTATTCCGATTTCCATCAACGTCTGGCCGCCCTAGGCGCCCAGCCGGCTCATCGCGGCCGGGTCATGCGCGCCTGGCTGACCGGGCAGGCGTTCGACAGCGAGACATGGCGGCGGCGCTTCGACAACTATCTGCCCTTGGCGCTGCGCCAGGCGCTGCCCGCGCTGGCGGCCGAGCTTGACGGCCTGGCCCGCGTCCGTTCCGAGCATGCGGGCAACGATGGTTCGCGCCTGCTGGTCGATCTGGCCGACGGCCAGATGGTGGAAAGCGTGCTGCTGCCGCGCGACGGGCTCTGTGTGTCCACCCAGGTCGGCTGCGCGGTGGGCTGTCGGTTCTGCATGACCGGCAAGAGCGGGCTGATCCGCCAGGTCTCCAGCATGGAAATCCTGGCGCAATTTGTGCTGGCGCGGCGCCAGCGCGCGGTGAAGAAAGTCGTCTTCATGGGCATGGGCGAACCCGCGCACAACCTGGACAATGTGCTGCAGGCCATCGACCTGCTCGGCACGGAAGGCAACATCGGCCACAAGAACCTGGTGTTCTCCACCGTTGGCGACCCGCGCGTCTTCGACGCTTTGCCGCAACAGCGTGTCAAGCCCGCGCTGGCGCTGTCGCTGCATACGACCAAGGCTGAACTGCGCCGGCATCTCCTGCCGCGCGCGCCGCAGATGACGCCGGCCGAACTGGTCGATCTGGGCGAAGCCTATGCCCGCGAGACCGGCTACCCGGTGCAGTACCAGTGGACGCTGCTCAAGGGCATCAATGACGGCGACGACGAACTCGACGAGATCCCGCGCCTGCTCAAGGGCAAGTTCGGCGTGCTCAACGTGATTCCGTTCAACAGCCAGGAAGGCGACGACTACCAGCGTCCCGACAGCGAACGCATCCGCGAGATCGTCCGCATTCTGCATCGCCGCGGCGTCCTGACCAAGATCAGGAACAGCGCCGGGCAGGATGTGGAGGGTGGCTGCGGGCAGTTGCGTGCGCGGGCGGTGGGGGCGGAGCAGGTGGTTGCGTTGCGGCGCCGGGTGCCTGGCGTAAGCGTGGACGCTGCCTAACGGCCGAGCAGCGCCGCTGTGGTTTCCATCTGCGGATGTTCGAACGCGGCAGCGAAGTCATCCAGCTCGTTTGCGCGCAGTCCGACCTCCTTGCCCAGGGCGGTTTTCCGCCAGTTCTTGACGGCAGTGTGCACCGCGGCCAGCACCGCCAGCGCCTGTGTCTTGTCCAGTGAAAAGTAGGCTGCGCGGGCGAGCAGCATCTGCACATCCGTGATTGGCCCATCCTGCTCGGACAGCCATGTCTTGGACTCGCGTTCCTTGTCCGGAAATGGGTTGACGTCAAAGGCGGGCGCAAGGCGCCACTGTCCATGCGCTATGTGCAGGAAGCCGTGATTCTGAAGGTGATCGTCCACATTGGTGATCAACAGGTTGAACACCAGGCGGCGCCAGAGTTCATGCAGATCCCGGGTGGGGGAGTGGCCATGCGAGCGGATGGCATCCGCGATTTCCGTGTAACTGCGGTCTTCCTCGCGCGAGGCCTGCAACAGCGAGGCTGCGGATTGATAGGGAATGCGGCCATCATTGCTGTCGCGGTCAAATCTTCGGATGACCGCTATTGGCACATCGGCCAGGATGACGATTTGCGCTGGCGCGGCGTCAATGCCGGCCTGCCGGGCCAACTTCAGCGCCAGGACTTCGCCACGTGTGACGCTGCGGATATCGTTGATGCTGGGAAACTTGCCGATGGCGAGTGAGCCGTCGGCGTCGACGATTGTGCATTTCGGACGCATGCCGCCGAGCGAGGTACCCTTGCCCTGCAGGTAGCGCAAGTCTTCGGCCGTTTCTTGGCCGCGCTCGACGCCGCCATCACAATGCTCCCGACGAGCCGCCGGACTTGCTACGCACGCGCTTGGGCAGGTGCTCGTCCATCAGTGTGAGTCCAATCTCGTCGTTTGGCGTGTCCAGCAGGTGTTCAAGCGCGTGGATCTCGCCGAAGACATGCAGGGCGCGGGCGTAGAAGTGGATGGGCACGCGGGCGTCACCTTTTTCCATGCGGCGTACCGTGGATAGGGATGCGCCCATGCGTTCGGCCAACGAAGCTTGGGAGATGTGGCGCCGTCTGCGTGCGAGCGAAATGTCACCGCCGAGTTTGTGGATGGCGCGCTCGACTGGCAATGGGAGAGGAGATTCCATTTAAATGCTCCATAGGGGCGTTTAAAGGCATTTAACGGTTCCCTACGGAATGATTATATAGATCGAATACGTGCATGTGGAATATTTGCGTCCTGGCGGGCCGCCCGACAATCGAGCTGATGGCTTCGATCTGTTCGGTAAGGCCGAAGACAACCGGGATGCGCTTGCGGCCGGCGTCAGTCCTTCAGCGCATCCTAGCCCGAAGTGCCTCGGCTGGCAGCGGGCTTTCGACTGATTTTTGCGAACCGATACAACCCCTCCATATCCAGCACCGTCAGCCCGCCATAGTGCGTTCGCAGCACCCCTTCGCGCGCCAGCATGGTCAGGGTGGCATTGCACCGTTGCCTGGATACCCCGCACAACGCGGCGATCTCTTCCTGCGATATCTTCAGGCGCCCATCAAACCCTGAATGCTGCTCGGCATCGCACTGCGCGGCCACGGCGCGCGCGACGGTGGTGTCCACGTCCAGCAGCACGTTGCCCGTATAGCTGGCCATCAGCCAGTTCACCCGTTGCGCCAGGTGCATCATCAGGGCCTTGGTGAACTCGATATTGTGGTTCCACAGGCGCTCGCACGTGTCGCGCGGCAAGATCACGATCTGGCTGGGGCGCAGGGCGACGACTTCGTATTCGAATTGTTCGCGGCGGATCATGGTGGCTTCGCCGAACCAGCTGCCGGTGCTGAAGCCCGCCAGTGAAAGGGACCGGCCGTCGGGGCCGCGGGACGACCATTTCACCAGGCCGGTCACCACGCCATACCAGCCGGGCGAACGCGAGCCTGAACGAAACAGGTATTCGCCGCCGGCGAGCGAGACGGTGCGCAGTTCGGATCGGACCACGCTGCGCTCCAGCGCCGGCAGACCCATGTACCAGGGCACGACGTCCAGCATGGCGTCCACCGGGCAGCCGGCGGGCCGGCGCCTGGCGCCTGACGGTTCGTTGGCGTTGCCGGCCGGCGATCCGCGCATATTCACTCCCCTTTTTTCGCGGCGATACCGCTCAGGTAAACCCTAGGGCGCTCTGTCACCATGATGACTGTTCGCATTGGGGACCCACCGCAGAATACAAGAGGCCCCAGAGCCCAAAAACCATAAAAGGAGATAACTATGTTGTCAATGCAACGCCTGGTTTCCGGTGGAACCATCGCCTGCGCCGCCGCGGTCTCGCTCCTGGCCGCGCCTATCGCGCAGGCCCAGTATTCGGACGATGTGATCCGCATCGGCTTCATTACGGACTTGTCCGGCGTGTATTCCGGCCCGGACGGCCCCGGCGGGGTGGAGGCCATCAAGATGGCCATCCAGGAGCTGGGTGGCGAGATCAACGGCAAGAAGATCGAACTGCTGGTGGCCGACCACCAGAACAAGGCGGACGTGGCCTCGGCCAAAGCGCGCGAGTGGTTCGACCAGAAGGGCCTGGACATGCTGATCGGCGGCACCAATTCGAGCACCGCGCTGGCGATGTCGAAGGTGGCCGCGGACAAGAAGAAGCCGATCATCGTGGTGGGCGCCGGCGCACCGGCGCTGACCAATGAGCAGTGCACGCCCTATACGCTGAACTACGCCTACGACACCGTGGCATTGGCGCGCGGCACGGGCGCGGCGGTGGTGAAGGCGGGCGGCAAAAGCTGGTACTTCCTGACGGCGGACTATGCCTTTGGCCATGCGCTGCAGGCCGATACGACGAAGGTGGTCGAGGCCGGCGGCGGCAAAGTGCTGGGGGCGGTCAGGCATCCGCTGTCGGCGGCGGATTTCTCGTCGTTCCTGTTGCAGGCGCAAAGCAGCAAGGCCGAAATCCTGGCGCTGGCAAATGCCGGCGCGGACGCGACCAATGCGATCAAGGCGGCCAACGAGTTCGGCCTGACCAAGACCATGCGGCTGGCCGGACTGATCATGTTCATCAATGACGTCCATGCGTTGGGCCTGCCCGCGACGCAAGGCATGTATCTGACGGACAGCTGGTACTGGAATGCGTCGGAACAGACCCGCGCCTGGAGCAAAAAATTCTTCGAGGCGCGCAAGGCGATGCCGTCGTCGTTGCAGGCCGCCGATTATTCGGCGGCGTTGCAGTATCTGCGGGCGGTCAAGGCGACCGGCACGGATGACGCGGACCGCGTGCTGGCCTATCTGCGCGAGAACAAGCTGAACGATATGTACATCAAGGACGGCGTGGTGCGTCCGGATGGCCGCGTGGTGCACGACATGGTTCTGCTGCAGGTGAAGACGCCGGAACAGTCCAAGGAACCCTGGGATTATTTCGACGTGGTGCAGACCATCGACGGCAACGAGGCCTTCACCAAGAAGGCGGAAACCCGCTGCGAACTGTGGAAATGAGCGGACAGTCGCCAACCCTGAGAGAATCTTCATGGCCAAACGCAAAGTCATCGTGACCATCGCCCCGACCGGGGGCATGGCATTCAAGAGCCAGAATCCGCATCTGCCGACGCAACCCGCCGAGATCGCCGACGACGTCTATCGCTGCTACAACGCCGGCGCCAGCGTGGTGGCGCTGCATGCGCGCCGCCCCGACGACCAGGCAACCTGCGATGCTGGCATCTACCTGGACATGAATCAGCGCATTCGTGACCGCTGCGATATCGTGCTGAACAATTCGACCGGCGGCGGCGTGCATGGCGACATGGTGCGCGAAAGCTATCCGGGCATGTGGGAAATCATCTGGGAAGAACGGCTGAAAGGCATGGATGCCGGCGCCGAGATGTGCACGCTGGATGCGACGACGCTGAACCTGGCGTTCGGCGAGCGTGAATATCTGATGAATACGCCGCTGACCAAAGCGCGCGAGCTGGCGGTTGGCATGAAGGCGCGTGGCATCAAGCCCGAGTGGGAGGTGTTCAGCCCGACGCACATCCTGCAGGACGCGACGACGCTGATCAACGAAGGCCTGGATGAAGGCCCGCCGTTCGTGAACCTGGTGATGAACGTACACCGGAATTTCCAGAACGCGATGCCGTTCTCGCCGCGCTATCTGCAGATGATGGTCGACATGCTGCCCAAGAATGCCGTGTTCTGCGTGAGCGGCATCGGGCCGTCGCAGCTCGAGGCCAATATCAGTGCCCTGCTGCTGGGCGGGCACGCGCGGGTGGGGCTGGAAGACAACCTGTATTACCGCCACGGCGAGTTGGCCACCAATGTCCAGCTGGTCGAGCGTATCGTGCGCATCATCCGGGAAATGGACATGGAGCCCGCGACCCCGGCGCAGGCGCGCGAGATTCTGGGCCTGTCGCAACGCAGCGGCGTGCGGCCGAAGTTTGCTTGCTGACCTTGCGGCAGCGTTGGACCGGCGCGATGTCCTGTCGCGCCGGTATCTGTTCATTTACCGGCATACATCATGAGTGATTCCTTGAAAGGCAAGCGGGTCCTGATCACGGCGGGCGCGCAGGGCATCGGCCTGGCGATTGCGAAGAAATTCCTGGCGGCGGGCGGGCAGGTGCACATCTGCGACGTGAACGAGCCGGCCGTGCGGGAAGTGGCGGCGTTGTCGCCGCGTTTGAGCGCCAGCGTGACGGACGTCTCCAACGAAGCCGAGGTGCTGGCGATGTTTGCCGACCTGTCCAGGCGTTGGGGAAAACTGGATGCGCTGGTGAACAACGCGGGCGTGTCCGGCCCGACCAGCCGCCTGGAAGACACGACGCTGGACGCTTGGGAAAAGACGCTGGACGTGAACCTGACGGGCACGTTCCTGTGTTCGCGCAGCGCCGTGCCCTTGCTGCGTGAAGCGGGCGGCGGCGCCATTATCAATATCTCGTCGGTGGCGGGCCGCCTGGGTTTTTCGCTGCGCTCGCCCTATAGCGCCAGCAAGTTCGGCCTGGCGGGCCTGACGCAGACCTGGGCGATGGAGCTGGGCCCGGACAATATCCGCGTCAATTCGGTGCTGCCGGGCGTGGTGGCCGGCGACCGGGTCGAACGCATCATCGCGGCCCGCGCCCAAGCCGGCGGAGTCAGCAATGACGAGATGCGCATGCAGTTGGTGGAAAAGGTATCGCTGCGCCGCATGACCCAGCCGGAGGATGTAGCCAATCAGGTGGCGTTCCTGTGCTCGGACGAAGGCGCAATGGTCAGCGGCCAGAGCATTTCGGTATGCGGCAATGTGGAGTATCTGGGCTGACGGGGCTGAACCGTATTCCGCGGCAACTTCGAACGCGTGGCGCAGCACGCATCGCTGATCGCGACGGCGGTCATGCGCCAGATGGAGGTAACGCGGCGCTCGCCCGCCGATCCTGCGCCGCAGGCCAAGCGCATGGCGCAGCTGTCGGGGCGCTGCGGGTGACTGCGGTCAGGCCCCGGAAAGCCTGATCTCGCCCAGGCCGGTCCAGGCGGCGTGGCCGGCGTCGCGGCGCCATTGCGCCGGGCCCGACACATGCAGGTTGCCACCGCTGGCATCCACTGCCACGGTGACGGGCATGTCCACGACGTCGAACTCGTAGATGGCTTCCATGCCCAGGTCTTCGAACGCGACGACGCGGGCGTGTCGAATCGCCTTGGACACCAGATAGGCCGCGCCGCCGACGGCGATCAGGTAGGCCGCGCGGTGCCGCTGGATGGCGGCGACGGCCGCCGGACCGCGTTCGGCCTTGCCGATCATGGCGATCAGTCCGGTTTGGTCCAGCATCATGTCCGTGTAGCCGTCCATGCGGGTCGAGGTGGTGGGGCCAGCCGGGCCGACGGCTTCGTCCCGCACGGCGTCCACCGGACCCACGTAGTAGATGATGCGGCCGCGGAAGTCAGCCGGCAGCGGCTGGCCTTGCGCCAGCAGCGCGCGGATGCGCTGGTGGGCGGCGTCGCGTCCGGTGAGCAGGCGGCCGGTCAGCAGCAGGGTGTCGCCCGCCCGCCAGGCGGCCACGTCTTCGCGGGTCAGGGTGTCCAGGTTGACGCGCCGGCCGGCGTCGCGGGCCAGGGCAGGGCCCAGGTCGGGCCAGAGATCGAGCGGGGGCGGGTCCAGGTGCACGGGGCCGCTGCCGTCCAGCACGATGCGCGCATGACGGGTGGCGGCGCAATTGGGAATCAGCGCGACGGGCTTGGCGGCGGCGTGGGTGGGGTAGGTGTTGATCTTCACGTCCAGCACGGTCGTCAGGCCGCCCAGGCCCTGCGCGCCGATGCCCAGGGCGTTGATGCGGTCGTGCAGTTCCAGGCGCAGGGCGTCTTCGGGGGCCAGCGTGTCGCCGCGCGCGGCGCGGTCCTGCAACGCGTGCATGTCCAGCGGCTGCATCAGGCTTTCCTTGGCGAGCAGCACGGCCTTTTCGGCGGTGCCGCCCACGCCGATGCCCAGCATGCCCGGTGGGCACCAGCCCGCGCCCAGGGCGGGCACTTGCGCCAGTACCCAGTCCACGACGCTGTCGCCGGGGTTCAGCATGGCGAGCCGGGCCTTGTTTTCCGAGCCGCCGCCCTTGGCCGCGACGATGATCTCCAGCTGCGCGCCCGGCACGATCTGTACGTGGATGACCGCCGGCGTGTTGTCGCGGGTGTTGACGCGGCTGAACAGCGGGTCCGCCACGACGGACGCGCGCAACGGGTTGTCCGGGTCCAGGTAGGCGCGCCGCACGCCGGCATTGACGGCGTCTTCCAGGCTGCCGGTGAAGCCCGACCAGCGCAGGTCCATGCCGACCTTCAGGAAGACGTTGACGATGCCGGTGTCCTGGCAGATGGGACGCCGGCCGATGGCGGCCAGCCGCGAGCTGACCAGGATCTGGGCCATGGCATCGCGGGCGGCAGGGCTGGCTTCGCGCTGGTAGGCGGCGGCCAGGTGCGCGATGTAGTCGGCGCTGTGATAGCAGCTGATGTACTGCAGCGCGCTGGCAATGGCGTCGATCAGGTCTTGCTGGTGGATGCAGGTGGGCATGGCGTGGCGTATCGATGTTGAGGCGAACGGGCCGCCGGCGCGGGAGGCCGGCGGCCGGCGGTCAGTCGGCGTGCAGCGTGACGCCGGGCTTGTCCTTGACCAGCGTGACGGCCACGAACGACACGGCGGCCATGACGACGACGTAGACGCCCACCAGCCAGGATTGCCCCGTGGCGGTGATGATGGATTGCGCGATCATGGCGGCGAAGGCGCCGCCCAGGATGGACCCCAGGGCGTAGCCGGCCGACACGCCCGAATAGCGCACGTCGGCGGGGAACATCTCGGCATACAGGGCGGCCTGCGGCCCGTAGGTCAGGCCCAGCGGTACCGACAGCACGGCCAGCGCCAGGGTGAACAGCGCGGGGTTGCCCGATTCGATCAGCGACCACATCGGAATGGCCCACAGGGCCAGCAAGGCGTAGCCGATCTGGAAGGTGCGCACGCGGCCGATGCGGTCGCCCAGCCAGCCGCCCAGCAAGGTGGTGCCCAGCCAGCAGGCGGCGGCCAGCGTACAGATCATCAGCACCTGTTGCGCCGGCATGTGCAGCGCGCGGCTGCCGTAACTGATGAAAAAGCCCACCAGCAGGTAGCCGGCGGTGCTGTTACCCACGAAGATCAGCGTGGTCAGCGCGATCTGTTTCGGGTGCTTGCGCAGCAGCGTGCCCAGCGGCGCCGACGAGTGGCTGCGGCGCGATTGCATCTGCAGGAACACGGGCGATTCCTCGACCGCGCGGCGGATGAAGACACCGACGACGATCAGCGCGATCGACAACAGGAACGAGATGCGCCAGCCCCAGGCCATGAAGTTGTCGGGGCCCACCAGGGCGGTGATGCACCAGAGCGCGCCAGTGGCGACGATCATGCCCAGCGGCACGCCGATCTGCGGAAACGCGCCGAACAGGGACCGCCGGTTCACGGGCGCATGCTCGACCGCCATGAGGGCCGCGCCACCCCATTCTCCGCCAGCCGAAAACCCTTGCAGCACGCGCAGGCCGACCAGGGCGATGGGCGCCCATAGTCCGATCTGGGCATAAGTCGGCAGCACGCCGATCAGGGCGGTGGAGACGCCCATGAGGATCAGCGTGGCCGCCAGCACGCGCTTGCGGCCGTAGCGGTCGCCCAGGTGGCCGCAGACGATGGCGCCCAGCGGCCGGAACAGGAAGGCCACGCCGACGGTGGCGAAGGACAGGATCAGCGACAGTTCGGGGTTCTCCCGGGCAAAGGGCGCGAAGAACAGGCCGCCCAGCACCAGGCCGGCGGCCTGGACGTAGATGAAGTAGTCGTACCACTCGATGGCCGAGCCGACGAGCGTGGCCGCGAGCACCTTGCGGTCATCGGCGCTGACCAGCGGGGCCGATATGGGGCGATCAAGGGCGGGCGCAACCGCGCCCTGTCCGGAAAGGTCTGTCTGCATGCATGTCTCCTTGGGGGCGCGGGCGTGCCGCATTTCTTCTATGTCGGTGGGGGCCGGCCGCTCAGGCGGCGGCTTCGGCGGGACGGGGGGCGTCGGGTTGGTGTTCGGGGCGCGCCGCGTCGAATGCCGGCAGCGTTTCGCATGCCTGGACGATGGCGCGCACGCGGCCGAACGGCGCCAGGTCCACGCCATAGCGCCGCGCGTTGTAGACCTGCGGCACCAGGCAGCATTCCACCAGCGACGGCGCGGCGCCCAGCGCATAGTCGCCGGCGGACGGCGCCAGCGCCGCCTCGAAGGCGAGAAAGCCCTCTTCGCACCAATGCCGGTACCACGCCTGCACCTGCGCGTCGTCGGCGCCGAACTGCGAGCGCAGGCGGTTGAGGGTGCGCAGGTTGTTCAGCGGATGCACCTCGCAGGCGATCAACTGCGCCAGCGCCCGGGCCTGCGCGCGGCCAGCGGGATCGGCCGGCAGCAGCGCGGGTTCGGGGTGGCGCGCATCCAGGTACTCGATGATCGCCAGCGATTGCTGCAGCCGCATGCCGTCGATTTCCAGCATGGGGACCAGACCGAACGGCGCAATGCTGCGGTAGGCCGGTTGCAGATGTTCGCCCCGCGCCATGTGCCAGGGCACCTGCTGATAGGGCAGGCGCTTGAGGGCCAGGGCGATGCGGACCCGGTAGGCGGCGGAACTGCGCCAGTAGCTGTGCAACGTCAACGATGCCGTGTCGGCCATGGTGGTGTTCCCTTCAGGCGGTGACGGCTTGCGGAGCCGGCGCCGCGGCGGTCTTGGGCAGGGGCCGGGTGCCGGGGATCTGGACCTGCTGGTCGATATCGCCGAACAGGCTGTTGCCGGCGTCGTCATGCATGGCGATGCGCACGCGGTCGCCGTGCTTGAGGAACGGCGTGCGCATCTGTCCGCCGCGCAGCTGTTCGCGCACGCGGGCTTCGACCAGGCAGCACACGCCCACGGCGTCGCTGGCGTTCGAGATCGTGCCGCTGCCCAGCAGCGTGCCGGCGCCCAGGCGGCGGGTGCGCGCGGCGTGGGCGATGAGCTCGCCGAAGTGAAACTGCATTTCCTCGCCGGCCTGGGGCTGGCCGAGCAGATGGCCGTTCAGCCACACCTGCATGGGGCGGTGCAGCTTGCCGTCGCGCCAGTAGGGCGCGAGTTCGTCGGGGGTGACCAGCACGGGCGACAGCGCCGAGGCGGGCTTGCCCTGCAGGAAGCCGAACCCCTTGCTCAGCTCGGGCAGCACCACATTGCGCAGCGTGACGTCGTTGACCAGTCCCAGCAGCACGACGTGGTCCAGCGCCTTGCCGGCATCCACGCCGAGCGGCACGTCGTTGGTGACCACCACGATCTCGGCTTCCAGGTCGACGCCGAGGTCTTCGCTGGCGGCGGTGATGGGATCGCAGGGCCCCATGAAGTCGTCGGAGGCCCCTTGGTACATCAGGGGATCGGTGTGGAACGACGGCGGCATTTCACCGCCGCGGGCGCGCCGGGTCAGGTCGACGTGGTTGAGATAGGCCGAGGCGTCCAGCCATTGATAGGCGCGCGGCAGGGGCGCGGCGCATTGGGTCGCGTCAAACGGCAGGCCCGCGCCGCCGGCCTGCAGGTCGGCGTATTCCGCCTGCAGGCGCGGGGCGCAGCGGGCCCAATCGTCCAGGGCTTGCTGCAAGGTGGCGGCGATGTGGGGCACGGCGCGCATGCGGGTCAGCGCGCGGTTGACGACGACCAGTTGGCCGTCGCGGGTGCCGGGGTTCAGGGTGGCGAGTTTCATGTCCGGGGATTCCGTCGTTGGGAGGGTGTCAGGCGGTCAGTTCGGCCCACATCTCGCGGTCGCGCTGGGCGGTCCAGACGCGCGGATCGGTGATGCCGCTGGCCTCGTCGAAGGCGCGCGAGATGTCAAAGGGGATGGCGTGCTCGTAGATGACGACGTGGCCGAATTCCGGATCCATCACGCGGCGGGTGTCTTCGTAGACCTGCTTCAGGCCCTTGCCCTCGCTGACCCCCTGGCGGGCGCAGCCGTACAGCGTCTGCACCCAGCGCCGCGTGTAGCCGATGGCCTCGCGGCAGGCGTCGGGGCTGGTCAGGGCGGGCCCGCGGCCGGGCACCATCTGCCGGGGGTGCAGCGCTTGCAGGGCATCGAGGGTGGCGGGCCAGTCGCTCAGGTAGGCGTCGCCGGTGTAGACGCCGGCATTGAATTCCACCAGGTCGCCCGCGAAACAGATGCCCTGCGACGGCAGCCACACGATCGAGTCGCCCCGGGTGTGGCCGGCGCCCAGGTGCATCATGCGCACTTCCAGCTTGCCCAGGTGCAGGGTCAGTTCACGCTCGAACACCACGGTGGGCCAGGTCAGCCCGGGTATGCCTTCCGCGGACTGAAACAGCCGGGGAAAGCGGCCGATCTCGGAATCCATGTCGGCCTGGCCGCGTTCGGCGATCAGTTCGTAGGTGCCCTGGCTGGCGAAAGTATTGACGGCGCCTTCGGCGGCGAAGGCGGACGCGCCCAGCACGCGCACGGCGTGGTAGTGGGTCAGGGCCACGTGGCGGATGGGCTTGTCGGTGACGCCGCGGATGGCGCGGATCAGGTTCTGTGCCATCGCGGGCGTGGCGGTGGCGTCGACCACCATCACGCTGTCGTCGCCAATGATCACGCCGGAGTTCGGGTCGCCATCGGCGATGTAGGCATAGGCGTTTTCGGACAGGCGGACGAAGGAGGTCTTCTTCTCGGCAACGTCGGCCTGGGAGGCGAAAGGTTTGTTCATCGTGGTCCTTGTCGGTAAGGGATATCGGGATGGCCGGATCAGCCGGGTTGCGTCTGGCGGGCCTGGCTGCTGGTGCCGGTGGCGCCAGGGCGCAGGCCGGCGGCCTTGTCGCGGGTCCAGCCGGCCAGGTCGTCGTGGGCGCTGCGCCGCTTGGTGGCCACGTAGTCGGGCACGGGCAGGCGGGTCGTCAGTTCCAGCCGGATGCCGTTGGGGTCGAAGAAATAGAGCGAGCGGATGAAGTGGTGGTCGGTCGGCCCCACGACTTGCACGCCGTGCGCCAGCAAACGCCGGTGCATCTGCGCCAGCTCGGCCTCGCCGCGGATTTCCATGGCGAAGTGGTTGACCCAGCGCGGCGTGGCGGGATCGGGCTGGCTCACCGCGTTGTCGCCCAGGTCGAAGAAGGCGATGTGCGAGTGGTCGGCGAATTCAAAGAACAAATGCACGAAAGGGCAGTGTTCGCCGGTGGACGGCACCCGTTCTTCCTTGACCACGTGCACCAGCGGCAGGCCCAGGATGTCTTCGTAGAAATGGCGGGTCTCTTCGGCGTCGCGGCAGCGCCAGGCGAAGTGGTGCAGGCCCTGGATGGGCGGGCATGGGTCTGGCGTGTCGGAATGGATGGAATGCGTCATGACGCGGTCTCCGTGGGTCAGGGAATGTGCAGGGCGGGCGGTCCGCCGCGCGCCGCCAGAAGTTCGTCGACGGCGGCCTGTACCCGGGCCGCGTCGTCCACGGCTTCGATGAGTAGTAGCGACAGCCGGGCCAGGCTGTCGCGCTGGTCCGCGGGGTCGGGCTGGTCGGTCAACGCGATCAGGCGTTCAAGCAGGTCGTCAAGCTGTTGCTGGGATGGCGGCATGGCGGGCTCCGGTGGCGTGCAAGCGGCGGCGGGACGCGGGGGTGGGGGCTGGGGCGGCGGCGCGGGGCACGCCCAGCGCGGCGTCGACCCAGGCTGCGGCCTCGACGGCGGTGAGCGTTTGCGGGGAAAGCGCCGCCATGACGTGCTGGTCGGGGCGCACCAGCCAGGTTTCTCCGGCCAGGGCCAGGCCAAGCTGCTGGGCCAGGGCGGCGCGGCCGCGCGCATCGCACAGCGGCCCGACCGCGACCCACCGCAGCAAGGGATCGGCGTCGGCGGCAGCGGGCGCATCGGCGGGCAGGGCATCGGCAAAGACCAGCACCGTGAACCAGGGGCCGAGCAGGCCGTGCAGCGACAGGCCGTCTTCCTGGCGCAGCACGATGTTCGGCAGCGCCCGGCCATGCTGGGCGTGCGCGCCGCGGACCAGCGGCGACGGCGGATACACTGCCGGCATGCACAGCCGGCCTGTGTTGATCATGCGGGCCGGGACCTCGTGGCGCGGCGCCAGCGCGATGATGGCGTCGCGCCAGACGTTGGCGGAGCGGGCCGGGCCTGGATAGACAAAGCGCGATGAGCGCCGCGCCTGACGGATGTTCTCCATGGCTGCATGCTTGCGTTCGGCGCAGTAGCTGTCCAGTAACTCCTCGCCGGCGCGCCCCTGCAGCAGCAGCGCCAGCTTCCAGCCAAGGTTGTCCGCATCCTGGATGCCGCCATTGCCGCCGCGCGCTCCAAAGGGCGCCACCAGGTGGGCCGAGTCGCCGGCGAACAGCACGCGGCCATGGCGCAGGCTGTCCAGGCACTCGTGGCGGTAGGCCCAGACGCCGTGCCAGGCGATGTCGAAGTCCACCCGTTCGCCCAGCAGGTTCCAGACGCGCTGGCGCATGCCGGCGTCGGTGGCGGCGGCTTCGGCGTCTTCGTCCGGGCGCAGCTGGAAGTCCAGCCGCCAGGTGTCGTCGGCCATCTTGTGGCGCCACACCGCGCGGCCGTGGTTACTGCGGGCGTCCAGCCAGGTCCAGCGCTCTTCGGGCCAGGCGGCGCCGCGCAAGACGATGTCGATGATGATCCAGCGGTCTTCGGTGCGGTCGTAGACGCGCGGGGCCAGGCCCAGCATGCCGCGCACCGCGCTGTGGGCGCCGTCGCACGCCACGACCCACTGGGCGCGGGTGGCATACAGGCCATCGGGCGTGCGCACGCGCAGCGTGGCCGGGCCGTCCGCGCAAGACTCGACGCCGACGACGGTGTTGAGCCAGCGCAGATCGGCCAGCGGCTCGCGCTGCAACGCGTCGACCAGGAAGGCTTCCAGATAGTATTGCTGCAGGTTCACGAAGCCGTTGTGGCGCATATCGGGCTGGTCCTGCAGCGTGAACGACGCCACCGCCATGTCGCGGCACAACACGCGCCCGACATTCCAGCGCACGCCCTTTTGCACGACGGCGTCGGCCATGCCCAACCGGTCGAAGATATCCAGCGTGCGTTGGGCCCAGACCATGCCGCGCGAGGCCAGTCCGCGCACCCCGACCGTGTTGTCGTCATCGAGCACCACCACGGGAATGCCGCGGCGCACCAGATCCAGGGCCAGCGTCAGCCCGGAAAGCCCGGCGCCGACGATGGCAACCGGATGCGGCTCGGCGCGCGGGCCGTCCATCTCGGCGGGCCGGCGGTAAGGGTAGAGGGGAAGCTCTGTCATCGTTTTCCCTAGTGCTCTGTGGCGGGGCGTGGTTGTCTCAGGGCCACACTCTAGAAGCGCGGGAAAGCCCCGTCATGTCCTCACGGAAGAGGACACGCGCAACGCCAGGGTTGACCGTAGAATCGGGAAAAACACGTCCGAACGAGGACCCAGAACCATGGAAGAGACAAGCACGCCGCTGGCTGCGGCCGGGGGAGCGGACCAATGGGCGGCGTCCGCCGTGATGGACCTGGGCAGCCCGATGTTCCACGCCGCGCTGTTGCTGGCGCTGCGTGAAACCGTGGCCGCGGATCACGTGGCCCATGTGTTCTACGGGCACGACGGCTCGGTGCAGTATTCGTCGGCCGCCAGCCTGCTGAACCAGTCCCTGATCGAATGGACCACCAATGTCTACGTCGACGACCAGTTCTATCGCCGTGACCCCAATTACGCCCTGCTGCGCGACCTGGCCTGTCGGCCCGAGGGCCAGCCGGACCTGATCATCCAGACGCCAACGCCCGGCCACATCATGGATGCCGAATACCGCCGCCTGCTGTTCGAGCGGCCGGGCTTTGCCAGCAAGATTTCATTGATCGGCGCGCGCAGCGAAGGCATCAGCTACCTGAACCTGTATTTCTCGCGCACGCATTCGGCGGACGTCACGGACCTGATGCGCGGCCGCGCGCCGCTGCTGATCGCGCTGGCGCGGCGCCATCATCAGCTGTGCCGGCGCGAGGCGGCGCCGGCGCCTGTGGCCGCCTGGCCGGCGGGCTTGTCGTGGCGCGAGATCCAGGTGGCGAACCTGCTGCGCCAAGGCCACACGGCCAAGGAAGTGGGGCGCGCATTAGGCCTGTCACCCGCCACGGTGGTGACGTACAAGAACCGCATCTTCAAGAAGAGCGACGTCGCCAGCCTGAAGGAATTCCTGGTCAAGGCGCCCTCGGCGCAACCGGCTGCGCAGGCGGCCGGCCGGGCCGGTCACGCCTGAACCGCTAGGGCCTGTTCCCACTAGAAGGCGCCTCGCATGAGTACCCAAATGAGTGACTATCAAAGGCGCGAAGCGCAGTCGTGGCCGACCCCCGGCGAGCATTCGCAACGCTGAGAGGCGCTCATTTTGGTACTCACCCTTCGGGCAGGCCGGTAATCGGGCGCCAGGCGTCGTTGCGCTCACCTTGCGTGGCACAGCCACGCGGCGGCGACCGCGCCTAGCCTGGCGCCCGATTACCGGCCTGTGCGAGGCGCC
>NZ_JAELTJ010000740.1 GCF_016428805.1 Achromobacter sp. ASV32
GTGGTATGTTCGAGGTGTGAACTGATGGTGATCGGAAGCTGTTGCACGAGCGTAGCGATGGTCTGGTATCAAAGGGCGATACCTACTAACCTACCGCGTGATGGCGGCCAGCTGATTCTGCCGCGACTCACCGCGTCACAGTGCGGGCTGGGGCAACAAGTCGCGCCGGCAGGGTGTATTTACGTGATGCATCTTAGACAGCGTCGTTCAAGCTGCAATTTGAGCAACTTGATACATCATGGTAATAAAGATAAGCGTTGTTGTTGTTTTTTTTCCCCAGAGTGCTAATGGAATTATAGGAAAGCCCTCATGAACATCAGCAGAACCTCCTGCTGTCGCGAATCATCACCAATGTGGTACGCGAAGTCAACGACGCGTTTTGCTATTCGATTACTAAATGTATAT
>NZ_JAELTJ010000741.1 GCF_016428805.1 Achromobacter sp. ASV32
GCTGACGCTCCTTTCCGATTTATCTGCCCTCACGAGAACACTTTCTTCACTGCCGCCGTTACATGGGGTACTATCGGGCCGCGCCGCATGTTTGGTACTGGTAGCCCGTATGCAACCACCCTTATAGGCTTCCCTCTCGGTATCGTCATCGTTCTTGTTTTCTGGGGTCTCGGAAAGACGTTCCCTAGGAACCAAATTCTGCGAAATGTCCATCCCGTCATTTTGATTACTGGCGGTCTCATTTGGGCACCTTATGGCATGAACTTCCTGTGGCCCGCTGTCCCTGTTGCTGCGTTTTCTTGGCTATACATTCGCAAGCGTTTCCTGGGCTTCTGGTCCAAGTATAATTATGTCCTCTCTGCAGCATTCAGTGCCGGTATTGCTATTTCTGCCATCATTCAATTC
>NZ_JAELTJ010000742.1 GCF_016428805.1 Achromobacter sp. ASV32
TGGGCTCGGAGATGTGTATAAGACACAGCCGCAGCAGACTGTCACACACCATTCTGCACACACAGGTGCATGAGTGCCACATGACGAGGCAGCCGTTACGCCCTATTGTGTTTTACCCCGGGCGGGTGCAAGAACACCATGGAAGCATCCCAGAGAAAGTTCTGCAGCGGAACCCATGCCGATCAGCCTGCATATCCGGTCTTTGGTTTGTACGACCTCTTGTTCAACCTTTGACTTGACTTGTGCTACTGCGCTGTTTTCTCCTTGTCGCGCAAGTCTTTTCCGTGCCGCTGTGCCACTGTGCTCTGTGCTCTGTGCGCCGTCACCTGCTGCTGTGTCTCCTCGCTCTGGCCGAGAATGAGGCGGACGCCGTTGGAACCAGTAGGCCACGTCTTGGCTAGGAC
>NZ_JAELTJ010000743.1 GCF_016428805.1 Achromobacter sp. ASV32
GACCCAATCAATTGACGTAACTTCATAGCATGGACCTCATAATTAGCGTATGTGACAGAGACTAGTCGTACAGTAGACACAAGGGCAGCACCTTGGCTGTTGTTCGTCATGAACTGCCAAAGAACATGTCGTCGTTGTTGGTAAACATGTTGAACTCTTCGTCAAACTTGCTCATCATAAGCATGCTGGGGTCACGCTCCAGTTGAACGAGGCCATCGTCGTTGGTAAATTGCAGCATGATGTCGTCATTCTGCTGGTCGGCGCCCATGGGCAACGTGTTGTTCATACCCGATACGTCCGTGAGATTGTTCACCGCGCTGAGTCCGGTCAAATCGTCCGCTCCCATTGAATTTGAAGGATCGGCAGGGAATAGTCGGACGGGAGGGGGCGATGAGGACTGTGAT
>NZ_JAELTJ010000744.1 GCF_016428805.1 Achromobacter sp. ASV32
TACCAATGGTTTTCCAGATGCGACGAGCGCAAGGACGGCCCAGCTCCGGATTGTCCTATTTATCCCGGACAGATACGGGCTTAAAGAGAAGCAGATCTGTACTGCGCGCTGCCGCCAGGTTTTATACGGCAGCAGTTTGTCATTGAATCCGAACCCAATCACTTCTGCTGCACGTATTGTGCCGACATTCTGCAGCCAGCCTGTAAGTACTTTATAGATGGGTAGACGGCAAGTAACGCTACATAAACGGCAGCTGATGACAACTCACCCATTTCAGACGCTGGGCTACATGGCCAGCCAAAGTGTCTGGTACAAGACCCCACTGTAACTGCTCATGACAAAGGATCGTGTTCCAGCCTCGTCCGTTGAGTAGCATGCCGCACAAGACATCCTCAATCATGGCC
>NZ_JAELTJ010000745.1 GCF_016428805.1 Achromobacter sp. ASV32
GATCTGGGCAGTCAGGCGGCTGTGAATGTGTGGTCAGCCGATGGCGTCCATGTACAATCTATGGAGGTGCCGGAGCCGCCTGTCGTGAAGCTGCTCTGGAACCACTCCAACACGGGCCTCCTCGCCATCTCGCCAGAAAAAGGGGGCGCCGTCGTAACTGTGTACTCGTCTGTTACCGGAACCTCTCTATCCCATCACCTGCCGAATCAAGATATCGGAGCCACGCCTCTAGATGCCACATGGATTGGCGACTCAGACTTTCTGCTGTGCGGCGGTGATTTGCTAATATGTCTGCACTGCACCGAGTCTTCCATTGTGCAAGTGCGCAAGTTTGAAACCAAGGATGATGACAGCTTCTCACAAGCCTTGTTTGACTGGTGGTCTAGACTGGCTGCCACTTCAAG
>NZ_JAELTJ010000746.1 GCF_016428805.1 Achromobacter sp. ASV32
ATCCAATTCAGTCAACTGCTCTACTCTAAGTTTGCGAGCGACCTTGACCCTGAGAGGTGTAAATCTTTCACAAAGAGAGCCAAACAATTTATTCAGACATTTTGGTCCTACTTCGACACTGATGGTGCGTCAAATATACCACGTGAACTTTCAATGGCTAACCAGGCCTATCAAGGCTCTGCAATACCTTTCGGGCGCTCTTTGTGCTATAGGTTTGCCATGGGTGGCTTCTATGCGGCATTTGCGTATGCAGGATTATGCGACGATTCCGATGACTTTGCATCCAACAGGGCCGTCAAGGGAATGCTCCTCCGTCATCTACGATGGTGGGCGATGAATTCTTCAAGCACCTTTTGGCCGGATGGGACGCTCAACATTGGTTATCTTTACCCAAACATGTATAT
>NZ_JAELTJ010000747.1 GCF_016428805.1 Achromobacter sp. ASV32
GTTGCGAGGGATCTTGAACTTATCCATAAGCAGCGTAACCTTGTCTTCAGTTCCAACTGTAGCGTATATATGTGCACCCACCAACTTGCAGATTTGAATGGCAGCCAATCCAACTCCACCGCATGCCGAATGGATGAGCACACTCTTCCCTTTATCAAGGCGACCTAAGTTCAGGAGGCAGTACCATGCCGTAAGGAATACTAGAGGAACTGCTGCGGCTTCCTGAAGACTTAACTGCTTCGGGGCTCGGAATATAAGATTCTCTGCGAGCGTCTTTTTCGTTGCTATCAAACCATCGGGTGCGACGGCAATGATGTGATCGCCAATAGCAAGATCTTTTACTCCCGTTCCGATAGCGGTAATGATTGCAGAACATTCAAAGCCAACGCCAAACGGTACGGTTC
>NZ_JAELTJ010000748.1 GCF_016428805.1 Achromobacter sp. ASV32
GAGCCACACAAGGTGTGCCAATTCCATGCAGCAAAAGCACCTTTTCACCTTCTTCATGTCCCCATTCAAAGACTTGGATCGTGCCGTATGCGGTCTTAACCTGACGACCACCAGGAAAGGCATCTGGAGGATACACCAGTGACTTCTTTTTCAGTGAAGCAGCTTCTGCCCGAGGTCTAGCTCGTGTGACCTTGTGCTCCTCTGATGGCCGCTTGGGCTCACCCAGCACCGGACGGAGATGCATGTAGAGACCTGCACAGCAAATTGCGGCCGCACCGGCGATGACAGCGGCTGTGCCGGCTGGGGATCGGAACAGAGACTGTCCCTGTTGCAGCATTATTGCGGCCTACTCAACGGATTGGACTTAGGTTCTTGCCAGTTTTTGATTGTCTGCTGCATTGGTT
>NZ_JAELTJ010000749.1 GCF_016428805.1 Achromobacter sp. ASV32
GCTCATAACAGCGCATATGATGCCACAAGTCTATCAGATGCACTCAGGTTCGAGTTTGAGAACGGAGCGCCAGTTGTTGTGGAAGAAAGTATTGAAGGAGCAGGCAGGTTTGGCAGAGGAGAAGGCCGGGGTGGCAAATTCAAAACGAGCAAACTATAAATTGTTAACAAGAAGCACTACAAAAGTTTGTACCACAAAGAAAACACATCATAAACTGAGCTTGTACAGTATGCTATGGAAACTCTGCGGCTCGTGGATAGCGGCGGAAGCTGGGTATGACGTCGCATCGGCATCGACGACAGCTCCTAAGATTACGGTTTGCGAGGTAACGAAATGTTGTATTAATCATGTTATCTTTCGTCGGTTTTTAAACTCCGCTAAGTAACTGCCGGATTGCCTTGCAC
>NZ_JAELTJ010000076.1 GCF_016428805.1 Achromobacter sp. ASV32
CGCTCCAGCTTCACGTCATAGAGGTTTTCCGCGTAGGCCGGGCCGTTGTAGCGGCGGGCAAACTGCGCCCACTTCCGGCCCCTCAGGGCGCGGTGCAGCTCGGGATCGGCCAGGATGAATGCGGTGAAGGTCGCCAGTTGGTCGCCTTCGCTGCGGCGCTGCGCGGCCACGAATGCCGCGACATCGGGAAAGCCGAGTGCCTTCCAGTGGTAGCCCATGATTTGGAACAGGCCCCAGCTCGCCGCCTCGAAGGCCGCCGCCTCGGCTATCTGGGCAGCGCTGGCCAGGCGCACGTACTCGGCGGCGCCACCGGCATAGCCACCGCGCTGGCGGCTCAGGATGGACGGGCGGTCGGGATACTGCGTCGGGTCGATGCCGTGCTCGGCGAGCTGCTTCCAGAAGACATGCCGCTCAAAGAGGATGACGGGGCGGCCATCGGGCAGGAAGCCACGGCCGCGCGACTCCACTTCGTTCACTGCCTTGATGCTGGCCAGCGGCACGTCCAGGCGCTCGGCGGCGGCGATAAGGTCGGATTCCCGCAGCAGGCGCGACAGGTCGAAGTTGGCCAGGGCGGCGCGGCTCTTCGGTCCATACACACCATCAACCACCAGGCCGGTGGCCTTTTGCAGCGCCGCCACAGCGTCGCGCGTCGCGTCGTCGTAGATCGCCGTGCGTTCAATCGGGTAGCCAGCGCGGCGCAGCTCGGATTGCAGGTCGGCCACGGCCTGGCCGATTGCGCCCTTGCGCAGAATGTCAGACATCGGAGTTTCCTCGGGTGAAGGTGGCGAGATTGCCGCGCGCGCGCCAAGCGCCTGCGCACAGCAGCGCGGCGATGACCAGCTCGGAGGGGCCGGCGGGGGAGTGCAGCAGCAGAATTTCCACGGCGCGGCAAAACAGCGCCGCAATCAGGGCGCTGGCCAGGCACGACAGCAGGCGGCGGTGGCGCGCGCCGTTGGGCTGGTACCAGAGAAAGCGGCTGGCCGTGGCGGTGTACAGAAGGGCGCAGACCACCGCGATGACGGACAGGGCAGGGGTGGGGCTCAGGTCGGTCATTTCTTTTCCCCAAAGCCCCGGAAAACGCTTCCCAGGTCGAAATCGGGCGCCTTGGCCAGCAGCTTGAGCGCCAACGGCACGATGACCACCGCGCCAATCAGCGCCGGCAGGAAGGATTCCTTGGCCAGCTCGCGGGCCACAATCTCGCCCGCGCCGCCGTAGCCGCACAGGCCCGAGACCAGGAAGGACGCGAAGCGCTTCCAGGCCGTGAGGTCTTTCTTGGTGCTCGCCACCAGAGCGGCGCCCATGACGGCGCCGAAAGCCGCATTGGCGTCGATGAGCGGCAGGATTTGCGACAGGGCCGCGCCAGACACCAGCGTGGTGGCCACTGCGCCCGATACGGTCGAAGGTTCGGCCATTGGGTTCAGTCCCAGAGTTTGACGGCAGGCGCCGCCGTAGGTTGAGGGGCGGCGTCCGGCAGCACGACAACGTGGCCATGCGGAAGCACCGCGCCCAGGTCGGCCAGGCCGGGATTGAGTTCGTACGTTGCCTCCACCACGTCCCGCGTGGTGCCCAGGTGACGCCAGCAGAGCGCATCCACGGTGTCGCCTTGTTGCGCGCGGACCTTCATCAGATGAGGTCCACGACGTTGCGTTTCTTGCCGATGATGTCGGCAATGGCCCACCGCGCATTTCGGCGGTGGTCGTCGGGCGCTTCGTTAAGCGTGTCGGCCCGCTTCTGGCCGGCGGCGGTGGTGTCGTAGTCGGTCATGCGCTCGATGAGGTCGGCTTTGGCCAGGCTGTAGACGGCGCGCCGGTAGGCATGCTCCAGACGGGTGGCGTCGTCGATCTTGTCGGCCGGAACGTCCTTGAGCTGGGCGTATCCGTGCGCGACTTGGTCGCCCTTCCACTGGGCCAGGCTGTTGCTTGCCTCCAGCACTGCGCCGACCAGGGCGAACCGCAGCCGCGCGTCGGTGACAGTGCCATCCAGGCGCAGCGTCTCGCGGGCATTGTCGAGGTCGATGTCCGGAAAGAAGCCATCGTTTCCGATCAGCTTGGGCTGTGCGGCGCGGGGTGCGGGTGCGGGTGCGATGAAGCTCATGGCGTGTCGTTGTGAAATCGGCGGTGGGCGGGCATCCAGTCGGTCTAGGACCGGCCTTCCGCCCGCGCCGCCGTGCGCTTTGGGGGCACTCGGTTAACCGGCGTTGCCGGCGTTCTTGATCTTGCGGTCCAGCTGCTCGATGAGCTTCTTCGCGCCCACGCCGCCGTGCAGCTCCACCGCGCGGCGGAGCTGGGCGACGCCAGCGCGAGCCATCTCCAGGTGAGCGCCGCGCGGCTGGTCGCCGGCCTGGGCCGCCAGGGTCTTGCCCAGGGCCAGATGCAGCTTGGCGCGGGCCTGGTCGGGTGCATCATGGCCGTCCACCAGGCGCGCCACTTCCTGCAGCAGTTTCATGGCCTGTTCGTAGTCAACGACGGCGCCATCAGCGACCTGGCCCGCCACCTCATCCAGCAGCAGGGTGGCCGTGTTGCGCTTGAGGCGTTCGGGAAGCTGCAGGTCATGGCGCAGCACGTAGTCCGCGAGCCGCAGGCCACGCGCGAATGCGCCGATGTCGAAATGCCACACCATCAGGGTGGTGACCACTTCGTCCGGCTGGCCGCCGTTGCCTGCCAGCACGCCGTCCAGGTAGTCGATGTATTCCGGGACCATCTCGCGCTTGACGGAAATCTTGCGTTCGACGGATTGGATGTCATGCAGGCGCCGGCGGTCATCGGTCAGCTTGGCCATCATCTGGCCGTAGATGCCGCCCATGACGGCGGGCGCGGCGTCATCGGCCGCGCTCGCGCGTGCAGCCAGCACCCGCGTACGGTGTCGTTGTGCGGGGCTGGTCATGGTCAGGCCTTCACCAGCTCGATGTTTTCGACCATCGCCGCCTGGCCGTAGTCCTCGATGACGTAATCATCGTTGGAGCTTTCGTAGGTATCGATGCGGCTGCGCTTGGCGTTTTCTTCGATATGGCGACGGCGGCCGCCGATTTGCCAGTACAGCGACAGGTTATCCAGCGTGGTGATGAGCACCTTCTTTTCGGGAAAGAACGGCGCCTGCACTGCAGCGAGACCGCCAATGCGCTTCTGGCTGATGATGAGGTCAGCGGCCAGGGTGTCCGTAGCGCGGCTTTCTTTGTTGACCAGGGGGAAATACTTGTCATGCATCAGCCCGCGACCGACGATGGCCACCAGGTCGGAGTTTTCCCGGTGCCACGGGTCCAGCAGCGTGATGGCGTCGTAGACCAGCGCGTCCAGATTCTCGTAGTCACCGCCAACACCCACGGTGACCTTGCCCGTCGCTTTGCCGTCGCCCATGACGCGCTCGGCTGCGTGTTCACGCATCTTTTGCAGCCAACCCTTGTTCACGTCCTGCAGCAGCGGGTTCTTGCTGGGGTCGGTGGTCGTGGCGATGCTGACGCCGTTGAAGCCGATCATGATGCGATCCAGCGCCTGACGGCGGATCAACAGGTCACGAATGCGCGTCTCGAAGTCGGGGAAATGCGCCCAGGCGTCCAGCTTGGCGTAGGGAATGAACGAATCGAAATTCGTCTGCCGGCAGTTGTAGCCGTTTTCGTCCATCGTCGTCAGGTCGCGCGGTTCGCGGTCTTTCGTCTGGGTGTCGGTGCGCGACGCGGAGGGGCCGCCCAGGTTCAGTCCGAGTTTCTGGCCCTGTTGCTCGTTGACGCCGGGCATGTTGATCTTGCTCAGGAAGTCGGAGCTTTCCTGGATCTTGGTTTCCAGCGTCTGTTGCACGGCAGGCTGAACGCTGAAGGTCTGGGTGACGCTTTCAACCTGGTTCAGGGCGGCCAGGCCGCCCAGGTAGGCGTTGAAATGGGTGCGAGTGTCGTTGCGCATTTGATGGTCCGGGTTTGGGTGTTGCGTGGATAGGTGCGGCGGCTGGGTTAGCAGTCGGTCTTTACGCGATCGGTGCCGCCGGCAGCGGTGGGGCGCTGCGTGAACTGGCTGGGGGTCTTGTCCAAATGCGCGCGCAGTTCGGCCAGGTCCTTGGCGCTCGCGGCCTGCGTCTTGAACGCTTCCAGTTCCGCCGAGACCTTCGAGACAGCGCCGGCCAGGTCGGTGGTGGCTTTCGTGATTGCGGTTTCCAACGCGCTGAAGGCCTGGGTTGCGGTGGTGATGTCCACCGGCGCGGCGGCGGGGGCCGGCTGCGCGGTGGGCGCCGGCGCCTGGCTCGGCAGCAGGGACCGGAAGAAGGCGCCGAACGCCTGCAGCGCGCTGGCGGTCGATGCGATGTCGACGGTGGGGCCGGCTTCTTCGTCGAAGTTCAGGGGCGCTTCCAGCAGGCTGGAGAACAGATTGCCCGGCGACTGCTTGCGGCTGGAGAGGGGATTCGCGGCGGGGTTCTTGGCGGCGAATTCCAGGATGGACGTTCCCAGGCTGGACGGACTGTCGGTGACGCCCAAGCCGATCAGCCCGCACTTGCCGGTGCCGGCGAAGTCTTCCTGAATCTCGATGGACGTGTAGATTTTCTGGCGACCCTTGGTCATGGCGACCAGCGCGGGCGTGGGGTCGAGCTGCGCTTGCAGTGCGAGCTTGCCGTCGTCGTTTTCCTCGGTGCGCACGGCCAGGACGTCGCCGTAGGCGCAGAACGGGCTTTCCGGCACGACGCCGCGAATGTGCTCCATCCAGATGCGTGCGCCGTACTTTTCGCGGCTGTAGGTTTCCGCAATCTGTTCCAGCCAGGTGCGCTGGATGTTGCGGCCGTCGGTGGTTTGGCCTTCGGTGGCCACGGTAAACCAGCGGTCTTTTTTCATGAGGGTTTGGCTCGTCGGTGGTGTTCGGGTGTTGCCATACTGGCCCCGGCGGCCGACGCGCTCAACGATGCGCCTTTGTGCGCGGACGTTCTAGAAGAGGCAGCTTCACGCGCGCGCGGAGAACCCCGGCAGGATGGCGGCATGCTGCAATCGACCGACCACATCGACCCGCGCCGCGTCGCCAGAGACCTGTATTGGCAGGGCTGGCGCGTCTCGTCCATCGCGCGCCACTTGAACGAGAAGCGCACCACCGTCAATAGTTGGAAGACGCGCGACGGGTGGGACAAGGCATCGCCCGTTCAACGGGTCGAGACTGCACTTGATGCGCGGCTGTGCGCGCTCATTGCGAAGTCCGAGAAGGACGGGCGCGACTTCAAGGAAATCGACCTCCTGGGGCGCCAGCTTGAGCGCACCGCGCGCGTGCGCAAGTTCGATGAGGACGGACGGGATTCATCGCTGAACCCGGCGCTTGACAGGCGCAATGCGGCACCGAAGCGTAAGCCCGAGCGCAACGCGATCAGCGATGACCAGGCCAAGAAGCTATCGCAGGCCTTCCGCGATTCGTTGTTCGACTATCAGAAGGTCTGGTTGCGCAATGGCGATCAGCGAACGCGGATGATCCTCAAGTCCCGCCAGATCGGGGCAACGTGGTACTTCGCGCGTGAAGCCTTGGACGATGCGATCAGGACCGGCCGCAATCAGATTTTTTTATCGGCGTCCAAGGCGCAGGCGCATGTCTTCAAGCAGTACATCATCCAATTCGCGCGAGAGGCCGCGGATGTCGATCTCAAGGGCGATCCAATCGTCTTGCCCAATGGCGCGCATCTGTATTTCCTGGGGACCAACGCGCGCACCGCGCAGAGCTATCACGGCAATTTCTACTTCGATGAGTTCTTTTGGGTGCCGAAGTTCGGCGAGCTGAACAAGGTGGCCAGCGGCATGGCGCTGCACAAGCAGTGGCGCAAGACGTATTTCTCTACGCCGTCGAGCATGGCCCATGAGGCCTATCCGTTGTGGACGGGGGACACCTTCAACAAGCGCCGCGCCAAGCGCGATCAGGTGGCCATTGAGTTGGCGCATTCGATCCTGAAGAACGGTCACAGGTGCGATGACCGCATCTGGCGCCAGATCGTCACCATCCTGGACGCGGAGGCCGGCGGCTGCAACCTGTTCGACATCGACGAGCTGCGACTTGAATACAGCCCGGATCAGTTCGAGAACCTGCTGATGTGCGGCTTCATCGACGACACGGCGTCCATCTTCCCGTTGTCGGTGCTGCAGGGGTGCATGGTGGATTCCATGGTCGAGTGGGTCGATGTGCAGAAGTTCATGCTGCGACCCTACGGGCATTGGCCGGTGCTCATCGGCTATGACCCGTCGCTGTCAGGCGATTCCGCCGGCTGCGTGGTGCTGGCCGCGCCGCGTACGCCCGGCGGGAAATTTCGCGTGCTGGAGCATCACCAGTTCAAGGGCATGGACTTCGCGGCCCAGGCCAAGAAGATTGAGGAAATCACGAAGCGGTACGCCGTGGCCTACATCGGTATCGACGCCACCGGCATGGGGCAGGGCGTGTATCAGCTGGTGAAGCAGTTCTTCCCCGGCGTGCGGGCCTACAGCTATTCGCCGGAGGTGAAAGGCCGCCTGGTGCTCAAGGCCGGCGACGTGATCCGCAACAAGCGCCTGGAGTTTGACGCGGGCGCCACTGACCTGGCGCAGTCGCTCATGGCGATACGCAAGACCACCACCGCCAGCGGCCGCAGCATCACCTATGACGCCGGCCGATCCGGCGACACCGGGCATGCGGACCTGGCCTGGGCGCTCATGCATGCGCTGGACTGGGAGCCTCTGGAAGGGGCGACAGATGCAGGAAAAATCATTATGGAGATGTACGGATGAAACGAAAGACCAAGACGCCCAGCGCTCATGCGGTGGCCGCGCCCGCCAACGTGGAGGCGTTCAGCTTCGGTGATGCGGTGCCGGTGCTGGACCGGCGCGAAATTCTGGACTATGCGGAGTGCTGGCGAAATGGGCGGTGGTATGAGCCGCCCGTGAGCTTCGGCGGTCTGTCCAAGTCGTTTCGGGCCAGCCCGCACCACAGCTCGGCCATCTACTTCAAGGCCAACATCCTGGCTTCGACGTTGGAGCCGCATCCCGCGTTTGGCCGTGATACCTGCTTGAAGATGGCCATCGACTTCCTGACGTTCGGCAACGCCTATGCGGAGCGGATCGACAGCGTGACGGGAAAGTTGCTGGCCATGAAGCACGCGCTTGCCAAGTACACGCGGCGCGGCGTGCAGCCCGGTCAATTCTTCTTCGTCCCCAGTTCGGGCCAGGAACATGAGTTCCGCACGAACACGGTGTGCCAGCTCACGCAGCCGGACATCAATCAGGAAATCTATGGCCTGCCCGAGTATCTGGCCGCGCTGAATGCGGCATGGTTGAACGAGTCCGCCACGCTTTTCCGGCGCAAGTACTACCTGAACGGCAGTCATGCGGGGTTCATCATGTACCTGACGGACACCGTGACGGATACCAGCTATGTCGATGACATCCGCAAGGCTATGAAGGAATCGAAGGGGCCGGGCAACTTCCGCAATCTGTTCGTGTACGCACCTGGCGGGAAGAAGGACGGGATGCAGATCATCCCCGTGAGCGAGGTCGCAGCGCGGGATGACTTTTTCAACATCAAGAACGTGTCGCGCGACGACGTGCTCGCCGCGCACCGCGTGCCGCCGCAGCTCATGGGCCTGGTGCCTTCGAATTCCGGCGGCTTTGGTACGCCGATACCAGCGGCCCAGGTCTTCGCGCGCAACGAACTGGAGCCGCTGCAGGCCAAGTTCTTGGAAATCAACGACTGGTTGGGCCATGTAGTGGTCCGGTTCAAACCGTACGTCATCCAGGGCGCGAGCGAGTAGCAGCGCAGCCAGTTGTCACGATCAGCCCCGCACTCGCGGGGCTTTTTTTCGCCGGTGCTCCGGCCGGCGCTGGGCGACCGCGCGTCAACGCTGTTCGCCACGCTTGCGCCCCTGCTTGACCGCGAGGCGTTCGGTCAAACAGGGTTCGCCCTGCATGTATTCCAGCAGCCCTACGACGTGGTCAATGATGTCCTGTCGGTGGCGCAGGGTGGCGGCATTTTGCAAGCCGGCTTCCAACGCGATCAGAACGCGCTGCAGGCGCCAGATTTCCCAGGCCAGGGCGCAGCCTTCGGACGATGGATTGCGGGCGTACAGCTCGCGTATGCGAGCCGCAGACATGGGCGTAGGCGGGGGACGGTCGAGCATGGTCATGATGGAACCTCAAGTACTGTATAAATATACAGTAATCCGACCTGTCACCACCTCTGGCGCGCAGTCTTCCCCCCTCCACGCCTGCGCGCTAAATGTGCGAGAAAAGACTCAACGCTGCGTCACCCTTCGGCCGCCGCTTTGACGCGCCTCTGCGGGCCGCTGGCGGGGCTTGGCAGGTGACGCAAAACGACGCACCAACGACGCGCTTTTTACTGAGGCAGAAGAGATTGGGCTTCCCGGGCCTGGGCGTCATTGGGCTGGCCAGTGTCGCGGCGGATTGTTTGCCTTGTACTCCCTGACCGCGGTGGTCGCGCTATCGATACGCTCCCACACTGATTTGTCATCTGTCTTCAGACACCCAGCGAGTACGCTGGCTACTAGGAGAGTGGTGTCCGCGCAGATCAAGGTGGCCCATTTCGTCATGGGGGCATCGCCTTCGTACACGTCGTTCAAACGCACAAGCCAATGGTCGCCGCCGTCCTCCACGACAGCACGCATGAAAACCGAGTTGGGATTTGGATGAGCGCCATTGTCGATCATTGCGTCGTATACACGAGTGAGATATTCCTTGGCTTCCGGCGACCATATGGACTGCTTCGCTACCGTCTTCACAGCGCTGTCGAAGGCTCTGCGGCTGGCAGTTTTGTGGTCCGGACTGTCGTGTCGCTCACGCCACACAGCGGATAGCGATGGGTTCATCACAATCAAGGAGCAATAGCAGGCTGACTCGAACGCGGCGCGCAAGACGGGGAACATCGCGCTTGCATGTCCCGTGAGGCTTATACGTGCGGCTGCTAGCAGCAGGCTGTGCGAATTGTTGGCCAGGAAGAGAGCTTCCGGCGGCTGGCTGACTTCTCCGACGGAAATGGCTTCAGGATAGAGAAGCAATGCCCGTTCGAGTAGTTGTAGTTCTTGTGCGTTCAGGGCAAGCGCATCGCGCACACTCTCTTCGGCACCGGCGTTGTAGGTTCGAAAAGCCATCGGCTGTATTGCGTCCATTTGTACTGATTGTCGAATTCTTGCTCATCAGGAAATTGGCTCTGCCTGAGCTGCCTGGAGTTGTAGCACTCTGCGCGCGACACTGGCCTGCGTAAGTGCGCAAGGATTGCGCAGATTTGGGGAGGGGCTGGGAAAAACCTAACTTTCCTAATCGGGCCTAAAAATAGTATTTAAATCACTGATTTATATAAATAATATTGGTTAGGTTTAAAACCTAACCTGACCTAACCTGAAACCTAACCACGCCGTAAGCCATTGATTTATATAGATATATATTTTTTATAAGGTTAGGGTATAGAAACCTAACCGGGTTAGGCTTTGGTTAGGAAAAGGTTAGGCTTTCTGAAACCTCGGAAACCCGCATGAATTAAGGCTCTCCGGCCAATTCGCCATGTCCGGTTAGGAAGGTTAGGTTTTTCCCAGCCCCTCCCGAAATATTGGGAATGGCGGCTTTGCGGGCTGGCTGCAGATCTGCGCGCCTGTTCTGACCGCGCGTTGACGCTGGCAGTCTTGGCCAGAACAGCCACGCTGCTGCAGGTCGCGGCCGTGGCCCGGGCGGCCGTTGGTGGCGCCCTGGTGCGCGCGCCTGCAGGTGGTCGTGGTGGACGTGGCCATGTCGGCGCGGCGGGCGCCGGCGGCGCCCTAGTGCGCACGGCTGCAGGTGGTCATGGTGGGTTGCCGGCCGACGGATCGGATTCCGCATGAGGACCCACATGCGCAAGGGTATTTATGCGGGTACTTATCGTTTCCCACACTTGATAAGGCCAGTATTCATGCGGGTTTCAAGAGATTGTCAGGCTGACCCTCTGTCCGCCAAGAATACATTCGCAGAAATGCGTAGAAGTCCGAAAACCCGCACCAGCTGAGGCTCTGCGGGTTTTTTTTGTCCGGAGCAGTCTGCTAAGGCAAGTCAGCAGCCGGGGGTATGAGGGGTATGCCTGGGGCATTGTCGTGACCCTATCCAGAGATCCCCAAAATTTATTCCCTCATTGATCCGCTGCTCGCTAGGCTAAGCCCTTGGAGAAGCCCTGCAAGCTTTCTGACAACGGGGATGTACGGACTTGTCAAAAACGCCGGGATGGACAAGCGCCGAGAATATCGGTACGTCGGCAAAGAGAGAGTCATTGCGACGCAACGCGACGGTAGCACGCTTCTGGCCGGCGGAATCGCCCTGCGGGACATGGTGACCGAGATGACGCATCGCCCAGCCTGGCTCGCCGAGGACCAGGAAACGGCCTAACCACCTTATCTCAACCTGACGCCTGCCGAATTAATTCGGCCGCTGCTATCTCCGCGACTCACAAGGCTGCAATTCTGTTGCAGGTGGCTGATCTGTACGAAAACCCTTACCGCGCGATGACTGTGTAAAACTGGGGTGAGCGCTGGGGGCAACGCAGCGAGCCCCCAAAGCTTATCGCGTGCCCCGCATTACGCGAGTTGGATTAGTTTCCAAGTCACAGCTTTGCCGTCATAAGGCGGCATACGGTTGCCTTTCGCAATAGGAGCAGTAGTCGAATATCCGACCGGTTGCCACACCCCGCTTTCCGGGCAAGTTTCTCCGGTTTTTGCGGTCGTACCAATAGGAAGTGCCATAGATAGTCTCCTTTTGGGGCCAAGCCCGGATTACGAGCTTTTCAACCCACATGTGCACCATATTTTCACCAGCGGCTGTCGTCAAGGGAAAATAAAATTATTCGTTGGCATTAACTAACATGCATCAAGAATGTGCTGTGGGTATTCGTTGGGAGGGGCTCGGCCTACATTTATTCTAGTGGTCAGTATCAAAGCGATTTGCAAAGATTTTTATGAATGACCGGGTGAGCCAAGGGTTCCATCCGCCGCAATGCGTCGATGTATGAAAATCCCGCGTGAGCACTTCGCTTCGGCGAGTTTTCCTTGTCTGTGGATTCTCGAGTGATATTGTTTTGTGCCGACGATACAACATCGGATGTGTTGTGCGCTACTGGCAGATATCGGGCAGATAAGCTGGCATATGGGTGAAATGGCAGATTTATGAGCGTTTATTGTGACCTAGGTGCGGGTGATGATATATCACAATCTTCTCTCTGGAATCTTTACTCTTGGAGACGATACCCAATGCAGTGGCTTGATCGATGGTTTGAGAAACTTCCCTGGGTTACCGCGAAACGGCATCAACGCGTAATGTCAATGTTGTCCGAACGCCATGCCTCACTGCTAGCCAAAGCGGTGCGTACAGCCAAAGACGATGGCCTGGCATCGGGAAGGATTGCGGGGAACGAAGAAGGGTTTGCTCGAGGCGTCCAAGAAGGTCGCTTGCAGGAGCGTCATGAGCGAGAAGAAGTCACTCGTATCCGTGTCGAGAACGAGGTCAGACGCAAGCAGAAAGAGGCCGAGGAGCGCGCTCGATGGCTCGTGGCGGATCAGCCGATCGGGTTCGATTCTCGGCTGCGGGAAGAATTCAGGCGGGATGTCCAAATTCGTAGCGGCCAGGATCCGAGGCCGCGGCAGTGGGACATGATTCTTTCCAACGCCCCTGCAACCTATGTTATTGCAGGCGCAGGTTCCGGTAAATCCACATCATTGGTCTTGCGTGTAATCGCGTTGAATCTATATCGCGCGATCGATCGATCTCGTATTTCCGTCTTTACCTTTACCAAGGAAAGCCGAAAAGACTTCGTGAAAAAATTACGGCATCAGATGTTGCAATGGGGCGTGGAGCTGACGCTGGACGAGGCACGTTCACTGGTTCGTACCTTTCATTCCATGATCTTGAAAATGGCGCGTTCCACCATCAGCTCTTCGGTGCTGGTGCTGGAGCTGATGGACATGGAAAAAGGTGGGAAAACCCCTGACATCGATGTCGAGAATCTGATTGAAGGGGGAGTGAGTTGGAGTGGCGCCGGTCAGAAACGGCTTGATGTCACCAAGGATGGCGAAGCGGCTGATATCTCATTGCAAGAAGATCAAGAGCGCGAAAAGGCGTCCGAGCGTGATAGGTTTCTTCGCTTGGCATACGAAAGAGTGTTCGCGAATGATCCGGATTTCGTGAAGATTGTCCTGGCGATTTATAAGTACAGCCTGCTGCAGGTGAAGCGCGCCGAGCGGGACGCGAACTGGAAGTTGGAGAAATATGTCGCCGAATTCGATGCGACGATATCTCCGGTGGTGGAAGATGCGTGGAAGAACCACCTCTCGGGTGGCTTATGGCCCATGGCCGGTATCGATCAAGTTCCGGGGCCGATTCAGCTTTCCATGACTCTGCGCCCCACCTTTTTGGTACATGGCTATGTGCCAGCGATCGAGGCGTACGTTGTTCTTGGGGGCGCAGCGCACTTCTCTGCCGGGCCGGAGCGCGAGGAGGCTCGGTTCATCAATAGCAAGCGTAAATTGTTGGCGGCCCGTAGCGAGAAACCCATCGTCTGGATTGATACGATCGAAGAGTTGAAAGCGCTGTCTGCGATGCTTACCTGGTATCGGGAGTTCGAGGAAAAAAGAAGTGTTGTCCCCATGTTCGAATGGAAGGCTCCTGGGGATTTCGTGCGAAAGCAATTGCTTCGTATTTTTTACGAAGCTGCTCAGTTCATTGAGAACTTGGGATTGCCGGTCGCCGCAAGCTTGAACGAGGCGCTGTCGGGCAAGGCTGCGCAGGCACTCACAAATCCAGAAGTTATGCTTGCGGCGGCGGTCGCCAGGTTTTGGCCGATCTTTGAAGACGTGCTGCGTGAGCACGATATATGGACTTTCAACCAACTCTTTACGCATTTCTCAGAGGATAACCCCGGCAACTTCGAGAATATGCCTACCTACGTGCTGGGCGCGATGCAGCACCTGTTAGTTGACGAATTCCAGGATATTTCACCGCAGATCGTCAAGTGGATTCGAGGTTGCCAGCGAGAGTTGGTGAAGCGTGGGCTGGCAGGTTCGCTGACATGCGTAGGCGATGATTGGCAATCAATATATGGCTGGCGAGGTAGCTCGCCGGAATTCTTCGTGCGGTTCAAGGAACATTTTCCGGCGGTTGAGCACGGTTGTATCAGGCTGGAGGAAAACTTTCGCAGCAGTGATCACATATTGCGGTGCGCCGAGTCTGTGCTTGCCAATGTCAAAGACATGGAACCCAAGACGTGCGAGGCAATGAGTCGGTGGGCGAATGAGCAATCGCCCGTTCTATTATATGAGGCCAGAGGAGATTTGCCTTATGACCACTTGCAGCAGCTTTTGCTGGCTGAAGTCGCGCGAACTGGCGCGACCGAGCGGGAACCGATATTGGTGCTCTCGCGTACGGGCAAGGGTCATGAGAAGCTGAGCAAGTTGAAGAAGCCAGGTTGGGGAAAGGCTGTCAAGTTCTTGACGTTCCATGCTGCCAAAGGGTTGGAGGCTCGCTCGGTGGTATTGCTGGAGGACTGCGCGTACGTAGGTGTGAATCCTTTGAAGAACTTCTTGTACCGGAAGGCGGGTTTGGGTAGCTTTGACGAGGCCCAAAGCGCGGAAGCGAGACGGTTGGCCTATGTCGGGATTACCCGCGCGATGGAACGCTGCTACTGGTTCGCCAGGAAGTCTGACGGAGGTGCGTTTGGAAGCATTCCTCTGGGACGTTCTTTTGCGGCGCGCTACGGGGCGGTTGGAGCCCAGCACGTCGGCATGCCCCCTGCGTCCTAGGGGCATGAGGCGACCGGGGAATAGCTTCCCAGAGTCTCGGCCGTCGCAGTTCATATTTCGATCGGTTGCAACACAGTGACCCGTATTTCTGCGGGTTGCAGCGGCGTCCGCCCTGCCCATGCCGCTCCTACACTCCGCCTGATTTTTCCAGATTTGATGGGCGGAGCGGCAGCATGTTCGAGTGGTTCCAACGCAAGTTTTTCGCCTGGTCGCCGGCGCACAGGCGCGTGGTGGCGAGCTTTCCGGCGCGCCAGGCCCCCCCGGATGGGGCGGCCGGCGCCGTCGCCACGGGGATGACCGTGGCCTTCTACACCCAGGACAGCATCTACGAGACGGAAAAGAACCGCCTGCTGCGCTCCGCCGAGCGGCTGGAGTTGCCGGTCGATGCGCAGGCGATCGATTCCGCCGGGTCATGGGTGCGCAATGCGTCCATGAAACCCGGGGTGCTGGTTGCCATGCGCAAGAAGCACGTCGGGCCGATGCTGTATGTGGATGTGGATGCGGTCTTCCACCGGGATCCGTGGCCGGCACTGGCCAGACTGGACTGCGACATGGCCGCCTATGTCGAGCCCGATGGCCATCTGCTGAGCGGCACGCTGTTCATCAACCACACGCCGGGCGCGGCGGCGCTGCTGCACGCCTGGGCCGATGCCTGCGCGGCATCGCCCGAGCAATGGGATCAGCTGGTGCTGGAGCGTCTGATTGCCGAGGATGCGGCCTCGGGCGCGCCGCGTTACCGGGTGGGCGTGCTGCCGGTTTCCTTTTGCTGGATCTTCGACAAGACGGACAACGCGCTGGGCGATGCGGTGTTCATCGAGCACTTGCAGGCCAGCCGCGAGGCCAAACAGCAGAAACGTGCGTTCTGCCGGGCAGGCCGGGCGGTCAGGCGCCGGCGGGATCGGGTACGTGCAATCGAGAAGATTCTGTTCGGGCGGGTACAAGGCGGGTAGACAGCTCGCGCGGGCTGTGTGGCGGTGGCCAAGGCGCATGAACCCCTGGCGCACCCAGGGCCTTTTCATCCCTGCAGGCCGGTTTGATCTACGCTGGAGGCTTGTTCCCGGAGATCTGCCATGCCCAAAGTCACTATCGATTTCGTGTCCGACGTTGCCTGTCCCTGGTGTGCGGTAGGTCTGGGCGGCCTGCTGACCGCGATGGAGCGGGTCCAGGGCGAGGCCGATGTCGAATTGCATTTCCGGCCGTTCGAACTGAATCCCGATATGCCCAAGGGCGGGCAGAACACCATCGAACGCCTGATGGCCAAGTACGGCTACGACCGCGAGCAGGTGCAGGCCAACCGCAAGGTGATCAGCGAGCGCGCCGCTGCCGTCGGCATGCGGATGCGCATGGGCGAGGACAATCGCTCGTTCAATACCTTTGACGCGCATCGCCTGCTGCACTGGGCAGGCCTGCAAGGCCAGGCGAGCCAGACGGCGCTGAAGAAGCGTTTGCTGGAGACCTACCACTACGACAATCAGGACACCGCCGATGCTGACGTGCTGGCGCGCGCGGCGGCGGATGCGGGCTTGGATGAAGCCGAGGCGCGCGAGGTGCTGGCGTCCGGCCGCTATGCCGACGAGGTGCGCAAGGAAGAGGCCGAGTGGCGGGACCGCGGGATCACGTCGGTGCCATCGGTGATCTTGAATGGCAAATACCTGGTGTCGGGCGGGCAGCCGGCGGACGTGTTCGAGCAGGCGCTGCGGCAAGTGGCGCAGGAAGGCTAGGACATCGTCATTCAAGCCGCAGGGCGTGTCGTGAATCGTTGATCGATCGCTCCGCGTGGCGGGTTTCCGTGGTCGACACAGAAAAATGGGCTGCTCATGGCAGCCCATTTTTTTACCCCTTCACGATCGGTCCGACGTCCAGCACATACATCTGGCGTTCGCCTTCGTGCACCGAGTCGATGCAGACCTGGGTGCCGTCGCGGCTCCAGCGCGGGTGCAGGTCGCAGCGGTTTTCCTTGGACAGGCCGGGGTCGGCGTAGAAGCTGCCCAGGTCGTGGCGCCGGCCCGTTTGCATGTCGTACAGGAACAGGATGCGCTCGTGCGTGACGGGATCGGGATAGGTGTCGCTGAGCAGCCAGCGGGTGTCCACCGGCGAGAAGGTCATGTGGCCGTTCTCGGTCAATACGCCGTCGCCGACCACATGCACCGGGCCGCCGGGGGCGTCTTCATACAGGTGGTAGTGGATGCTGCCGTTGTGCGGGCCCCAGACGATGATCGAGTGGTCGTCGCGCCAGAGCGGGTGCGAGATCTGGTATTCGGACTTTTCGTAGTCGAAGGTGCCGACTGCGCCGGGGTCGAAGTCGGCGGCCAGTTGCGGCAGCGGGTGGTCGGAGCATTCCAGCAAGCGCATGTCGCTGCCGTCCGGGTTCATGGTGATCAGCCGGTGCAGGAAGCAGGTTTCGTCTTGGACGCGTTCGGTCCAGCGGTGCAGGAACAGGATGCGGGTGGACGAGGGGTTGACCTCGATGTGGCTGACCCAGTGGATGGCGCGTTGCATCGAGGCGCGCGGATGGAAGGCGGCCAGGTCCGCGTAGCTGACCAGCAGGCGGTGTGCGCCGCTGTCCAGATCCATCGAGTGAATGCCGTCGTCGGCCGGCGCCAGGGCGACCGGATCGGGCGCGCGTTCGCTGTAGCCGATGGTCTGGTGCGTGATGTACAGGCGCCGGTAGTCGACGCACAGCGCGTAGCGGCTGCTCGGCGCGGCGACGTAGATGGGCAGCGGCAGGTAGCGGGTTTCGCCGGTGGCGACGTTGTGCACGGCCGAACGCAAGCCCGGGTAAAAGCCGCTGTCGTCGCCGCGGCGGCAGTTGTAGATCATCTGCGGCTCGGCCTTGCCGTCCAACCACTGCAACTGGCAGCCCATCTGCCAGTTCCACGCGGTGGTGGTGCCGACCACGTGGTAGCGGTCGCCGTCGTGCAGGTCGAAGTAACCGACCTCGGCGCGCAGCTCGGGCGTGAGCACGGCGTCCTTGACCTGCGTGCGGTTGGCCAGCAGATAGCGGCCATGGCGGTGCCAGACGGTCTTGTTGTAGTAGCCGAAGAAATGGTGGCCCGGCGCGGCCCCCAGGCGGCGGCAGGCGATAAGGGGAGTCGTCATGCGGTTCATCAAAGACAGAAAAAGGGAGGGGCTCAGCCCGCGCTGATGTGTTCGGTCTCGATGACCTTGTTCCAGCGGGCCCGCTCGCGTTCGACGAACTCGCGCGCGTCGGCGGGGCTGTTGCCCACGGGCGTCATGCCCAGGCGTTCCAGGCCGGCGCGAAAGGCGGGATCGGCGTAGACGCGGCGCAGGTCGGCGCTGATCTTGTCGATCAGCGCATCGGGCACGTCCTTGCTGGCGGCCAGTGTGGTCCACGAGGTGACGGTCAGGCCGGGCAGGCCGGCTTCGCTGGCGGTGGGCACGTTGGGCAGCGCCGGCGAGCGGGTGGCGCCGGTGATGGCCAGGGCACGGAGCTTGCCGGTCTGGATATAGCCGATAGTGGTGGGCACGTTTTCGAACAGCAGTTGGATCTGGCCGCCGAGCAGGTCATTGGTGGCGGCGGAACTGCCGCGGTAGGGGATGTGCACGATCGGGGCCTGCGCGGCCATCTTGTAAAGTTCGCCTACCATATGCACCGAAGACCCCACGCCGGCCGAACCGAAGTGGATGGACTCGGGCTTGGCTTTGGCCAGCGCGGTCAGTTCCGACAGGGTGTTGGCTTCGAGCGCCGGGTTGGCTACCACGACGTGCGGCATTTCGGCGACGATGGTGATGACTTTGAGGTCGTCGGCGGGGCGGTAGTTCAGGGTCTTGTAGACGCCGTAGGTGGCATGCAGGCCGATGGAGCCGAGCAGCAGGGTGTAGCCGTCGGGGCCCGAATCGGCCACGTATTTGCCGCCGATGTGGCCGCCGGCGCCGGGACGGTTTTCGACGACGACGGATTGGCCGTAGAGTTTGCCCAGGTGTTCAGCCAGCAAGCGCCCCTGGATGTCCGAACTGCCACCCGCGGTGAAGGGCACGATGATTCGTAACGGACGGTCCGGATAATAGGCCGGGTTTTGGGTTTGAGCCTGGATGGCGAACGGCAGGACAGCGCCGGCGAGGGTCAAGCACAGGGTCTGCAAAACGCGGCGGCGCAAGGGACGGCATGAACGCATGGGTTTTCCCTACAGCAGTTGGATTTGAAGGGAGCGCCGTGAGAGGGCGCCCTGGGAGCCACGAGTGTAGGAGTCGAAAGGTATTTGAAAAAATTCTTTTTTCGGCATAGCCTATGCAGGTTTGCTATACCCTGTGATCCCATGAGCCGACCGCTGAATTTCCGTCAGATCGAAGCCTTCCACGCGGTAATGCTGGCCGGCACCACGACCGGCGCGGCGCAGATGCTGCGCACGACGCAACCGTCGATCAGCCGTTTGCTGTCGCAAGCCCAGCAGGCCAGCGGCCTGAAGCTGTTCGACATGGAACGCGGCCGCCTGCGCCCGACGCGCGAGGCCAAGGACCTGTTCGATACCGTCAAACGTCATTTCGTCGGGCTAGAGCGCATCGAAGACCGCGTGGCGGCCATGCGCCGAAGCGGCAGCGGGGTGCTGCGACTGGCGTGCACGCCCGCGCTGGGCCTGGGCATGCTGCCGGGGGCGGTCGAGGAGTTCGCGCAGCGCTATCCGGACGTGCACATCAACATGCAGACAGTGGGCAGCCAATATCTGCGCGAAGGGCTGCTGCACGGCACCTACGACGTGGTGGTGACGACGGTGCCGCTGGACGGCGCGCACCTGTCGCTGGAAAGCCTGCACGAGAGCGCGGCGGTCTGCGTGATGCGGCCGGATCATCCGCTGGCCGCGTTGTCGTCGATCGGCATTGCCGACCTGAACGAACGCCGCCTGCTGGTGCTGAACGCGGACGACGACGTCTACCTGCAACTGCGCGGCGCGATGCTGGCCCATCAGGTGCAGCCCGCGTCGGAAATCGAGACCACGTATTCTTCGACGATCTGCGCGCTGGCTGCCGCCGGCACCGGCCTGGGTATCGTCAATCCGTATATCGCGGACGTGTTCTCACAGCAGCTGGCGATCCGTCCATTCACGCCCAAGCTGCCGGTACGGGTCTGCATGGCCTATCCGGCCCAGACTGCGCCGTCGGTCGTGACCGAGGCGTTCGTCGATATCCTGACCCGCCGTTTCGGCACCATGCCCGAGTTTGCCTGAAGCCGTTCGCCGGGAACGCCGGCGGCGTAGCCGTTACTCATGCAGCGCGTGGTTCGTATAACAAGGAGAGCGTTGTGATGGTGGCGGGGCAGACGTTGGGGCTGGAAATGGAAATGGCGGTGGTGCATCGGGACACCGGCGCCAGCCATCCGGTGACGGGCTATTTCGAGGCGCTGGCGGCCATCAAGGCTGCCCGTGACGAGGCGCCGGACATGGTGCGCATCGACGGGCAGGCGGTGGGCGTGTCGGTCGAGACGGGGGAAAGCGGCCTGGACAATGGCTTCAATCTGCTCGAGACCGCATTCGCGCCGGTGTCGCAAACGCAAGGCGGCCTGAACGAACTGGCGCGACGCGTCACGCGCGAACTGCATGACGCCAGCGCGGCGCTGGCCGCCGAGGATGCGGTGGTGATGAACGCCTCCGAGCATCCGCAGTGCACGCTGGATCCGTCCTGGTACGCCTCTGTGTTTGTGCCGCGGCCCATCTACCGCGAACTGGTGGGGCACCGCGAATGGCTGCACCGTGTGGGCATCGATGCCAAAGCGCAGAACAGTCCCTGCACCTCGGTGGACGTGGCGCAGGCAGCGCGTGCGCTGAACGTGGTGCTGGCGCTGACGCCGGCCAGCATTGCCCTGTTTGCCAACAGTCCGCTGGAAAATGGCCGCGTCACGGGCCTGAAGGAGAACCGGCTGACCGTGTGGGACCGCATGTTCCGTCATTCACGCTATGCCGGCGACCACTATCTGCAACGTCTGCCCGAGCGTCCCTTCGTGGACCTGGGCGATTATTTCCGCTGGATGTTCGCGCCAGGCACCGTCAGCCGTTGTCTGCCGCTGGCGGTGGACGACGGCTACAAGTCGGCCACCGGCGTGCATCTGGATGGCGCGCCGTCGCTGTCGGCGTTCCTGGCGTCGGACGGCTGGCCGGGCCGGCGCACGGATACCGGCGAAGCGGTGACGATCGCGCCGCAGGGCGGGCACTTCGAGTATTCGCAGTTCGCGCATTTCCTGGATGCGCGCTGGCGCTACCGTCTGGCGGCGCACCCGTCCCTGGAGGCGCTGCGCGCGGCCTGGCGGCGGCCGGGCGGCATCGAAGAGCTATACGCCCGCTTGGGCGCCAGCGGCTATATCGAAGGCCGCGGTCCGGGCGCGGGTTTTCCCGATGCACAACTGATCGGCGCGGCCGGGCAGGCCGTGGCGGCGACGCTGGTGATGGCGCCTTCGGCGTTGCAATTGGGCTTGATGCGCAACCTGGGGCAAGCCGAAGACCTGTTGCGCACTTGGGGCTGGTTGCGGCTGCGCGCGATGCGCGCCGACGCCATGCGCGATGCCTTGCATGATGACGCCGTGCGGGCACTGGCCAACGATGTGCTGACGGTGGCTGAAGGCGGCCTGGCGCCGGACGAGCGGCACTGGCTGGCCTACGCGCGCTATGCCGTCGAGGCGCGCGATACGGGCGCGGACCGTCTGCTGCGCCTGTGGCATAGCCTGGAAGGCGATCCACAGCGCCTGGCCAAGGTGGCGCGCGAGCGCGCGGCCGTGCCGCTCTGACACCGCACCGCGGTGCCTGTCCAGATTGTCATGCAGCCAATAAATCCGGCGTGTCCGAAATCGGGCCCGAAATGAGGTCTAACGGCGGGGTCTGATTGCCCTTGTGCTTAAGTAACCTCGATGGCGCTTTTAGTTCCATCGCCCAGACACGTGGATGAATTCTAAGCTATTGCGCCTCGTAGACCTCGTCGGCGGCCAACAGGATATCTACCGGGGGGTCAAAGCCGATGACCCGTGCGGTCTGCAGATTCAGCGCGATCTTGGCGGGATCGATCCACACCTGGCTCAGCTCGCGGGCCTTGGCGCCGTTGAAAATGCGGGCCATGGTCTCGGCGTAGAACAGGCCGACGTACGAATAGTCCGCCTGGGCCAGGCTCAGCAGCAGGCCGTGCTTGACCTCTTCGGAACCCAGCATCGAAAAGCTGGGCACCCGTGCCTGGCGCAGGATCTCGGCCACCGTGTCGACTGACGTCGGGGTCACGCCCCGATGCACCGTCACGTAGGCCGCGTCGATCTGCGGCGCCAGCTTGGCATAGCACTCCAGCGCGTTGCGGGTGGCCACTTCCGGGGCGACGCCGTTGGACGGCGCATTGCACGTCAGCACCTTGAAACCCTGCTCGCGCGCAACCTGCTCCACGGCGTCCACCGCACTGTAGGTGCGGCCCTCGGGGCTGTCTTCATAGACCAGGCCCAGCCGCTTGAATGGCACGATTTCGTGGAACAGGCGCACCTGGCGCTGATAGCGCTCGGGTTGGACGCGGGCATGCAGGTTGTCCAACCCGCTGTCCTGCGCCGAGCGGGTGATGCGCGCGCCCACGGCGTCGCTGGTCGAGGCCACGATGGTGGGCACCGGCGCGCCCAGGCTGGCCATGTCCTGGCCTGCCCAGGTGCCCATGGCGATGATCAGGTCGATGTCCTTCTTGCCCTCCAGCCGCTGCTTGATCGATTCGCGCACGGCGGGGCGCTGGGCGGCGTCGAAATTGCCCGGTTGCCACCAGGCGTCGCGTACGAACTCAAGCGTGTCGCTGCGGGCGTTGTCGGCCAGGTATTCCCACATCTGCTTGCCGCTCAGGCCGTCGGGGATGGCGGGCACGGTAATCCACCCCAGTTTCTGCAGGCCATCCACCGTGACCCGCAGCGTGCGCGGGTATTCGCTGTAGTCGCCGCTTTCGAAATAGCCGATGCGCCATTTCTTGCCGTCGGGGCGCGCAATGGGTTTGGTCGGAAACACCTGAGGCGACGCGGCAGGCGCCCCTGCGGCAGGTGACCCCGGCGTGCTTGTCGCGGAAGCCGCCGCCGCGGCCTGGGCCAGGCAGGCGGCGGGCGCCAGCAGGGCCAGGCTCAGCAATAGGGTGGGCAGCGGTGTCTTCATGGGCGGCGGATCACGATCAATGTGATGTCATCGGATTGTTCCGCGCCGTCGGCAAAGGCCTGCACGTCTTCAAGCAGACGCTTGGCCAGACTGGCTGCCGGCACGGGGGGATTGGAGAGCACGGCCAGCAGGCGGGGATCGCCATACTGCGCATTCTGCGGATTGACGGCTTCGGTGACGCCGTCGGTATAGCCGACCAGCATCTCGCCGGGAGCCAGGACCGTCGACAGGCGGCGGTATTGCAGGTCTTCCTGCACACCGCAGGCCGGGCCGCTGCGGCCTTGCAGCAGCCGCACCACGCCGTCGGCGCCCACTACCGCCGGCGGCAGGTGGCCCGCATTGGCCCACTGCAATTCGCCGGAGGTCATGTCCAGCACGCCGATCAACAGCGTGACGAACATCATGTTCGGGTTGTTCTCGGACAGGCGGTTGTTGATCTTCTGCATCATCAACGCCGGGTCGGTTTCGTCCTCGGCGGTGGCGCGGATCAGGGTCCGCGTGACGGCCATGAACAGCGCGGCCGGCACGCCCTTGTCCGACACGTCGCCGATAGCCAGGCACAACCGGCCGTCCGGCAGCGTGAAATAGTCGTACAGGTCGCCGCCCACTTCCTTGGCCGGCAGCATCACGGCGTTCAGGTCGATCTGCTCGCGGGTGATGGCCGACAGGGGCACCGGCAAGAGGCCCAGCTGGATGGCGCGGGCGATGTTCAGTTCGCTCTCGAAGCGTTCGCGCGCGGTGGTCTCGCGCATCAGCCGGGCAATGTTCTCGCGCAGCTTGCGGTCCATGAACAGGAACGACGAGGCCAGCCGGCCGACTTCGTCCTTGTGCCTGGCGGGCAGCGCCGCGATGTGGGCGGGCACGCTGGAGGCGGTGGTCAGGTCCTGCTCGGGCAGCAGGCGGGCATAGCGGGTCAGCGTTTCCAGAGGCCGCACGATGCGCGCGGCGACCAGCCAGGCGCAGACCAGCGCCACCAGCATCATCACCACGAAGATCAGCGCCTGCCGGTTCAGCAGCTCGCGCGCCGGCGCGGTCAGGTCGCTTTCGGGCACCACCGCCACCACGGTCCAGCCCAGCGGCGCAAAACGGGCGCTGTCGATCTGCCAGGGGCCGTCGCCGCCGTCAAAGCGCAGGCTTTGCAGCTTGCCGCCGCCGTCCAGGCGCGCCAACCGTGCGCGCAGCGCTTCGCCGCCGCTGTCCTTGGCATCCAGCAGGCCGGCGCGGGCCGCGGGCGGGGGCACCACCATGCGGCCGTCGTCGGTGGCGATGAAAATGAAGCCCGATTGCGCCAGGGTCAGTTTCGATAGCGTGTCTCGCACCGAATTTTCCAGCTGCGCGCGGCGCGTTTCGATCTGCTCGATCACGTCGTGGGCGCTGTCGGAAATGGCGAACACCCAGTTCCACGGGCGGAAGTAGCCGAAATAGGCATAGCGCGTTTCGCCGTCGCCGCGCTGGGCCGACGGCGGCCAGCGGTAGATCGCGAAGCCATAACCGGAGGTGCGGCTTTCTTCCAGCAGGGCCTGCGCCAGCGGCCGGTTCTTGAAATCGGACAGTGCCGACAGGTCGCGGTCGATCATGTCGGGGTTGCCGCTGGCCAGCACCTGGAAGTCGGCGTCGTAGACGAATGCGTAGCGGCGGTCGTCCAGCTTCAGGCGGTTGATCCAGGCGCGCGCCATGCCCTTGGCCGCGCCGGGGGTCATGATGCCGCGCTCGGCCAGGTCGGCGTAGGCGTTCAGGGCCGCCGCGACCACCGTGCCGCTTTGCATCAGCTGGCGCCGGCCGCTGCGCACCGTCGATATCTTGTCCGCCAGCAGCGCGCCCCAGCGAGCCTCCGCGTCGCGCAGCACCAGCTCCATCACGTTGCTGACGGCATGACGCTCGCTGTTCATCACCGTGCGCGTCACATTGCGCTGCGAGGTCAGCATCACGAATGCCGCCACCGCCAGGAGCAGCGCTACGACCAGTAGAAAAATCTTGCTACGGAGCGAGCGCAACGACATGGGGGCGATAGGGGGCGGGTGAGGTGACGACGTGAAATAAGATGCAATTTGCATTAATTGTAAATACCATTAGTGCCCGTGTGTAAATACTTTGCGTCGGCGTGGCCCCATGCGTAGCGAACCAATACAAATAGTGCTCGATGGGTTGCGTCGCCGCCCGGTGCTTGAAGTCACATTGGCCTGTCTGGCCGTGCTGTTGCTGGCCCAGGCGCTGATCGGCGCGCTGAGCCTGTCGGCCTTGAACCGACTGGTGGTGGACACCACCGCCGACCGCGTCGAAGTGGTGGCGCGCCGCGTCGCCGGCAACATCGAGAACGGCCTGCGCCTGGGCAAGCCGCTTGAACAATATTTCGGCCTGCGCGATACGTTGCGCGACGGTGTCGCGGGCTCGCGTGATCTGCAGGGCGCAGCGGTGCTGCTGGCCGATGGCCAGACCCTGGCCATGCAAGGCGAGCTGCCCGAAGACGCCGCTCACCTGGCCCGCACGCTGGACACGCGCGGTGCCCCCGGCCCCGGACTGACGCGGCGCGGCTCCGGTGCGCTGGTCGGGGTTGCCGATGACCGCGTGACGGTCGCCGTGCCGCTGACCGCCGCGGGCGGCAAGGCGGTGGGCGCCGTGGTGCTGTCCGCCGCCAAGGATGGCGAAGCGAGCCGCCGGCTCATCGTCGACAACCTGCAGGTGCTGCTGATCGTGACGGTGCTGGTCGGGCTGGGGCTGGCCGCGGTCTTCAAGTATGTGGTGCCCCTGACCTCGCTGGCGGCGGGGGGGCGAGCCCGTTTCGTGGTGCCGCTGCTGGCGCTGGTGCTGGCCCAGGGCGTGTACGCGGCCTATACCATCTCTACCTTCCGCAGCGGCTGGCTGGAGGTCACGCGCAATAACGTGGGGCTGCTCGCCGAGGGCTTGCAGCGCGACCTGAACCGCGTGCTGGGCTACGGGCTCGAAGTCGATCGCCTGCGCGGCGTGGACGCGCCGTTTTCGCGTCTGGCCGGCACTTTCCCGGCCGTGGCCCAGATCGAATTGGCCGACCGCGACGGTCGCGTGCTGTACGGCGCCGATGCGCGCGGGCCGCTGGACGTGTCGCGCCTGCCGCAGGCCCGTCCGCAACCCGACGACCTGACGCTGGTATTGCCGCTGGGCGCCGCGCTGGCCAACCCGAAGGCGCACGGCGACCTGGTGTTGCGGCTGTCGGGCGATGTGATCGCCGCGGGCGTTCGCAGCCGGGCGCTCGATGCCGTCACGGTGGTGGCCGTGGCGCTGGTGGCCGCGATTGAAATGCTGTTGCTGTTGTCGCTGCTGATGAACCGCGCGTTCGCCGCGCGCGCCACGCTGCCGGACGGCACGCGCATCGGACCGGACGACGAGTCCGAAGTGGGCCGCATCGCGCGGCCGGTGATGTTCGGCTTCCTGTTCGCCTGGGCCTTGCCGCTGGGCTTTCTGCCCCTGTATGCGCGCAGCCTGTCCGCCGGCGGCCTGGACCTGCCTGCCAATCTGTTGCTGGCGCTGCCGATCTCGGTGGAAATGGGCTGCGGCTTGCTGACCTCGCTGCTGGCGGGCCGGCTGACCGACCGCAAGGGCTGGCAGGTGCCGGTGCTGGCCGGCCTGGGCGTGTCCGCCGCGGGCATGCTGGCCTGCGCGGCCGCCACCAACCTGCTGATGTTCAGTGCCGCGCGCGGCCTGGTCGGCCTGGGTTACGGCCTGACCTGGATGGGCCTGCAGGGTTTCATCGTGACCCGCAGCCCGCCGCAATACCGTGGCCGCAACATGACAGGCGTGATCGCGGGCCTGTTCGCCGGCCACCTGTCCGGCGCGGCGGTGGGCGCGATGCTGATGGAACAGGTGGGCTTTCGCGCCGTGTTCGCGGTGGGCGCGGTGATGCTGGCGATGCCGCTGGCCGGCGTGCTGGTGCTGATGCGCCCCTACATGGACCGCGGCCGCAGGCTGGCCGCGCAGACCGCGGGGCGCGCCCGCGCGCATCTCTCGGATACCTTGAAGCTGCTGTTTTCGCGCGACTTCGGCTTGTTGCTGGTGGGCAGCGTGATTCCGTTTTCCATTGCGCAGGTCGGCTTGCTGTCTTTTGCGTTGCCGCTGTACCTGGAAGCCGAGGGCGTGGCCGCCTCCAGCATTGGCCGCGTGCTGATGATCTATGGCCTGTGCGTGATCTACGTCGGGCCGCTGATGGGCCGCGTGGTGGATCGCAGCCATATCAAGAAAAGCTGGATCGTGCTGGGCGGCCTGGTGGGCAGCATCGGCATGCTGGGCCTGTATTTCAACAGTGGCCTGCTGGCCGCCGCGGCCGCGGTGCTGCTGTTGGCGCTGGCCAGCTGCTTTGCCGGCGCTTCGCAATCGCCCTACATGCTGGCGTTGCCCGACGTGCAACGCTACGGCGCGGCGGGCGCTACCAGCGTCATGCGCGCCGCCGACAAGCTGGGTCAGATGGCCGGGCCCCTGGTGGTCGGTGCGATGTTCGGCGCCGCCGGCATGGGCGCGGGCCTGGCGGCGACGGGCGTGATCTACCTGTGCGCCACCTTGCTGTTCCTGTTGTTCGCGCCGGCCAGGCCGCGCGAAGAGACCGCCTGACACAGCGGCCTGCGCCGCCCGCGGGCGGCGCGGCGTACAGGCTGCGGCGTCGCGAGCCGCGGCAGGCTTGAGCGTGGCGCCGCCGTGCGTGGGCGCCGTCATTCAGCGTGCGGGGCCCGCGCCGGCCTGGGCTACCGGCACCCGGGCCGACAGGCCCGTCAGCAACGCTGCGGCGATCGTGCCCGCGGATGAGGCCACTTCTTCCACCGGCAGGCCATCCGCGCCCCACAGCGTGACGGGCGAACCGATGACCGCCTGGGGCACGGGGCCCAGATCCACCGCCATCATGTCCATCGATACGCGGCCCAGCAGGCGGGTGCGCGTGCCGGCCACCACCACCGGCGTGCCGGTGGGGGCATGGCGCGGATAGCCGTCGGCATAGCCGCAAGTCACGATGCCCACGTCCATGGGTTCGGCGGCCTGGAAGGCGCCGCTGTAGCCGACGCCGGCGCCGGCCTTGACGCGTTGAATGCCTACCACCTGCGAATGCAGCGACATCGCCGGCAGCAGCGCCAGATCGGACGCACTGCGGTCGGCGAACGGACTGGCGCCATACAGCGCCAGGCCCGGCCGTACCCACTGGGTGCCCGCGGCCAGGACGCCATGGCGCAATACCGCGGCGGAATTGCTGGTGGACACCGGGCCTGGCAGGCCATGGATCACCTGGCGGAACAACGTGTCGGCATCGGCCACGCCGTCGGCCTCGTCGGCGCGGGCGTAGTGATTCAGGTGGCCGACCTCGCCGATCAGGCCGCGCGCGGCCAACCCGGTGGCCAGCTCGAAGGCCGGCCGGTAGTCGTCGGCGCTGAAACCGGTGTGATGGATATCGCCCGCAAAACGCAGCCACACCGCGGGCCGCTCGGCGGCCGGCGATTGCGCCAGCCATTGCAACTGCGCCGCATGGGTGATGACCAGGTGCAGGCCCGGCGTGTCCAGCAGCAGCGTGTCGGCCTGCGAATACAGCCCGCCATACACCAGCACGGGGCCGCGCCAGCCCAGCCGGCGGCAGGCGCGGGCTTCATCCAGATGCAGCACGGCCAGCCCGTCGGCGTCGCGCAGCGCGGGCAGCACGCGCGCCAGGCCGTGACCGTAGGCATCGGCTTTCACGGTGGCCCACAGGCGCGGCGCGCCGGCGGGCAGCGCCGCGCGCAGGCGGGCGAGGTTATGGGCCACGGCGCCCGCGTCGACGCGGGCGTAGAGCGGGCGGGCAAGCAATCCTTCTGGACGATAGGGAGCGTTCACGGGCGGCATCTGGGCGGGGGCCGCGCGCAACCTTGCGCGCAGTCTATGCATGAGTGACAGATCGACCGGTTTTGTTCGGTACTTTCTGTCTATGCATTGCAAGTTGTCGATAGCGCGTCTTGATCAGGCGCGCCAAGAGTGGCTCACGCGGCGCGCATGACCAGTGTC
>NZ_JAELTJ010000750.1 GCF_016428805.1 Achromobacter sp. ASV32
AGAGACAGCCTCCTTTACCAGCTAGCTGATTCTCCGGACCCTAGCGAACCACTGCCTCTGAGCCCGGTCAAGCCGTCAGCGCCCAATTACCGCGAGGCGATTAGCCGCGATGCAATGAAACGCCAGGGCAAGGAACAGCCAAGAACCTCTCCTCAAGCACCAAAACATGATGAGGGACAGTTTAAGGAGGCGTTTCATCGCGAAGGCTTAAAGACTTTTCCATTCCGCGAAGGAAAGAACCAGGGTGAGGGCCAGGGAAGAGACGTAACCCTGAAATCAACATTGCTGGCAAACAACTATGCGGAAATTAACCCACCGGAAGCCGGATTGCTGCGCGACTTGCCATTCACACTACAGGGCGTGTCTTCCACAACATTATCATTTTCCGGGCCGGATACACTGA
>NZ_JAELTJ010000751.1 GCF_016428805.1 Achromobacter sp. ASV32
CCCCCCCCCCCCCCCCCCCCCCCCCCCCCCCCCCCCCCCCCCCCCCCCCCCCCCCCCCCCCCCCCCCCCCCCCCCCCCCTTTGTCAAGCAGATGACGGAAAACGAGATCGGTTATTAGGTCTCGTGGGCTCGGAGATGTGTATAAGAGACAGCCTTGCTTAGAGGTTGGGGAGGCTGGTACGGACGTACAGGCTGCACGAGCTAAAAAAAAAAAAAGCCTGTACTCTGTATATGGGGATGTCACATAGTTACTGTCTCTTATACACATATGACGCTGCCGACGACGATGCGGTTGTTTTGATGTAGGAGGGGGACGGGGAAAAAAAAACTGGGGGGGGGGGGGGGGGGGGGGGGGGGGGGGGGGGGGGGGGGGGGGGGGGGGGGGGGGGGGGGGGGGGGGGGG
>NZ_JAELTJ010000752.1 GCF_016428805.1 Achromobacter sp. ASV32
CCCCCCCCCCCCCCCCCCCCCCCCCCCCCCCCCCCCCCCCCCCCCCCCCCCCCCCCCCCCCCCCCCCCCCCCCCCCCCCATTTTCACGCAGCACCCGGCATACGAGATCGGTTATTAGGTCTCGTGGGCTCGGAGATGTGTATAAGAGACAGTCCGGGCGCCGATCTGCAGTCCAGCGGCACGGTCCGCCTGGACGCCGCCGGCCTTGCAATCTGCAGCCTGCTGCTCACCCGCATCGGCCACGATTTCAGCTGTCTCTTATACACATCTGACGCTGCCGACGACGATGCGGTTGTGGGGGTGGGGGGGGGGGGGGGGTGAGGGAAAATGGGGGGGGGGGGGGGGGGGGGGGGGGGGGGGGGGGGGGGGGGGGGGGGGGGGGGGGGGGGGGGGGGGGGGGGGG
>NZ_JAELTJ010000753.1 GCF_016428805.1 Achromobacter sp. ASV32
CCCCCCCCCCCCCCCCCCCCCCCCCCCCCCCCCCCCCCCCCCCCCCCCCCCCCCCCCCCCCCCCCCCCCCCCCCCCCCCCTTTTCACTCAGAATACGGCATACGCGATCGGTTATTAGGTCTCGTGGGCTCGGAGATGTGTATAAGAGACAGACGCTACCGTTCCTCCTGGCCCGAGCTGTTGCTCTCGCCAACTCTATGAAACTTTGGAAGTCGAGCGTGGGAGATGATGTTGAGGGTGCGGAATCAGACCTGTCTCTTATACACATCTGACGCTGCCGACGACGATGCGGTTGTGTAGAACTCGGTGGTAGCCGTATCATTAAAAAAAATTGTTTGGGGGGGGGGGGGGGGGGGGGGGGGGGGGGGGGGGGGGGGGGGGGGGGGGGGGGGGGGGGGGGGGG
>NZ_JAELTJ010000754.1 GCF_016428805.1 Achromobacter sp. ASV32
CTTCATTGACATCTTCAGTCCTTTTGCAGTCTTTCAATGGAAAAAAACTCTCAGCGCTCTCAGAGCAGAATGAGCATAGGAGGTCAAGTTATCTTGTTAGGGCAAAAGCCGGTAAAGATAACAGGCACGTCTCGTCTTCATGGAGAAACGTTATACGAGGTAGGGCTCTCGTGGTTTGCCGCGCCGCGTACGTCCTGATCCGGGATAGCGTAATGCAAGTGAGATGCCCACCGCAAGAACCGCAGATCTGTGTCCATTTGTGGCACCAAAACTCATCTACTGGCACATCTACGACTACTGGCATTTTGTCTTGTACAAACTAAAAGAACAAGATTTGTCAGAAAAGACGCTGACGTAAGTACAAGCGAAAAGTTTGAAGACACACGGCCTGATTAGGGTGCGT
>NZ_JAELTJ010000755.1 GCF_016428805.1 Achromobacter sp. ASV32
GGACGGGAGGACGGAGACGGGACCGAGGCCGACCCACTGGCCCGCGCCCGTGCCGCAGGCTGGGGCGATTGTTACGGGCGAGAAAGCGACATGGCCAATGAGTGATGAGGAGGATTCTGGGGGGGCTGTGATGGTGTCGTCGAGGACGACTGCCACGAGGGAGAGGGTGAGACTGTTGGCGGCACGGAGAGCTTTGACAATGTTGGCTTCGAGCGGGGACGGGAATGCGGCGCGGGTGAGGTTGTGGATTTGGGTGGCGTCTGAGGGTGATTCGCGGCGAATTTGGACAGTCATTGTTTTCTGCAGGAATGTGTTTTGTTTTTTTTCGTTAGGGGAATGTAAAGTTTGTATTTGACTTGGGTGCCTGAGAATCTTGTAATAGACTTTTGCTGTTGTATTGTAG
>NZ_JAELTJ010000756.1 GCF_016428805.1 Achromobacter sp. ASV32
GAAGACGAGAGAGATGTGCTAGATCCCTCAGCGGTCAGTTTTTCCGTACTAGGGTTCGAAATAGTCCCGAGGGACGTGGCAGCTCCGCCGTAGAGCTTGCCGTAGTCGTCTTGCATCACACGCCGATGGAAGTTCATCACCTGCACGACTCGGGTCTGGACCTCGGATGGCTCGGGCATGTTTTCAGGCCAAGCAAATTGAGCAGGGCGCTCGTTTCCTTTGCGTAACAAACCCTTGAGCTTCTTCTTAACCTTGTCAGTCTCGTCTTTGGCGGCGTTGGAGTCGTCGAGAAGGTCCTTGCGAATAGTGATGAACTCTTGCGGGATGTCCTTGCGGCCGAGGAAAGACGCTGCCCAGATCTGTGCACTGGTAGTGACTCGTCGTTCGGAGCTGCTGTAGACGT
>NZ_JAELTJ010000757.1 GCF_016428805.1 Achromobacter sp. ASV32
CCCCCCCCCCCCCCCCCCCCCCCCCCCCCCCCCCCCCCCCCCCCCCCCCCCCCCCCCCCCCCCCCCCCCCCCCCTTCTTTAACGCCCCGCCCCCCACCGACACCTCCACAACCGCATCGTCGTCGGCAGCGTCAGATGTGTATAAGAGACAGGACGTAACCCTGGCTAACGAGGTTGGACGACGGCCGATGCCAGCTGGCAAGGCTTTGCGCAAACTGTGACGCTCCCAACAGAGACATCCCGTACACATCCTGTCTCTTATACACATCTCCGAGCCCACGAGACCTAATAACCGATCTCGTATGCCGTCTTGTGGTTTAAAAAGGGGGGGGGGGGGGGGGGGGGGGGGGGGGGGGGGGGGGGGGGGGGGGGGGGGGGGGGGGGGGGGGGGGGGGGGGGGGGG
>NZ_JAELTJ010000077.1 GCF_016428805.1 Achromobacter sp. ASV32
CCAGCCAAGCCCAAGACTATAGCACAATTTTTGCAGATTGTGCAACTGGCTTCTGCCTGATTTGCACCGTCTTTTGCAAAACCCGCTGACTGCTGGTTCGAGAATCCGGTCACACACTGCTGACCAATTCATCGCCTTGGAGCCCTGCGGCAGACCCGTTCGCTTTTGCGTCCCGGCCCGTTGCACTTGCTTGGCTTCGCGGTTCAAAAACTGCTTGAACTGCGAAGGAGCGAGACTATAGCACAGAATTTCGGCTTGTCACGCGCCGGAAGCAAAAACCTGCGTATTTGCCTTCAGGCCGATTCGGCCGGCGCTTGGCACTGCCGGTAGCAGCCTCCAAGGAAGGGGCGGCAGAGGAGAACGCTAGAGAGCCGACAGCGCGCAAGCCATGCTCAGCCGAAGCGCGCTTCGGCTGAGCATGGCGGATGTTCTCTATTGAGGCTCCCACCTCCAGGGGCGTGCTCTACAGAGCGCCCCGTGGAAGTGCTCTCTATATATGGATGCGCTGGCTATATAGTAGAAGGCAGGTTGTCCATGGAAGCGTCCTTCAGACGATGGTCTCTATCGCGGAGCTCTCCCAGGAGGGCGTGACCTGCTCCCCGCAAGGAGGCTCTCGTGCTCTCTCTATATAGACAAGGCCACCGTTCCCGCAGACAAGCGGCCCTATGGAGAATCCTCTACAGGGAATCCTCTACAGGGAGTCTTCTACGGGGAGTCTCCTATAGATAGTCGTCTATATAGATAGCAGCAACATGCCGCCCCCATCTACATCGGAGACGACGGCAAGAACGCCGATTTGGCCGTTGGCCGCCAGCGGAGCAGATGCTCACCAACGAAGGCTATCGATGGAGGTGATCCGCTTCAGCGCCTGTTCGCAGGTGGTTTCGTTGACCAGCCATTGCGGGGCACCTACGTCCTTGAGCATATGGGCGTCCATTTCGTTCGCCAGGTTGCGCAGGACAGCCTCGGCCCGCCGCTGGCGATAAGCGCGCCAAAGGCGGCTGAAGATACCGCCGCGCGACAGGCCTTGCGGCTCGGCATGAGCGGGGACGACGGTGGGCGCCGCGGTTGCCGGCGTGGCGGCGGGGGAAGCCGGCTGCGAGCGGGCCGTACCCGACGCGCCGGTCGCGGCACTGGTCGCGGCACCAAGCGGCGAGGAAATCGAGAGGCAGGTTTGCGCGGACATGATCAGGCTCCTTGGCTTTATCCGTTTTGGTAAGCGTATTCGCCCAATACCCGACTGAAAATCGAATTGTTTTACCCATTACGGTCAGTTAACCTAACCAATCACCATTCACCTCGCCGAAATTCCCCCCATGCGCCTGCCCTTGAACACCCTGCCCGCCTTCCGTGCCGTTGCCGAACTGCAAAACCTGCGCGCGGCAGCTGACCGGCTGCACCTGACGCACAGCGCGGTGAGCCAGCAGATCAAGGGATTGGAAGAGCAATTGGGTTTTCCGTTATTCGAGCGCAGCGGGCGTGGCATCGTACTCAATGCCGCCGGCGCGGCGCTGCTGTGCAGTGTGCAGAGCGCCATGGCGTTGCTGGACGAGGGACTGATGGCGGCGTCCGCCGCGGCCAGCGGCAGCGCGCAGCGGATGCGCGTGTCGGTGCTGCCGTCGTTTGCGCAGCGTTGGCTGTTGCCCCGCATGGCGCGCTGGCATGCCCAACACCCGGGCCTGTCGCTGGAGATCGAAACATCTCAACAGGTCGTGGACCTGCTGCGCGACGGTTTCCATGCCGCGTTGCGATTTGGCCGAGGGCCTTGGCCTGGCGTCGAATCCGAACCGCTGTTCGATATGCCGCTGCCGCTGATCGCCCTGACATCGCCCGAGACGGCGCGGGCCCTGCCCGACAATACGCCCGAGACACTGGCACGCCAGCCGCTGCTGGGCGAACGGGACATGTGGCAGCACTGGTTCGCCGCGGCGGGCCTGCGGGTGCCGGTCACGCCGGTAGCAACCTTCAATGACGCCGGCATGATGCTGCAGGCGGCGGAACAGGGGCTGGGCATTACGCTGGGGCGCGAATTGCTGGCGGCCGACGCCATCTGCGCGGGCAGGCTGGTGCAGGTATCCCCAATCAGCGTGCATTACGAACAGGCGCAGACTTATCACCTGGTGTACCGGCCCAGCCTGCGGGATTGGGCGCCGCTCGTGGCGTTCAAGCAATGGCTGCGCGATGAACTGGAGCGGTCCAGCAAGACGTTGGTGACGCCTGCGCGTCACCAGGCCGCCCAAGCCGCGCAAGAAAATAAGGGGTAAAGCGGCCCGGCTTTACCCCAAACTGCGGCGGCGGTTAACCCGCGCGGGCGTCAGGCAACTCTGCGCTCGGCGGACGGGGCCACGCGCATGCTGTCCGTTTCGTTGAAGCGCTGATGCCAGGAGAAGGCTTCCTCCAGCAGATGCGGCGTCTGGCCGCCACGTTGGCAAGCCCTGTCGAAGTAGTCTTGCAACGCATCGCGGTACGACGGATGTACGCAGTGCCGGATGATGGCCCGGGCGCGTTCGCGTGGCGCCAGGCCGCGCAGATCGGCCAGGCCGCATTCCGTGACCAACACGTCAACGTCATGCTCGGTGTGGTCCACATGGGAGACCATCGGCACGACGCTGGAAATGTCGCCGTTCTTGGCCATGGACTTGGACACGAAGATCGCCAGGTGGGCGTTGCGGGCGAAGTCGCCCGAGCCACCGATGCCGTTCATCATGTGGGTACCGCCGACGTGGGTGGAGTTGACGTTGCCGTACAGATCGAATTCCAGTGCCGTATTGATGGCGATGATGCCCAGGCGGCGCACGATTTCCGGCGCGTTGCTGATCTCTTGCGGACGCAGCACGATGCGGTCGCGGTAGTGCTCGATGTTGGCCAGGATCTTTTCGTACACGGGCTTGGACACCGTGATGGAAGAGGCCGAGGCGAACGCCAGCTTGCCCTGGTCCAAGAGTTCGATGGCGCTGTCCTGCAGCACTTCGGAATACATCGTCAATCCATCGAAGTCCGACGATTCAAACCCGTGCAGTACGGCGTTGGCAATGGTGCCGATGCCGGCTTGCAGCGGCAGCAGCGAATTGCTCAGGCGCCCGGCATCGACCTCGCCGCGCAGGAAGGTGTTGATGTGCGCCGCGATGGCATGGGTTTCGGCGTCCGGCGGCAAGGCATTGGACGGGCTGTCCGGCTCTTGCGTGATGACGATGGCGGCGATCCGGTCGGGGTCGACCTGGATGAACGGCTGGCCGATGCGCTGATTCGCCGACACCAGGCCGATGGGCTCGCGGCCGGGCCGGTCGGTAGGGACGTAGATGTCATGCAGGCCTTCGATGGCGGCAGGCACGCCCAGGTTCAGCTCGATGATGACCGTACGCGCCTGCTGGACAAACGACGCCGAATTGCCGACAGACATGGTCGGCACGATGGCGCCGGTTTCCGTGATGGCGGCGGCCTCGATGATGGCGACGTCGATCGGCCCGATGTGGCCGGCGCGCAGTTGCTCCGCCGTCTCGGACAGGTGCTGGTCGATGAAAGCGATCTCGCCCTGGTTGATCTTGCGGCGCAGCGTGGTATCGACCTGAAACGGCATGCGGCGCGCCAGCGCATTGGCCTGCGCCAGCATCTTGTCGGTATCGTGGCCCAGCGAGGCGCCGGTGATCAGCGTAATCGACAAGGGTTCGCGCCCGGCCCGGTTCGCCAGGGCCGCAGGCACGGACTTACAGTCTCCGGCGCGGGTGAAGCCGCTCATGCCGACGGTCATGCCGTCTTGGACCAGCAGCGCCGCCTGTTCGGCGGAGGTGATCCTGGCGTGCAGCCCCGGATGGCGGATACGGTCGAAATGCATGGTGTCTCCAGATTTTTTTCGCAGTATAGGAAGGCCAAGCAAAATCTCGTAATGACTTAAAATCATTCAATCCAGTCGTTTTTTTCATTGATTGAATGTTTCGCGCCCTGCGCGAGGAGATCGCCCTTGGACGTGCGCGCCCTGCGTTATTTCGTGGAAACGGTCAGGCATGCCAGCTTCACGCAGGCGGCCAAGGCGCTGTTCGTGACGCAGTCCACGGTCAGCAAGATGATCCGCCAGCTCGAAGAGGAAGCCGGCACCGCGCTGTTGGTGCGCGATGGCCACACGGCGCGGCCCACCGACACGGGACGCGTGATGTATCAACGTGGTCTGCAGGTGCTGGAAACCATGCGCCAGCTGACCGAGGAAATGCGCCAGACTGCCGACCTGCAACGAGGCTCGCTGGAGGTCGGCATTCCGCCCATGATCAATCTGCTGTTCACGCCTGTGGTCAAACGCTTCCGGGAACTGCACCCCGGCATACACCTGACCCTGCGCGAGGGCACCGGACGCGCGGTCGAGGATCTGGTCGCCGGCGGCGAGCTGGAAGTCGGCGCCACCATCCTGCCGGTGGCGCCCGACAGCGGCCTGGCCGCGCGGGCCTTCGGCAGCTACCCCATCTGCGTGATCGGGCCGCCCGACACTCCCTGGGCCGGCAAGACGTCGCTGCCGCTCAGCGCACTACGCGATACCCGCCTCCTGATCCCCACCGACGACTTCGCCATGACGCGGCGCTTGCGGCAGGCCTTTGCCGATGCCGGCTTGCAACCCAGCGTCGCGGCCCAGAGCGCGCACTGGGATTTCCTGGTGGCGATGGCTTCGGCGGGCCTGGGTGCGGCGTTGCTGCCGGAACCGCTGGTGCAGCGGATGAAGACGCGCGGCCTGAGCACCGCCAAACTGGCCAAGTCAGGGCTGCAATGGGAAGTGGGCCATATCTGGCAGCAATCCGGCTATTTGTCTTACGCCGCTCGCGCCTGGCTGGAGGTCTGCGACGCGGTGCTGGGCAAGCCTCGGCGGGCGGCCGGGCCACCCCGTTGAAAGCTGACGAATAGCCAACAGGCATCCGACCCTTATTTGCCTGTCTGCCCCCCGGCCTGCGCCGCCTGGTCCTGGCCAGAACTAACAGGGACGCAGCTGAGTTTTTGTTGCAACGGCCCCATCCGCGGCTTGTTATGCTGCCGCCTCGACGCGAGCAAATCGCCCCAAGAAAAATGACTCCAAACCCGCAACACCCGCCAGTGCGCGCCGCCCGGTCGCCCGCCCTTTCCCTTGCCGCCCTGATCGCCGCCCTCTTGCTGATGTGCTGCCTGGGCCCCGCGTTTGCCGCGGCGCCGGCCGCGCCCGGCGATACCGAAGCTTCGCTGGCTGCCGCCCGCAAGCAGCTGGACGATATCCGCAAGCGCGTTCCCGATGAAACCGATGACGCCAACTTGCTCAAGCAGCGCGGCGATGCCCTGGACATCCAATCCAAGGCCGACACCGCCGCGGACGCCCTGACCCCGCAATTGACCAGCGTCACCGCGCGCCTGAGCGAATTGGGCGCGCCGCCCGACGGCGTCAAGGAAGCGCCCGACGTGGCGGCGCAGCGTATGCAGCTGGAGAAAACCAGCCGCGCGCTGGACGCGCAGATCAAGCTGGCGCGGCTGCTGTCGGTCGACGCCGCGCAGACGGCCGAGCAGATCTCGGGCTTGCGCCGCACGCAGTTCCAGGCCCGCCTGGGCGAACGGCGCGACTCGTTCCTGTCCAGCCAGTTCTGGGCGGAGTTTCGCGAAGAGTTTCCCGGCGATCTGGAACGCCTGGTGGCGTTGCGCGACGACATCATGACCGCGGTCGGCCAGACGCCGAAGTGGGGCTGGCTGCTGGTGGCCACGGTGGCCGCCCTGGTGATCGCGCTGCGCATCTGGATCGGCCGCCTGCTGTTGCGGATCACGGCGACCCGCGTGCCGCCCGGCCGCCTGCGCCGCTCTTTCCTGGCGGTGGCGTTGCTGACGCTGGCCGTGGCCACGCCCGGCATCATCGCCGTGCTGATCCACGCCGGCCTGGACTGGAATTCGCAGCTCTCGGAGAGCACCGGCGCGCTGCTGGCCAATCTGGTGGCCACGGTCTGCTTTGGCGGCTATGTGTCCGGCCTGGGCTACGCGTTGATATCGACCAACCGGCCGTCCTGGCGGCTGCCCCCGATCACCGACGCCGTAGCGCAACGCCTGCGCTGGCTGCCTGGCACGCTGGGCGTGCTGGTCGTGATGATCTGGCTGGCCGAGCGCTTGCCCGTACTGCTGAACGCCAGCCTGACCACGACGATCACGCTGACCGGCATCGTCGCGGTGTTCGTGATGGTGACGATGGCGATCACGCTGTCCATCGGCCGTCGGCTGCGCCGCCAGGCGCAGCAGGAAGACGCCGCGCCCACGCCCTTCTGGATCTCGCTGTTGCTGACCGCGATCGGCACGGTGCTGGTGGTCAGCCTGGCCAGCCTGCTGGCGGGTTATGTGGCCTTTGGCAGCTTTCTGACCAAGCAAGTGCTTTGGGTAGTGATCATCCTGGCATCGGCGTATTTGCTGTCCACCTTGATCGAGGACGGCTTCAGCACGTTGCTGGGCACCTCGCATCGCGACGACAACGAAGGCCCCAGCCTGCGCGATCAGGCAGCGGTGCTGCTGTCGGGCCTGGGCCGGGTGGCGGTGGGCCTGCTGGCCGTGATCCTGCTGCTGGCCCCCTTCGGCGAGGGGCCGATGGATCTATTGCAGCGTTTCGACCAGTTGCGCAAGGGGCTGGCCATCGGCGAAGCGAACATCCGCCCGGGCGCGGTACTGCAGGCGCTGATGGTCCTGGGGCTGTCGCTGCTGAGCGTGAAAGTGCTCAAGCGCTGGCTGTCCAACCGCTACCTGCCGACCACCGAGCTGGATCCGGGCATGCAGCTGTCGGCCGCGACGCTGTTCGGCTATGCCGGCTTCGTGCTGGCGGTGGCGTTGTCATTGTCAGCCGCCGGCATCGGCCTGGAACGGGTGGCGTGGATCGCCAGCGCGTTGTCGGTGGGTATCGGTTTCGGTCTGCAAGCAGTGGTGCAGAACTTTGTCTCGGGCCTGATCCTGCTGGCCGAGCGGCCGGTCAAGGTCGGCGACTGGGTGTCGCTGGGTGGCGTCGAAGGCGACATCCTGCGCATCAATGTGCGGGCAACGGAAATCCAGATGGGCGACCGTTCGACGGTGATCGTGCCGAACTCGGAATTCGTGACCAAGACGGTGCGCAACGTGACGCGCTCGAATCCGCTGGGCCTGGTGCAGATCAAGCTGCCCCTGCCGCTGTCAACCGATGCGCAGCGCGTGCGCGAGTTGATCCTGCAAGCGTTCGCCGACCACGAGGACGTGCTGGACACGCCGGCGCCCAATGTGTTTTTGGATGGCATCGATGGCGGCAACCTGGTGTTCAACGCCAAAGGCTATGTGTCCTCGCCCCGCTCGGCGTATGGCGTGCGCAGCGCCTTGCTGTTCACGTTGCTGCAGCGGCTGCACGAGGCCGGGCTGGAGGTGTCCTCGCCGCCCACCATGCTGCTGGCCTCCGCGCCGCCAGCCGCGGCCTTGCAACCGCCCGCCACGCCCTCGGCCGCAGGCCCGGGCGCCGCGGCTGCGCCCGCCGCCACGCCCTGAGCCCCAGGAATTGCGTTCGCCGGTCACGATCTCAACCCGGCGAATAGAAGTCCACCAGCCCCTGCCGATCCATGCGCGGATTGCGCAGCGGCGGCGAGTTCGACATGGTGTTCTGCACGGACAGCACGGGATAGGCCTGCGCCATGGGCGCGGAGGCGGGCGCGGGCGCCGGCGCATATTGGGCGCTTTGCATCGGCGGCTGGGCCGGCGCGTACTGCGCTTGCGGAGCCCCTGCCGGCGCGGTCTGCGCGACGTTCGGGTTCTCGAACCGGTGGTCCGCGGTGGTCAATGACGGATTGGTGCATAAGCCTTGCGCGGTCAGCGCGGCCTTGGTGCGGTCGTCGGTCTGGCACAGGATATCGACCGCGGCGGTTTCCAGCCTGCGCGAGCGGTCCGGATCCTTGGTGGAAGCGGCCGCCTGCATCGTCCGTTCGAAGTTGCGGCGCAGACTGCACTTGGTGTCTTCGACGGGAAACGCGACGTTCATGCCGAACCCCACGACCGAACCGCCACCGCCGGCCGACACCATGCAACTGTCGGACGAGAACGACCCGTAGAAACTCTGTGCACCGATCGGCGGCGCGGTACGCAGCGTGCTGGAGCCGCTGTTGTTGGAGTTAAGCGTAATACCCTGGTTGTTGCCCGCGTTGGTGGACCCCGACGACGCCGATGTGGTCGAGGCGGAAGTGCTGGTCTGCGCGCTGGCCGAGAACGCCACCAGCGACAACGACAGGGATAAGGCAAGCGCAATGGTTTTCATGATGTCCTCCAGCCGGACGGCCGAGGCCGTCCGGATTGCCTGCTGCTCAGTGACCGAAGCCGCCCATACCGCCCACGGGACCGATGCCGTGGATCGACGCGGTGGCGCCGATCGCACCCGCATTGAACGAGCCCGTCGCCGACGCGTTCGTGGTGGTGCTGCCGAACGTGGCGCCGCCGTTGGCGACGCTGTCGCCCACCATGATCGGCGCATTGCCGGTGATATGGCCGTAGGTTTCGCTGGTGGCGTACTGCCGGGTGCTGGTCACCACATTGGTGCCGTCCTTATCGAAGGTACCGCCTGCGCTGGCGACACCGCCGGTCTCGCCGAACGACGTCTGGCTCGATGAGCCATAGCCGTTGATCTGCGTCGATACCACCGAAGTGCCTGTGGACACCGACGAGACGGTACCGGTGATGGTGCCGACATGTCCCGAAGCGGAAATGCTCGGGCTCGGCCCGCTGGCATAGGCGGAGAACGCGACGAGGGACAAAGTTGCGACTGCTGCGAGCTTTTTCATTTGAGCTCCTCCTGATCCGTTTCATGCGGATGAACAGGTGCCGGTGGCCGACCGGCGCGGACCTTTACCACCCCGACGCAGTGCATCCTTGCGGCAACATGGCGCGTGGGACTTTTGTATTGGTACGGAATGATTGCGCCGCACTAAGGATGTCGATATCGGTTAAACGGGCGATCGGTCCCAAGAGAGTGGGCAGGAAGACGTAAAAGATGTCGTGGAATCTGCGGGCATCGCCGCGCGCCCCATGCGTAAGGATGACGAGCGAATCGCGCCGCGCACGATTGCTGCGGCGCATCTCAGCTCTTAGGATGGAAACGCCAGCGGCGCTCTCGCACAATTGCCCTAGCACGCACGGCGGCGGGCCGCGCGGCGATAGCCGTTAGGCTGACTGTCAGAAAAGAGGGGGCACGGCGGTATCGTGAACGCAGTGGTATCAGCCGCGCCGGGAAGCGGCGACATGCCCGGCCAGGCAAGCAGACTCTCTGCGCACCAGCGCCAGGTCGATGGCGATGAGCAGCAACAGCATGCCGCATTCGGCCAATTCCAGCCGGGCGGACAGATGGTAGCCGGCCAGCAGCGCCATGCCGGCTACCCCGGCGAGCCAGCATGGCCAGACCGGCGCCAGACCCGGGGGTGCGACGCTGTTGGCGCGGCGCAATCCCAGCCAGGCGATGAGCGGCAGGCCAAGCATGGACAGGGGAATATAGATAGCGATGGCCGACAGCACCGCCGCCACGCTGAACTGGGTTTGCGAAGCCAGCGCCAGGACGGCGATCGCGCCAACGGCGGCGTACCACAACAGGCGGGCGGCAATCAGGCGCGGCAGGGAGACAACGGGTCGGTTCATCGGCATGCCGGGAGGCCGGCGGGCGCTTGCTGCTGCCCGCCCGGCGACGCGAGGGGAATTTTCAGCCATACTACTCCGCCCGGCCGGGCGCCGCCCGGTCCCTTTCATCCGGAGACACCATCATGATCCAGGAGATCGCCAGCATCCACGTGCGCCAAGACCAGGAAGCCCTGTTCGAGGCCGGCGTGGCGCAGGCCAAGCCGCTTTTTCTGCGGGCCCGGGGCTGCCACGGCATGGCGCTGTACCGCAGCATCGAACAGCCGCAGCGCTACACGCTGGTGGTGGAATGGGAAACCGTCGAAAACCATATGGTGGACTTCCGGGAATCGTCCGATTTTCAAGAATGGCGCAAGCTCGTGGCGGGCTTCTTCGTCGAACCGCCCCAGGTGCACCACGAACAAAAAGTGATCTGATCAGGCCCGGTCGGGCGGATCGTCATACTTGCGCGCGCTGCCGCGGAATCGATCCGCAGGGTACTTCCGGGCGTTCTTGGCCATCTTGGCCTCCACCGCCGCCGCGATGTCCACGCCCAGCTGGTCCGCCAGCGCCACCAGGTACATCTGCACGTCGGCGATCTCGTCGGCCGCGTCCCCCAGCAGGGCGGCCGACGGTTGGCGCGATTCCTGCTCGGTCAACCACTGGAACAACGCCAGCAGCTCGCCGGCTTCGCCCGACAAGGCCATGGCCAGGTTCTTGGGCGAGTGAAAGCGTTGCCAGTCACGCTTGGCGGTGAAAGCGCGCAACGCCTGCCTGATATGGTCAAGGTCTGACATGGTTGGCTCCGCGGCGCCCCGGCGTCAGGCCGCGGCCAATCGCGAACTGGCCGCCAGCGCGACCGCGACCGTGGTGCGCACGTCAGCCAGCGCCCGGTGGGTGGGTTCGGACGCCCCCACATGCCGCGCCAGCACATCCAGCTTGTGTGACGGCAATTCAGGCCACGCACGCCGAGCCAGCGCCAGTGTGCAATGGGTGGCGTTGGCGAACGGCAGGCCCGTCTGCAGCGCGGCCGCGCCCAGAAACCGGCGGTCGAACGACGCGTTATGGAAAAACACCGGCAGGTCTTCGACGAATTCCAGAAATGACGCAAAGGCCTGCTCCACCGGCACGCCCTGGCGGTCGACCTCGGCCTGCGTAATGCCTGTCAGCCGCGTGATGAAGGACGGCACCGCCCCGCGCGTGCGCACGACCTGCGCATATTCCCGCTCAGCCGTGCCGCCCGGAATCACCCGCACTGCGGCGAATTCCAGAATTTCGCAGGTCGACGTCGACAGGCCGGTGGTTTCCAGGTCGGCCACGACGAACGGGCCGCGCAAGGCGTCCAGTGCCGCCGACAAGGCGGCGGTAGGCGGGCGCGCAGCGGCTGACGAACGCGTGGTTGCGCCAGCCTGGCGCGTTCTGCGGTAGTAAAAAGCCACGGCCTACTCCGACGCCGGACGCAGCGGTGCGAAACGCGGCGAACCATCAGTCAGCTGGCCGAAGAACAGGTCCGCCGGTCGCACCCACAGGCCGCGCGCATACGGCCAGAGATGCTCGTAGACCACCATGGACTCTTCCGTCTCGGAATGACGGGCGGTATCCACATAGCGGTACAGGCCGCCCTTGTAGTGGCGATGGGTGGCAAGAGCCAGGGCTTCGGATTCGGTCATTGAGCGCTGCCGCAAAAAAAAGCATGGCCCGGGCGGGAAGCTTCCTGCCTGGGCCGATGGGTTCAAACAAGACCGTATTTATAGCGCATTGGGGCGGCAGGCGCCGCCCCGGCGCTCAGTAGCGCACATACTCCAGGACGGGTTTGGGCGGCATCGGCGTGTTGGCCGCGGGGCGGGCGCGCAGTGAGGCGGCCACCGGTTTGACCGCCGGCTTCTTCAAGGCCCCGGCGCCGTGCAGTTCGTGGGCGGCTTGCAGGGCGGATGCGGCCTCGGCGGTCATTTGCGTGATGTCTTCGGTGACTTCCCTCAATTTGCCCGATTGGGCCAGGGATACCTCGACTACCTCGCCCATGATCTCGGTGACCCGGCGCGACGAGGCCACGATATCTTCCATGGTCGTACCCGCAGACTGGACCTGGCTGGCGCCGCTTTCGATCTGCTCGACGGAGGTCGTGATCAGGCCTTTGATTTCCTTGGCCGCCGCGGCGCTGTTCTGCGCCAAGCTGCGCACCTCCGCCGCTACCACCGCGAAACCCTTGCCGTGCGCCCCGGCGCGCGCGGCCTCGACTGCGGCGTTCAGCGCCAGGATATTGGTCTGGAACGCGATGCCATCCATCACGCCGATGATTTCCGAAATGCGCTTGGAACTGCCCGTAATGGCGCTCATGGTCCGAACCACACCTTGCACCGTCTTGCCGCCCTCTTCGGCGACCCTGCAGGCATCCTGCGCCAGGGTATTGGCCTGGCTGGCACGCTCGGCGTTTTCGGTCAGCCCTTGCACCGCGACGCGCAAGGTCTGGGCGGCGGTAAACCGCTTGGTAATATCGGTGGCGAATTTCACGACCTTGAACGGCCGCCCCTCGGCATCGAAAATCGGGTTGTAGCTGGCCTCTATCCATACCTGGCGGCCATTTTTACCTATGCGCAGATATTGACCGGCATCGTGCTGGCCGCTGCGCAGCTTGCGCCAGAAGTCCTGATAAGCCGAACTGCGCGCCTCTTCGGGCAGCACAAACATGCTGTGGTGGCGTCCCTCGACCTCGTCCGCACGGTATCCCACCGCATTCAGGAACAGGTCATTGGCGCGGATGATGGTGCCATCCAATTCGAATTCGATAATCGCCTGCACTTTGGAAATCGCCTCAAGCTGGCCTTCGGTATCGGCCTGGCGCTGCTGCTGTGCGGTAATGTCGGTCGCGTACTTGACTACCTTGAACGGGCGGTTGCGCTTGTCGAAAATCGGGTTGTAGCTGGCCTGCAGCCACACATCGGCGCCGTCCTTGCGCATGCGGCGGTAGCGCCCGGCGTCATGATTGCCCTGGCCCAGCCGTTGCCAGAAATCCAGATATTCCGCGGACTCGCGCTCGTCGGGGTCAACGAACATCCGGTGATGCTGGCCCAGCACCTCGTCCAGTTCGTAGCCCATGGTGTCCAGGAAATTCTGGTTGGCCATCAGCACATGGCCTTCGAGATCGAATTCAATGACCGCCTGTGCCTTATGAATGGCGGCGATCTGACCATACAGGTCCGCTTTCTGCATGCCGTGCTCTCCACGGAGCAAGCGGTTTAGGGTAAGCCATTGCATGTTGACGTCTCCTGCCAGGGGGATGGGACGAGTTTCTGAAACGGATAAAGAAACGGCGGCTTATCTGAAGCAGACTGCATGGCGCGCCCCAACATTCAGGCAGTGCACGCCGCGCCGCATGCACACGCTTACCTGCATATCCGCCGCTACTGCAGCGACGGCAGGTCAGTGAATACAGAAAAGCGAAAGAATGTATCCAGTCGAAAATATTTAATCCTAAAAATGAGGCGTTCTCAATGTTTTCGGGATGCGGTTACCGAAAAAATTTTCATGAGGTTTCTTTATTACTCGTCAGTTCAGGATTAATTCAACTTCGATATATGCCTCAACACATAGCGCCAACCAGGGTTAATACGAATCCGGCTCTTATTTTTAAAACGGGCGGACGCGATAATGAAGAAGCCGCCTCGATGGCGGCCCCATTTATTTAATCGGCGAATAAAAACAGCGCCGGATGGACGGCCGACCAAAACGTTGGCCGGTCGGGGCCGTCTGTTATTCCGCATCCAACTCCCGGTAATGGCGGAATATGCCTTCGCCGAAGGGCAGGCGCCTGCCACTGGCGAAATAGGGCTGCAAGGCCGGCAGGTCGGCCACGCGCCGGTGCAAGGCCATGACGTGGGGGAATTTTGCGGCCAGGCTCCCCATCCGTTTGGGAAACGCGTAGAGCAGGCCGTCGACCAGATGAAACAGCGACAGATCCGCATAGGTCCAGCGCTGACCGCCCGCCAACCAGGCGTGCGGTCCCGCCAGCGCGCGTTCGAAATACCCCAGGAACTTCGGAATGCGCTCTTCCCGGAAACAGCGGGCGCGACGCGCGGCCTCTTCCTTCTGGTCTTCGTAATAATCACTGGCGGAAATCGGGTGGTGGGTGTCGTGCGCCTCGGCGACCATATCGGCGATGGTCAGTTGCAATTGGTTCACCCACAGGCGTCCTTCCACTGTGTCCGGCGCCAGTCCGTGTTTTTCACCCAGGAACAGCAGGATATTCGCGGTCTGCGCCAGGGTCATTTTGCCGGCCACCAGATAAGGCGGCGCAAATGGCGGATGCTTGCGGTCGGACAACATGTCTTTCAGCAACGCGTTGTCGCCGCCCGGCTCGCGGGCGCGTTCGCGGTACGGAATGCCGCCCGCCTCCAGCGCCAGGCGCACGAACTCACCGCGCCCGGGGATACCGTCCCAATACCAAAGGTCGTAGGTCATGCAGGTCTCCTTCCCGGCGGAAAGCCAGAACCTGTCCATACTAAAAGCAGCGGCTGACCGTGTCGAACGCAGCGGCTAGGCGGGGAAGACGCTGATTTCGCCGTCCAGTTCAGCGGTCTGACGGCCATGGGCCTGCTGATACTGGCGCGGCGATTGCCCGAAATGCGCGCGAAAATCGCGTGAAAAATGCGCGCCGTCGGCGAAACCGCAATCCAGCGCGATTTGCGTGATACTGCAGGCATTATTCAGCAGCAACCAGCTGCCGTATTCCAGCCGCAGTTGCCGTTGAAACGCCATGGGTGACATGCCCGTGGCCAGGCGGAATGCCCTTTCCAGCTGGCGCCGGCCCACGCCGACATAACGCGCGATGGCGTCCAGCGGCGGCGGATTATCGATGCGCTGTTCGATGAAATGCGCGGCCTGACGTACCCTCAGGTCCTGGATGCCCGACAGGTCGGTGCGGAAATGCGCCTGCGGCACGCGGCCCGGCCGCACCCCCTGCAGCATCATGTGGCGCATGGCCTGCTGCGCCTTGTCGCGGCCGCAATGGCGCGCCACCAGGTACAGCCCCAGGTCGATCGCGGCGGTGGAGCCGGCGCAGGAAATCAGGTCGCCCTCGTCCACGAATAGCCGGTCGACCACCGCGCGGGTCTGGGGGAAGCGCTCACGGAAGGCGTCCAGCACATTCCAATGCACACAGACCGTGCGCGGCCCGATCACATCGGCCTGGGCCAAGGCAAAGGTGCCCGTGCAGATGCCCAGCAGGCGCACCCGCTGCGCCGCGGCCAGCCGGAGCCAATCGCGCAAAGGCTCGGGCATGCGGCCGCCGATGTAGTCGTTGCCGCCGCAAACCGCTACGTAGTCGAACTGCGTCGGGTCATCGGGCAGGCCCGCGGCAACGTCGATGGTCAGGCCGGCGCTGGAGCAGCGCGGTTTGCCGTCCCAACTCATCACCCGCCAGGCCGTATGGATCTGCCGGCTGCGTCCGCCATGGTCGCCGGCCAGCCGCAAGACGTCCACGAAACCGGCGAACGCAGCCAGCGTGAATTGGTCGAGCAGCACCAGACCGACCGTCAGCGAGGGTTTCCCCTGGGGTAGGGCCTGCTCGCCGTCTTCATAGGAGAGCGGCGTGGACGGGGGTGGCGCGGGGACAGTCATGACGCAATTATTCAAGTTTATGTCCCGCGCCTTCAAGCTCGTTTTCCCGAGCATCGCCCAAGATGTGCGTGTGGTACTTGAGTCAATGCATCACGGATCGACAAATCTACAAGGGGAATCCGATATGGCAACACATCACCGCAGCGCGCTGGGCGCCGTTGTGCTGGGCGCGGGGCTGATCCTGGCTTCGCAGGCCGCGCTGGCGCAGCAGCAGAAAATCACCGTCGCCTGGTACGGCGGCAACTGGGGCGACGCCTTCCGCGCCTGCGTAGCCGACCCCTACACCAAGGCGACCGGCGTCACGGTGGTGCCGGAAGTCGGCACGTCCACCACGACGCTGGCCAAGCTGCAGCAGCAGAAGGCCGCGCCCACCATCGATGTGGCCTGGATGGACGGTGGCATCAGCGAACTGGCCCAGCAGGCCGGTGTGCTGGATGCGCTGGACCCAGCCGCGGTACCCAACCTGAAGAACATCATCGACCAGGGCGTGTATCGGGACGGTGCGTCGGTGTTCGCAGTCAGCACCGGCTACTACTCGCTGGGCATCACGTACAACACCAAGGAAGTGACACAGCCGCCGACCAGTTGGAAGGACCTGTGGAAGCCCGAGTACGCGGGTGCGGTGGCGGTGCCTTCGCCCGCCAACTCGTCGGGCGTGCCGTTCATTTTCTTCCTGGCGCGCGTCTGGGCCATCGACCCGTCGAACCTGGGTCCGCTCTACGCCAAGCTGGCCTCGCTGGACACCGCCCTGTTCTTCGACAGTTCAGGCGCGGCCACCAATGCCTACCAGAGCGGCGAAGCCGTGATCGGCGCGCACTTCAATGTGGGCGCCTGGGACCTGATCGACAAGGGCCTGCCTATCGGCTTCACCGTGCCCAAGGAAGGGGCCTGGGCCACCGACGCGCGGTTGCACCTGGTCAAGGGCGCGCCCAACAAGGCCGCCGCGCAGAAGTTCATCGACACCGCGCTGACGCCGGATGCGGCCACCTGCCTGGCCACCCGGTTGTACCTGGGCCCGGCGGTCAAGGACGTGCAGGTGCCCAAGGACGTCGCCCGCAAGCTGCCGTGGGGCGCGGAGGGCTCGGTCAAGAACCTGAGCCTGTTCGACTGGAACATCATCAACACCCGCCGCGCCGAGATCACCGATGCGTGGAACCGGCAGGTTGCCCGCAAGCGCTGAGCAAGGTCCCGTTCCCATGTCCGCTTTGCTCACTATCGAAGGCGTGTCGATGCGCTTTGGCGCCTACCAGGCGCTGGACCATATCGACCTGGCCATCCAGCAGGGAGAGTTCGTGGCGCTGCTGGGCCCCAGCGGCTGCGGCAAGACCACGTTGCTCAAGTCGATCGCCGGCTTCCTGAAGCCGGAATCAGGCCGCATCCTGATCGACGGCCAGGACGTCAGCCGCTTGCCGGCGCACCAGCGTCCACTCAATACGGTGTTCCAGAACTATGCGTTGTTCCCGCATATGACGGTGTTGGAGAACGTGGCCTACGGCCCGCGGCGCCAGGGTGCCACGCGTACGCAGGCCGCGGCCCGCGCCAGGGACGCGCTGGCCATGGTGGGGCTGGCCGATTTCGGCGCGCGCTATCCCCGGGAAATGTCCGGCGGCCAGCAACAACGCGTGGCGTTGGCCCGCGCCATCGTCAACCAGCCCAAGCTGCTGCTGCTGGACGAACCGCTGTCGGCGCTGGACCTGAAGCTGCGCAAGCGCATGCAGCTTGAACTGAAGCACCTGCAGGCCCGCCTGGGCATCGCCTTCATCTTTGTCACTCATGACCAGGAAGAAGCGATGACCATGGCCGACCGCGTGGTGGTCATGCATGCGGGCAGGATTGAACAGGTGGGCGCAGGCACCGAGATCTACCGGCGCCCGGCCACGCAATTCGTGGCCGAGTTCATCGGCGACGCCAATTTCCTGACCTACACCGCCGCCGACGACGGCGCCCTGGTGCTGGACGCACAAGGCCTGCGCCTGCCGCACACGCCAAGACCGCCGGCCGCGCGCGGCCTGGCGGTGCTGCGGCCGGAAGACCTGAAACTGTGCGACTCCGCGGACGCGATGCTGACCGGCACAGTGACCGAGGTGATCAATGTCGGCAGCCACAGCATGATCCACGTCGACATCGGCACCCAGACAGTGGTGGCGCGGCACGGCGGCATCGCGCCGGCGGGCCTGCACACGGGCGCCACGGCCGCGCTGGCGTTCGCGCCGCAGCATCTGCACCTGATCGGCGGGCAACCATGATGCGGCGCGCCTGGCTTTCCCCCGGCCTGCTGCTGGCGGCCCCGGTGCTGTTTTTCGCGGCGTTCTTCCTGGCGCCGCTGGCCGTGGTGGCGCTGGCCAGCGCCACCGGCGGGCCTGACGGCCTGACACCGACGGCGGCGCAATACCTGCGGGTACTGACCGACCAGTATCACTGGGACGTGATCCTGGTGACGTTCCGCCTGGCGCTGTTCACCACGCTGGCCTGCCTGGTCCTGGGGTATCCGCTGGCCTGGTATCTGGTGCGCGTGGTGCGCTGGCAGGCCTGGCGCCGCGCCTGCGTGATCCTGCTGGTGGTGCCGCTGTTCACCAGCAATATCGTGCGCGCCTTCGGCTGGATGGTGCTGCTGGGCCGCAATGGGCTGGTCAACCAGGGGCTGATGGCCACAGGCGCCGTCGATCGTCCGATGCGTTTCATCGGCACCGAACTGGGCATCCTGATCGGCATGGTGTACGTGCTGTTGCCGTTCGTGGTGCTGGCGGTGGGCAATGCGCTGGCGCGGGTGGATCCGGCCTGCGAGCAGGCCTCCGCCGACCTGGGCGCCAGCCCGGCGGCGACCTTTTTCCATGTGACCTGGCCGCTGACGCTGCCCGGCGTGGTATCGGGCGCCATCATCGTCTTTACCCTGGCGGTCAGCGCCTATGTGACGCCGGCGCTGCTGTCGGGCGGTCGGGTCACGGTGCTGTCGATGCTGATCTTCCAGCAGTACAGCACGGTGTTCGATTTTCATTATGGCGGCGCGCTCAGCATGGTGCTGCTGGTCTTTACCCTGATCCTGGTGGCGCTGGCCAACCGCGCCGCCACCCTGCCGGGAGCCGCGCGATGATCGCCCGCCACCTGATCCGCCTGACCGCCCTGATCGTGCTGGCCTACCTGGCGCTGCCCCTGGTGGTGATTCTGGGCGCGTCGTTCACCGCGACGCCGTACCTGGCGTTTCCGCCACAGGGCTGGACGCTGGAGTGGTACCGCACGCTGCTGATCGAAGCCGGCTATGTCGCTGCCTTCACCACCAGCACGGTGCTGGCGCTGGCGGCCACCGTCGCGGCGGTATTGCTGACGGTGCCCGCGGCGCTGGCCCTGGCACGCTATGAATTCCCGGGCAAGGCCGCGCTGACATCGGTACTGATGTCGCCGCTGGTGTTGCCGCACATCGTGCTGGGCGCGGCGCTGCTGCAATTCGGCGCGTATTTCGGGCTGACCCGCAGTTTTCTGTCGCTGTTGATCGGCCACATCGTGATCATCGCGCCGTTCGTGCTGCGGTCCACGCTGACGCTGCTGACGCCTGAACAACAGGCGCTGGAAGAGGCCTCGGCCGATCTGGGCGCCAATCCCTGGACCACGTTTTTCCTGGTGGTGCTGCCGCAGATCCGGCCGGGCATCGTGACCGGTTCGATCTTCGCGTTCATCTCGTCGTGGATCAACGTGGAGCTGTCCATCTTCAATACCACCGCGGACCTGAACACGATCCCGGTGAAGCTTTTCAACTATGTGCAATACACGATTGACCCGACCATCGCAGCCGTATCGGGCGCCACGATCGTGGCTGCGGTCGTCGCTATCGTGATCCTGGATTTGACCGTCGGGCTGGACATGCTGTCCGAACGCGGCAAATAACTTTTCTCTTCTATCTACCGCCTGGAGCTTCTGTCATGCGCAAGCAAGACGCGTTCGATGTCATCTATACCCATACGGAAGGCGAGCCTTTGTGCATCGTGCATAGCGGCATTCCGTACCCTGCCGGCTCGACCATTCTGGAAAAGCGCGCGTTCCTGGAACAGCACTACGACTGGCTGCGCAAGGCGCTGATGCGCGAGCCGCGCGGCCACAAGGACATGTTCGGCGTGTTTCTGACGCCGCCGTCCAGCCCTGATTATGATGCCGGCCTGATCTACATCGACGGCACCGAGTATTCGCACATGTGCGGCCACGGCACCATCGCGGTGAGCATGGCCATGGTGGCCAACGGCCTGGTGCCGCGCGGCAAGGACGGCATCACCCGGATCCGCTTTGAAACCACCGCCGGCCTGGTGGTATCGGAAGTGGCGTCCGAAGGCGACAACGTGCTGTGGACGCGCTTCGAGAACGTGCCGGCCTACGTGGCCGCGCAGGACATCCCGGTGGAACTGCCGGGCTACGGCAAGCTGTCGGCCGATATCGTGTGGGGGGGCAATTATTTCGGCATCGTCGACCTGTCGAACTGCGGCCTGCGCATTTCACCGGACAACGGCACGGAACTGTCGCGCATGGGTCTGTTGGTGCGCGACCAACTGAATGCGCGCCACCGCATCCAGCATCCGACCGAAGCGCATATCAACAACCTGAACTTCATTACGTTCTGGCACCAGCCGACGATCGAGGGTGCGTTCTACAAGAACGTGCACGTGTTCAGCGCCGGACAGCTGGACCGCTCGCCCGGCGGTACCGGCACCAGCGCGATGATGGCGATGTTCGAGGCGCGCGGCAAAATGGGCCTGAACCAGCCGATCAAGTCCGAAGGCCTGCTGGGCAGCGGCACGTTTGAAGGCTGCCTGCTGGGCGAGGTGAACCTGAACGGCACCCGCGCCGTGCGCCCCACGGTCAAGGGCACCGCCAGCATCCTGGGCACGGCGCGCTGGGTCATCGACAAGAATGATCCTGTGGGCGCGGGGTTCCTGATTCGTTGAGGTATTCGTTGAGGTGACGGAAGGCGGCCCGCGCTTGCGGGCCGCCTCAGAGCTGCTGACAAGCTACGCTCGTCATTCGCCCGGAATTCAGGTCTTCACAATGGAGCTTGCGGGCGCGACCGACAATCGCATGCCTACCGCGTGCAGTACGGCCAACAGTGTTTTCAACGTTGGATTACCTTCCGGTGACAACGCCCTGTATAGCGCTTCGCGCGTAATACCCGCAGCCGTCGCAACCGCCGCAATGCCCCCATATGCTTCGGCAACATCGCGCAATGCTAGAAGGCCGGCCGCTCGATGCTCAGGACAATCCAACTCTTGCAGGGCAAGCTTCAAATATTCCACAGCAAAATCATGGTCGGCGCGTAATTCCGCAATGGTTTCGCTTGTGTGTGAAATCGACGCACTGTCGGCCTGAGTTCTCTTCATTTTCGACGCTTCTTCCAGTCTTCCCAGTAGGCTCTGGCCAACTCGATATCATGTCGCTGACTACGCTTTGTGCCACCAGCGAGCAGCACAATCAGCTGCATTCCGTGCCTGCCAGCATAGACCCGATAACCGGGACCAATATCTATTCGAAATTCAATAACACTTTGCCCTATCGCACGGCAATCGCCCATCAATCCTGAGCGCACGCGCGTCAGGCGCATCTCAACAATGGCTCGCAGCTTTGAATCCTCCAGCTGCTTCATCCACGCATTGAAGGGAGCAACCCCATTCTCTGTGACATACCGCCGCAACTCAACCACGGCGACACCACCAAAGTAACTTATAAGTTACAGCATAATTTGCGTAATTGCACGCGACTTTCAGCATCGGACAGGAGCCATCGGTATGAAGAGCGACGATGGATGATCACGCTTCCCGGGCAGTTCACGCTATTGTGGCCAGCCGCAGACCTACGGGCCCGCTTGCGGCAATCCCTGCCCCGGGCTTAGGATGGAGCCACGGCCATACCGCTCGCCGCGCGCAGTCGGGCGGCACGGGCCGGCGTTTGAACCTTGCCAGCGATTCGGGAGCACATCGTGAAGAAAGTTGCTGAGATTCTCAGGGAAAAGGCCAACCCGGCCGTCGTGACGGTCACGCCGGACTCGTCTGTATACGACGCCATCAAGACCATGGCCGAACGCGGCATCGGCGCGGTGGTGGTGGTGGACGGCACCGAGGTGCTGGGCATGCTGACCGAGCGCGATTACGCCCGCAAGATCGTGCTGCAGGACCGTTCGTCGCGTACCACCAAAGTGCGCGACATCATGACCGATTCCGTTTTCTACGTGCGCCCGGAAGACACCCGCGAACACTGTATGGCGCTGATGACCGAACGGCACTTTCGCCACCTGCCGGTCATCGACGACCAGAAGCTGGTGGGCCTGGTATCCATCGGCGACCTGGTCAAGGATGTCATGAGCGAACAGAAGTTCATCATCACGGAACTCGAACGCTACATTTCCGGCCAGACGCACTGACCTGGCCACGCGGCAACTGTCGGCTCACGGCCGACAGCCCTTCAGCCAGGCCCTGGCGGCTAGCCGCCCGCCAGGATCCTGGACGCGGGTACCACCAAGCCCAGCCCGGCCGCCACCAGCAGCACGAACACCATCCGCTTGATGGTTTTCATCGACCCGGCGGTGCCGTAGCGGCGCGCCGCCCAGGTCACGCCGATCACCACCGGCAGGGCTTGCAGGCTGAGCCAGAGCGCATTCGCCTTGAAGGCGCCCTGCCCGGTCACCAGCGCCAGCCGCACCACCGCGTTCAAGGAAAACAGCACCAGCAGGCTGTTGCGGATGGACGCCAGCGGCAAAGGCTGGCGGTACAGGTGATACACCATGGGCGGGCCGGCGCTGGAAAACAAGCCGCCCAGCACGCCTGACACGCCGCCGAAGAACAGGAAGGACCCACGCGAAGAAATACGTTCCAGCGGCTCGGTGCGCGCTACCAGCAAGACGGCGCAGGCCATGATGGTGACGCCGAGCAGCAATTGCAGCAGCACCGCCATGGACCCGCTGATCCACGCCAGCGCGGCCACTCCCGCACCCACACCGACCAGGCTGCTGCCCAAGGCAGGCGCCATCAGCCGCCAATTGACCTGCGGTTTGGCGCGGGCCAGGGTGACGGCGGCATTGACCAGCGACAGCACGCTGACCACGTTGGCCACGTCGGACACGGACGCCAGTTGGAACACGCCGGACAAGCCCAGCAGGACCAGGCCAAAGGCGAAACCCGTCATGGTCTGGGCGTAGGTGGCCAGCGCCACGCAGGCGAGGAACAACACGTGTTGGAAGATGCTCATGCGACGGGCGGAGCCTGACCTGCCTCGGCTCGGCCCGGCCGCGACGCAAGGCGGCCAAGAGCGGAACGACTGGGGAACGGCGTATTCAGGAAGAGGGTTGGACGCGGGCGATGATAGCACCGGGGGTGCAAGGGCCTGGCTGCCTTGCCCGGGCCCCAGCCTGCGGGCGCCGCCAGGACCGCGACCTGGAACGCGATTGGAACCCCGTCTGGAGGCCCGTCTGGACGCCCGTCTGGACGCCCGCATGGAGCCCGGTCTTGAAACGCGTCGAAGCCCCGCTCATACATCTTGTCATAACTAGATGCGTTCATGCACCCAGCCTCCCGCCGCCCCCCGCTATCCTTCCGGCCCTGTAAGCCACGCTCTGCCGGGTCTTGCCGCGCCATCCCGGCGCCGCGTCGAGCCCGGCGCGTTTTCCGCCCAGCATGACGCCCAAACAGACCACGATCAATACGGTGACACTGACCTGCTCCACTTGCGGCAGCGCGCAGTTCATCAAGCTGGACACCAACGAGTACCAGTGCAGCCACTGCCAGGCCGTGACCCTGGTCGAGGACAACGTCGCCCAGCGGCTGGAGAAGATCCTGCGCGGCATGCAGCAGCCGGCGCCGGCTGCCAAACTGCAGCCGGGCGCCATCGTGGCGATCGTGCTGGTGGTGCTGGCGGCGATTCTGGTGCCGCTGACATTCAATCTTGGCTCGTCCACCCGGGCTCCCTACCGCCCGCCGGTCATCCCGCCCCTGGACGCCTCGCTGGTCAAGCTGACCGACGTGCAGGAAATGCGCGTGCGCAACCGCAACCAGCTGGTCATGGTGATGCGCAACGAAACGGGTGAAAAGATCGACAGCCCTCGCGTCACCGCCACCTTCTATCAAGGCGAACTGACACTGTCGTCCGCGTCCGGGTCGCCGTTGGCGCGCACCCTGCAGCCGGGGGAATACACACCGGTGGTGATTGCGCTGCCCGAGACGCCCTATACCCGCTACACCCTGGAGCCCAGCGTCCCCTCCCGCGCCCGCGGCACCGCGCTGAAGATTGCCGCCGACAAGGTGCAGCTGGTGCGCAACGACGGCGCCTACCGCCTGGTCGGCCTGCTCCGCAACCAGGCGACGACCGCCTCCAACAGCACGCAGGTGACGGTGATGCTGTACGGCGAAGACGGCAAGCTGATCGGTACCGGCACCGGCTACGGCTCGGCCAATTCGCTGCTCCCCGGCGCGGTGACCTCGTTTGACGTGCGCTGCGACATGCTGTCCGAGGGCAAGGTCGGCTCCTACGATTACATGGTGCAAAGTGAAAGCTAGCCGTTCCGAACCCAAACGCCTGTCCCTGCCCGCCAAGGCCGGGCTGGTGCTGGTCATCCTGGCCGCCGGCGGGTTTGCCCTGGCCAAGTACCACGGCCTGCTGCCCTGGGAAAAGGCCAAGGCCACGACCACCACCCAGGCCGCGATGGCCAGCCAGACGCCTGCCCCCAAGCCCGTGCCCCCCGCCAGCCGCATCGTGCGGGTCAGCCCCGCCGATACGCGCGTCATCGACCACGTGCGCCTGACGACGGCCGAGCTGCTGGACCCGGATTTCGCGCTGTTCGACCCGTCGGCGCTGACGCTGTCGCCGCCGCGACGCCTGCTCAACGAAATCGAACGTCCGCTGCTGCTGGCCGAAGTCGTCAACCGCAGCGACCGCTACATCGCCTTGTCACCCGACATGACCGTGTCGGTATTCGACGGATCGCGTCCGCTGCGGCTGCGCCAGGAGTGGTCATTGCCGGCCAGGCTCTATCCCGGCGAGCGCATCCCCGTGCTGCTGCAAGGCGACGATTTCGAGCGCTACAGCGAGGTCAAGGCCGATTGGCTACCCGCCAAGCGCGCAGCGCTGCCCGGGCCCCGCCCGAAGCTGGGCATCACCATCGACAACACCGAAGCGGCTGTGGGCACCGGCACGCTGAACTTCACCTACCGCTACCGCTACAAGTATGTGATGGTGCATGGCCGGGTGCGCAACGACGACACGGTCGAGGTCGACAACGTCAAGGTCTGGATCAGCCTGTATGACGCCCAGGACAAGCTGTCGGGCGCCCGCTATTCGGAATTGCGCGTGCCCAAGCTCAAGCCCGGCGAAAGCGCGCCGTTCCAGCTGGACATCAAGCAGTACGGTGGCAATTTCGCCCGCGTGGGCGTGGTGTACGACGCCAAGGCCAACTGACGCGAGCCAGCCGCCCCCCACGGCGCTGCGGGAAGCGCTCGGCCTCAGTCGCCGATCACCCGCCCTTTGCCACGCAACGCCGGCCGCTGCACCGTCGAGATCTCCACTCACTCGACCCCGCCTAGCCCGTCCCCATTTAATCAAAACCCCCGTCGCCTCAGCCCTGCGGGGGCGTCGCCCGCACCCGCGGCCATCCGGTCGGGCAGACGGCCGGCGCCCTGCCGTGGCCTTCTCGCAACGGCTATCGACTTAGGTCTTATATAAGATATAAGACATTTGCTTGCGCCCCCTCTTCCTTCTACAATTCCTGCCGTAAACCCTTCTTCCAACCCGACTTTAAGCAGGCCTCACATGCTGGATACTTACCGCCAACACGTTGCCGAACGCGCGGCTCTGGGGATTCCCCCGCTGCCCCTGACGGCCAAACAAACCGCTGAACTGATCGAACTGCTGAAGAACCCGCCCGCCGGCGAAGCGCAGAATCTGGTCGAGCTGCTGACCCACCGTGTTCCGGCCGGCGTGGACGATGCCGCCAAGGTCAAGGCTTCGTATCTGGCCGCCGTGGCCCTGGGCTCGGAAGCTTGTGCCCTGATCAGCCGCGCCAAGGCGACCGAACTGCTCGGCACGATGCTGGGCGGCTACAACATTGGCCCGCTGGTCCAACTGCTTGACGATGCGGAAATCGGCACGATCGCCGCCGATGCGCTGAAAAAGACCCTGCTGATGTTCGACGCCTTCCATGACGTGAAGGAAAAGGCCGACAAGGGCAACGCCAACGCCAAGTCCGTGATGCAAAGCTGGGCTGACGCCGAATGGTTCACCAGCCGTCCGGAACTGCCCGAAAGCCTGACCATCACGGTCTTCAAGGTGCCCGGCGAAACCAACACCGACGATCTGTCGCCCGCCCCGGACGCCACCACCCGCCCCGACATTCCGATGCACGCCCTGGCGATGCTGAAGAACAAGCGCGACGGCGCCGCTTTCCAACCGGAAGAAGACGGCAAGCGCGGCCCGGTCAAGTTCATCGAATCGCTGAAGGAAAAGGGTCACCTGGTCGCCTACGTGGGCGACGTGGTCGGTACCGGTTCCTCGCGCAAGTCGGCCACCAACTCGGTGCTGTGGTTCACCGGCGAAGACATCCCCTTCGTGCCGAACAAGCGCTTTGGCGGCGTCTGCCTGGGCAACAAGATTGCCCCGATCTTCTACAACACCATGGAAGACGCCGGCGCCCTGCCGATCGAGCTGGACGTGTCCAAGATGGAAATGGGCGACGTGGTTGAACTGCGCCCCTACGAAGGCAAGGCCATCAAGAACGGCGAAGTCATCGCCGAGTTCGAAGTGAAGTCCGACGTGCTGTTCGACGAAGTGCGCGCCGGCGGCCGCATTCCGCTGATCATCGGCCGCGGCCTGACGGGCAAGGCGCGCGAAGCGCTGGGCCTGCCGCCGTCGACGCTGTTCCGCCTGCCCAAGGACCCGGTCGACACGGGCAAGGGTTTCACGCTGGCCCAGAAGATGGTCGGCCGCGCCTGCGGCCTGCCGGAAGGCCGTGGCATCCGCCCGGGTACCTACTGCGAACCGAAGATGACCTCGGTCGGCAGCCAGGACACCACCGGCCCGATGACCCGCGATGAGCTGAAGGACCTGGCCTGCCTGGGCTTCTCGGCCGACCTGGTGATGCAGTCGTTCTGCCACACCGCCGCCTACCCCAAGCCCGTGGACGTGAAGACGCACCACACGCTGCCGGAATTCATCAGCACCCGTGGCGGCGTGTCGCTGCGCCCGGGCGACGGCGTGATCCACTCGTGGCTGAACCGCATGCTGTTGCCCGACACCGTCGGCACCGGCGGCGACTCGCACACCCGCTTCCCCATCGGCATCTCGTTCCCGGCCGGCTCGGGCCTGGTCGCCTTTGCCGCCGCCACCGGCGTGATGCCGCTGGACATGCCGGAATCGGTGCTGGTCCGCTTCAAGGGCAAGCTGCAACCCGGCGTGACCCTGCGCGACCTGGTCAACGCCATTCCGCTGTACGCCATCAAGCAAGGCCTGCTGACGGTTGCCAAGCAAGGCAAGAAGAACATCTTCTCCGGCCGCATCCTGGAAATCGAAGGCCTGCCCGACCTGAAGGTCGAACAAGCCTTCGAACTGTCGGATGCATCGGCTGAACGTTCGGCCGCCGGCTGCTCGGTGCGCCTGAACAAGGAACCGATCATCGAATACATCAACAGCAACATCGTGATGTTGAAGTGGATGATCGCCAACGGCTACGAAGACGAGCGCACGCTGGGCCGCCGCATCAAGGCCATGGAAGCCTGGCTGGCCGACCCCAAGTTGCTGGAACCGGACGCCGACGCCGAATACGCCGCCGTCATCGAGATTGACCTGGCCGACGTGCACGAGCCCATCGTGGCCTGCCCGAACGACCCGGACGACGTCAAGACGCTGTCGGAAGTCGCCGGCGCCAAGATCGACGAAGTGTTCATCGGCAGCTGCATGACCAACATCGGCCACTTCCGCGCAGCCTCCAAGCTGCTGGAAGGCAAGCGCGACATCCCCGTCAAGCTGTGGGTGGCCCCGCCCACCAAGATGGATGCCACGCAACTGACCGAGGAAGGCCACTACGGCGTGTTCGGCACCGCCGGCGCCCGCACCGAAATGCCGGGCTGCTCGCTGTGCATGGGCAACCAGGCCCAAGTGCGTGAAGGCGCGACCGTCATGTCGACCAGCACCCGCAACTTCCCGAACCGCCTGGGCAAGAACACCAACGTGTACCTGGGTTCGGCCGAACTGGCCGCGATCTGCTCGAAGCTGGGCCGGATCCCGACCAAGGACGAGTACATGACCGACATGGGCGTCATCAACAAGAGCGGCGACCAGATCTATCAGTACCTGAACTTCGACAAGATCGCCGACTACAAGGACGTGGCGGACGTGATCGAGGTGTAAGCGTCGATCCCCTGCCAGGCTTGCCTGCACACGGCCCCGGAGCCTGTCTCTTATACACATCTCCGAGCCCACGAGACCTAATAACCGATCTCGGATGCCGTCTTCTGCTTGAAAAGAGGGGGGGGGGGGGGGGGGGGGGGGGGGGGGGGGGGGGGGGGGGGGGGGGGGGGGGGGGGGGGGGGGGGGGGGGGGGGGGGGGGGGGGGGGGGGGGGGGGGGGGG
>NZ_JAELTJ010000758.1 GCF_016428805.1 Achromobacter sp. ASV32
CCCCCCCCCCCCCCCCCCCCCCCCCCCCCCCCCCCCCCCCCCCCCCCCCCCCCCCCCCCCCCCCCCCCCCCCCCCCCCCCTTCTCCAGCATAAGCCGGCATACGAGATCGGTTATTAGGTCTCGTGGGCTCGGAGATGTGTATAAGAGACAGGCCTAGTACGAGAGGCACCTAGATGATTTATTAGCAAGTTTTCCTTCGGATCACCGCTGGACCAGGACGCTTTCGGTAGGTGAGTTGCAAGTTACAGGACTGTCTCTTATACACATCTGACGCTGCCGACGACGATGCGGTTGTGTAGTTAGAGGGGGGGGGCGGGGGAGTAATAGTGGGGGGGGGGGGGGGGGGGGGGGGGGGGGGGGGGGGGGGGGGGGGGGGGGGGGGGGGGGGGGGGGGGGGGGGGG
>NZ_JAELTJ010000759.1 GCF_016428805.1 Achromobacter sp. ASV32
CCCCCCCCCCCCCCCCCCCCCCCCCCCCCCCCCCCCCCCCCCCCCCCCCCCCCCCCCCCCCCCCCCCCCCCCCCCCCCTTTTTTAAACCATATGACGTAAAACGCGATCGGTTATTAGGTCTCGTGGGCTCGGAGATGTGTATAAGAGACAGTCGATCAGCCGACCTAGGTATTTATGCTTTCTTGTCATAAGTCTGCAGGAAGTTTGCAATACTAACCTCGAACAGGATACGTCAAGGCACAATATGCGGGGGGCGCTTATACACATCTGACGCTGCCGACGACGATGCGGTTGTGTAGATATCGGTGGTGGCCGGAAGATTAAAAAAAGATGGTGGGGGGGGGGGGGGGGGGGGGGGGGGGGGGGGGGGGGGGGGGGGGGGGGGGGGGGGGGGGGGGGGGG
>NZ_JAELTJ010000760.1 GCF_016428805.1 Achromobacter sp. ASV32
GGGCTGTCTAGCGCTTGTATTTTTGCTTGAGCGACCACTACCGCTGCCTGGCGTGGCACTTCCACCGTCCCCAGTAGAAGTCGCGGGCTGTCGAGCAAATTTTTCCACATTGACTGTCATGGCAGTCGTCGGGTGCGAGGCAGAGTATGTGGGTTGTGGTTCATCTGCTTGCAAGCCACTGAACACGCACGAATTTTCGACGCGGGAAATGTCCCAGAAGCGCAGCTTCTTATCTGAGCCGCCGCAAAGAATAAACGCGTGGCGAATATCTCGCGAGTCCTCGGCTGTTGCAGTGCCAACTGCAATTGCCCGGATGCCACGATCCGAGATGGCCGGGTCTGAAATTTCCAAGTTTGTGGCGAAGCGCGACAAGATGCCCTCTGGCTTTTCCCTGTCAACGTCC
>NZ_JAELTJ010000761.1 GCF_016428805.1 Achromobacter sp. ASV32
CCCCCCCCCCCCCCCCCCCCCCCCCCCCCCCCCCCCCCCCCCCCCCCCCCCCCCCCCCCCCCCCCCCCCCCCCCCTTTTTAACGATCCGCCGACCACCGAGATCTACACAACCGCATCGTCGTCGGCAGCGTCAGATGTGTATAAGAGACAGCGACAAGTACAAGGGTGCCGTGGTCCCGGCATTCTGATACGACGCCGGACAGACCCTGTTGTTCAAGCCGCCCGCCAGTCGGGCGGTTTTCTTTTCAGGCTGTCTCTTATACACATCTCCGAGCCCACGAGACCTAATAACCGATCTCGGATTGCGGCTTGGGCGTGGAAAGGGGGGGGGGGGGGGGGGGGGGGGGGGGGGGGGGGGGGGGGGGGGGGGGGGGGGGGGGGGGGGGGGGGGGGGGGGGGGGG
>NZ_JAELTJ010000762.1 GCF_016428805.1 Achromobacter sp. ASV32
GTGGTGGTTTTGTAGAAAGCACTGCCATCGCTATAGACACCGCACTGTCTGGACTGTCCGACCTGACAGTCGCGATCGTAAAAGAAGTATTTGCTTTTGGCATTTTTGGTGTCTATAGCTTTCTGAGCATCTGCGGGGAAGAGGTTGCAAACTCCTTCAGCTTTGGCATCCTTTCTCTTTTCAAATTGCACGGAAAGACACTTGATTTGCAATCCCAAGCAAAAGTAGATTCCATAGTGGCGGTTTCTTAACGATAAATCACGACAAGTACGAGAGGTCTGATAAAGACGTTGACAATGTGATGCTTAGAATGATTGCTGCTAACGAAATTCACCAGCCTCGAGGGAAACTGCGAGCCTTTATATGTCTGTGTTTGCTGGCCCAGTAAGAGCCTGGGCCAGCA
>NZ_JAELTJ010000763.1 GCF_016428805.1 Achromobacter sp. ASV32
CCCCCCCCCCCCCCCCCCCCCCCCCCCCCCCCCCCCCCCCCCCCCCCCCCCCCCCCCCCCCCCCCCCCCCCCCCTCCTTATTCACCCCGCCACCACCTATATCCACACCACCGCATCGTCGTCGGCAGCGTCAGATGTGTATAAGAGACAGGAGCGGCTGATCAAACAGATCCATGATGACAACATACACATACTTGTGAACCTTAACGGTTATACGCGAGGAGCGCGAAACGAAATATTTGCTGCAAGGCGGGGGGGGGGGGGGGGGGGGGGGGGGGGGGAGACCTAATAACCGATCTGGTATGACGTCTTGGGAGTGAAAAGGGGGGGGGGGGGGGGGGGGGGGGGGGGGGGGGGGGGGGGGGGGGGGGGGGGGGGGGGGGGGGGGGGGGGGGGGGGGGG
>NZ_JAELTJ010000764.1 GCF_016428805.1 Achromobacter sp. ASV32
GTTCTGCCGCATCCGAACCTTTCATTATTCGTGTTCCGTTCTCGGTCAAAATCCAAAAGAGTATACGTCTGTACGCTCGCCAATTGCTCGCCAACCACGCAGCAATAAAAAAAAGTATTCTCTCCACCAGCCCGTCTCCCGTTGCCATCCGCGTACTTCCGCCGTCATCTGTCGACCCCATCCCTGTCCGCCACCGCCCATGAGACTTGAGTCGCCATGCTCAGCGGTGTCTACAGCGCTCCACAGTGGACGTCGAGCACCTCGCATCCGCCCCAATACACACGCTTGTTAGCCCTGTGATACCGACAGCTGTGACGTAGCTGGCACAATGTGTGCTCCACCAGGTCCACATCGTGTCGTGTTGCGGCATTCAACGTCGTTTTGCTGTCAGTCCGAGTAGAC
>NZ_JAELTJ010000765.1 GCF_016428805.1 Achromobacter sp. ASV32
TCTAATCCCTCTCCCTCTACTTCTCTTGACCGCCTCAACAACATTGCAAACCACATCTCGCCCGCCATGGCTTCTGCTTCCAACTTTCCCGCAGATGCCGTGCCCCAGGCTCCCGAGGATGCGCTGTTTGGTCTGGCCCGCGCTTTCAAGGCTGACGACAGCCCTGTCAAGGTCGACCTGGTGAGTATTTCCGTATTTAGGTGATGGTAATGGATTCAAACTAACCTTCATTTGTCTTAGGGAATTGGCGCTTACCGCGACAATAATGCCAAGCCGTGGGTTCTTCCCGTTGTCAAAAAGGTACGTTTGTGACACCTCATCGTGCATTGCGATTGCGTTGCGTCTAGCCCTTTTATCACCGGGTCCAGCTTGATGCTTTTCCTGCACTACGCTGTATCACAT
>NZ_JAELTJ010000766.1 GCF_016428805.1 Achromobacter sp. ASV32
TGATAACATCATTCAAAATCGATGGCATCAAGCCACACCTATCAAAGTTAGCGATCTATTGCAGGCGTAACCCGTGACCGAACACTTACAGATATGTAAAAACGCCTTGTCTGGACAAGGCTAATTCATTGAGCCAACAGAGCATCCGTGCTTGGACCGCATCTTCCAGATATTGAAAATCAACCAGTTCTATCGCAGACATCAGAAGCAGATCCCTGTCCTCCATGATGTCGGCATGGCGTCTGCCATTTTCGTTCAGTCGACTGGTTATTCCATCGGCATTGATGCCGGCTTGCCACATGTTGTCTTTGAAGTCATTCTGATCGCCGCACCTGGCAAGGATAAGTACAAGATATGGCGAATCAACCAAGCTGTGAATCATTTTGATCGATAGTTCAAGAG
>NZ_JAELTJ010000078.1 GCF_016428805.1 Achromobacter sp. ASV32
TATCCACCCTGTTCGATGGATTGCCGCAAGCCGAATCGACCCCGGCCGAGTGCGCGGCTCCCGTGGCAGTGATGTCCGGCGGCGCGGCCCTGGCCGTGGCGGGCTTGACCATGACCGCGCCCGGACGTCCGCAGCCGGTGTTGTCCGAGGCCGCGTTGTCGTTGATGCCAGGCGAGCATGCGGCGTTGATGGGCCCGAGCGGTATCGGCAAATCGACACTGATCGAAGCGATCGCAAGATTGCGGCCCAGCGTGGGCGGCATCGGTATCGACGGCATGCCGCTGGACCAATGGCGCGAAGCCGACCTGCGCGCGCGCGTGGCCTTGATTGGCCAGAAACCGCAGCTGCTGGCCGGATCCATCGCCGACAACATCCGTCTAGGTCGGCCGGACGCGTCCGATGCCGAGGTGCGCGAGGCCGCGCGCCGCGCCTGCGTGCTGGAATTCGCGTCCAGCCTGCCGCAAGGGCTGGATACGCCGCTGGGCAGCCGCGGGCATGGCCTGTCGGGTGGCCAGGCGCAACGCGTGGCGCTGGCGCGGCTGTTCCTGCGCGATCCCGGCCTGATCCTGCTGGACGAGCCCACGGCCCACCTGGACGACGCAACGCAGACTCGCGTGCTCGATGAAATTCTGAAATTTGCCGTCGGCCGTACGTTGTTGCTGGCCACGCACTCGCCGGCGGTCGCGGCGCGCCTGCCGCGGGTGCTGCGCATCGCCGACGCGAAAGTGAAAGACGCATGAAGAACCTGCTGTTGTTGCTGCCGCTGTACGTACGCCGAAAGAGCGGCCTTCTGCTTGCGCTGTTCTGTGCCCTGGCCACCGTGGCCGCGGGTGTCGGCCTGTTAGGCGTGTCGGGCTGGTTCTTGACCGGCGCGGCGCTGGCTGGCGCGGGCGGCGCGTTCAACCTGTTCGCGCCGTCGGCGCTGGTGCGGGGGCTGTCGTTCCTGCGCATCGTGTCGCGCTACGCGGACCGCGTGGTGGGGCATTCGGCCACGCTGCGCCTGTTGGCGGACTTGCGTGCGACCGTGTTCAACGCCTTGATCCGACTGACGCCGCGTCAATTGGCGCGCTACCGCAGCGGTGATCTGGTGGCGCGCATGACGGGCGATGTCGACGCGCTCGACACCGTATTCCTGTTCGTGCTGGCGCCGCTGGCCACGGCCATCCTGGCCGGCGCGGTGCTGACCGCCGTGCTGGGCTACTGGGTGCCGGCTGCCGCGCTGGCCTTTGCCCTGGCGCTGTTCACCGCCTGCGTGCTGGTGCCGTTGTGGCTGGTGCGCGCAGCGCGCAAGCCCGGCGTGGCCGCGCAGGAAAGCGCGGCGGGACTGCGTGCCGCGACCCTGGATGCGGTCGACGGCCACGCGGATATGGTGGCGCTGCATGCGCAAGCGCAGACCTGTGCGCATTTCGAGCAGTTGTGCGAGGCCAGCGCTCGGGCGCGGGCCAGCCAGGCGCGCGTCGCCGCGCGCGGCCAGTGGTTCCTGCAGATCGCGGCGGGCGTGTCGGTACTGGCGTTGCTGTGGTTTGGCCTGGATACCTATCAGGCAGGCGGGTTGGAGGGGCCGCTGCTGGTCGGCTTGCTGCTGGCGGTCATCGGCATCTTCGAGGTGGCCGGGCCCATCATGCGCGGCGCCTCGCGCATGGGGTCGGCGCTATCGGCCGCCGCGCGCATCCGCGATGTGGCCCAGCGCGAAGCAGATATGTCCGACCCCGCAGTGCCCCGCCCGCTGCCGCAACGCGGCGCGCTGGAGCTGGCCGCCGTGGATTTCTCCTATCCCGCGCGGGTGCAAGGCGAACCGCCCGCGGTGTTGCGCGATCTGCAGTTGCGCGTGGAACCGGGCGAGCGGGTCGCGATCGTTGGCGAGAGCGGCGCGGGTAAATCCACGCTATTGCATCTGCTGCTGCGCCTGGAAGACCCGCAAGCGGGGCATGTGCGCTATGGCGGCGTGGACGCGCGCGCCTGTGCCCAGGCGGACTGGCATCGGCGCATCGCGCTGCTGTCGCAAGACGCCCCGGTATTCCTGGGCACCTTGCGCACCAATCTGCTGATCGGCGATCCCCAGGCCGACGATGCCGCGCTGTGGCGGGCACTGGATGCCGCGCGCCTGGGGGAGTTTGTGCGCGGCCTGCCCGACGGGCTGGATACCTGGGCCGGCGAAACCGGCTCGCGCTTGTCCGCCGGCCAGGCCCGGCGCCTGTGCCTGGCGCGGGCGTTGCTGTCCCCGGCGGCGGTCATCGTGCTCGATGAACCCACGGCGGGGCTGGATGCGGCGACCGAGGCCGAATTCTTCCGCGACCTGGGGCTGGCCACGCAGGGCCGCACCGTCGTGCTGGCCACGCATGCCGGGTTGCCGCCGGGCTCGGTCGACCGTTGCTGCACGCTGCGCGACGGCCGGCTTTATGAACTGTCATCACAGGCGGCAATCCTGGCTTAAGCGCGGTGGCAAGGTTATAGTTCGCCTTGCTTCAATTCTTCAGGGCCGTCTTACCATGCAGACCGACAACGCCGAGTACATCCGGCGCACTATCCGCAGCGTTCCAGACTGGCCCCAACCTGGTGTCATTTTTCGCGACATCACGCCCGTGCTGCAGGATCCCCGTGCGTTCCGGGTCCTGATCGATCTCTTCGTCTACCGTTACATGCGCCAGCGCCTGGATCTCGTGGCCGGCGTGGACGCGCGCGGCTTCATCATCGGCAGCGTGCTCGCCTACGAACTGAACCTGGGTTTTGTGCCCGTGCGCAAAAAGGGCAAGCTGCCCTATCGCACCGTGGCCGAGGAATACTCGCTGGAATACGGCAACGCGTCGGTCGAGATGCACACCGATTCCGTGCGCACCGGCCAACGTGTCCTGCTGGTGGACGACCTGATCGCTACCGGCGGCACCATGCTGGCGGCGATCAAGCTGCTGCAGCGCCTGGGCGCCAATGTGGTCGAGGCCGCCGCGATCATCGACCTGCCTGACCTGGGCGGTTCGGCCAAGGTCGCGGCGACCGGCACGCCGCTCTATACGGTCTGTAAATACGATAGCGAGACCGCCTAGGCCGAATCCCGGCCCGAACCCTGGGCAGGCGTTGCTCAGGTGTCGGACAGGCGCGGCTGGATGAAGTCCAGGAACGCCTTGGTCTTGGCCGGCAGCATGCGGGAAGGCAGCAAGGCGAACAAAGGCAGGGGCGTGAGGCTCCAGTCGGGCAACACGCGCACCAGTCCGGTTTCCTTGATCGCGCGTTCCATCGCGTCGAACACGAGCAGCGGCGTAATCCCCAGGCCTTGCCCGGCCAGGCGGCCCAGCATGCCCACGTTATTGGCCGACAGGCGGCCCGACACCTGCACGCGTTCAGCCTTCTCGCCCGAATGCAGCATCCAGAAGGATGACTCCTCGCGCATCGTGGGGCGCAGACACTCGTGGTGGCTCAGGTCGGCCGGCACTCGCGGTTCGCCGTGACGGGCCAGGTAGTCGGGCGACGCATACAGCTGGTGAGCCATCAGCACGATCTTGCGTGAGATCAGGCTGGAGTCGGGCTGCTGGCCGAAGCGCAGGATCAGGTCGAACGGATTGCTGATGGGATCGATCGGCCGCATGCTCAGATCGAAGTCGCACTCGATATCGGGATGCTGCTCGCGGAATTCGCGGATCACGGCAGGCAGGAACAGTTGCGCCAGGCTGGTGGGCAGGGAAATGCGCAGGCGTCCCTTGGGTTGCACTGCCATATCCAGCAACTGGTCGTGCGCGATGCGGGCTTCTTCGACGATGTGGCGGCAGCGCTCGAAGTAGATGGCGCCGGCTTCGGTCAGGTCGATCTTGCGGGTACTGCGGTTGAGCAGGCGCATGCCTACGCTGCGTTCCAGCTCGCTGACGCGGCGCGACAGCGTGGAGGTCGGAATATTCAAGGCTTCGGCGGCATGGCTGAAGTTCTTGCGCTTGGCGACCTCGACAAACAGCGCGATGTCGTTAAGCTGGATATCCATGGGGCCCTCGAAAGTCAAAATTCCATTTCTGGCAGGTTTGTATCATAAATGGAATTATTGTCCCGATAGTGGAAATGTCTATTTAGCGACGCCGACTACAACCCGCATCGGGCGGTGAATGCATCTTCCGTTACCCAGCTGGCTGGCGCCTGAACGCTTGCTCGCCTTGCCGCGCAGACATGGGCGCGCGTCTTGCGCAATTGATGAGCGGGTTGAGCCGGTGGTGGGCTGCAATTGTCCCATCAGTGCAAATATGTTCCCCAAAATAAGGGTTTTTACTAGGGCTCAATAACCAGATACTTCGTCCCAGCAATCAAATTGTCATATCGCGGCAGCCGTCCCGGCCGCTGGCGGTATGCAAGGTTTAGGATGGAGTCATCGCAATGAAAGCCCTAGCTACCGCACTCATGGTTACCGCAACGCTGGTGGGGATGTCCGCCGCTCACGCCGACGGCAAGACCCGTGAACAGGTTCAACAGGAACTGCAAGCCGCCAAGGCCGCAGGTCAGGTCACGTTCGGCGAACAGGATTACCCGCCCGCCACCGTGCAGCGCACCAGCCTGTCGCGTGAACAGGTCCAGCAAGAACTGCAAAGCGCCAAGGTTGCCGGCCAGGTCACCAGCGCGGAACTGGATTACCCGCCCCGCGCCGCTGCGCCGGCATCGGTGGGCAAGACCCGCGAGCAAGTGCGCGATGAACTGGCCCGTGCCAAGGCCAGCGGCGAATACACCTTTGGTGAACTGGACTACCCGCCCAAGGGCCGTTGAGCCGGCATGCCTGCCGTGATCCGAAAAGAACCCCTGGCGCGCCCAGGGGTTTGTTGTCTCGGGGGGCGGGCCCTGGCGCCGCGTGTCGTGTTTATGCCGCAAAAACTGTGCGGCCGGCGCAACAGGTGATGTCGCTGGGTCGATGCGTCGAGACGCGCGCAAGCCCGGCAGCGACGCAATTGCGAGTAAGAATTCGCATTTGATATCAAGATGTTAACGCGGCTGTTTACCCGTTACGACGCATCCTGCGGCGGGCATTATCCCACCCATGGAAAGTAGTTCGTCGAAATCCGGGTTACTTCAAATTGTTCCAAGATCGACACTAGATTCAGTGCACAGGCCGCTCGCTTTTTCGTAGCGGCACGCAGACAGCGGCGGCTTCGCCGAATGGATGCGTATTGCCTTTTATCTTGCCATTTTGGGGACTTTTATGAAGAAGACGCTATTGGCTGCCGCGTTGCTGGCGGCCTCCGCCGGCGCGGCGCAAGCCGCCGACTCCGTGACCTTGTACGGCTTGATCGACGCCGGTGTCGGTTACGAGCAGGTGAAGTTCGACGGCGCCAAGCAAAGCCGCTTTGGCGGTGTGCAGGGCGTGAGCAGCGGCTCGCGCTTCGGCCTGCGCGGCACTGAGGACCTGGGTGACGGCCTGCGCGCCGTGTTCAACCTGGAAGCCGGCTTTGGCCCGATGAATGGCCAATCGCTGCAAGGCGGCCGCCTGTGGGGTCGCCAAGCCACCGTCGGCCTGGACAGCGACAGCTGGGGCCGTCTGGAATTCGGCCGCCAGACCAACCTGGCCTCGAAGTACTTCGGTTCGATCGACCCGTTCTCGATCAGCTACAACACCGCCAACCTGGGTACCACGTTCGGTAGCGCCAACACGATGCGCCTGGACAACATGGTCCTGTACCAAACCCCCAGCATGGGGGGGTTCAAGGCGGGCGTGGGCTATTCGTTCAGCGCCGATGATACGGTCAATGATGCCAAGCAGACGGGTTTTGCCACGGGCAACAACAACCGCGTCATCACCGCTGGCGTGCAATACGTGAATGGCCCGCTGAACCTGGCCGCGGCCTACGACCGCTTCGATCCGTCCAACGACCGCGCCGGCGGCCAATCGGATGCGCGCATCCAGGAATACATCATCGGCGGTTCGTACGACTTCGAAGTGGTCAAGCTGGCCGCAGCCTTTGGCCAGACCCGCGACGGCTGGTTCATCGGCCAGAACATGGGCACCACGCCGGACGGCATGCAGAAGCTGGGCTCGTTCAAGTTGGCTGATGGCTTTCGCGCCAACTCGTACATGATCGGCGCCACCGTGCCGCTGGGCCGCCACGCGATCTTCGGTTCGTGGCAGCGCGCTACGGCCAGCAACGACAAGCTGACCGGCGATGACGCGACGTTCAACGTCTACAGCCTGGGCTACACCTACGACTTCACCAAGCGCACCAACCTGTACGCGTATGCCTCGTACGGCGACAACTACGCGTTCCAGAAAGATGCGCGCGACACCGCCTTCGCGGTGGGTGTGCGTCACCGGTTCTAAGCCAAAGCCGGTCCGGCTGCACCTTGCTGAATGCGCGGCACATTCTCCGTGAGCCGCCGAGTGACAGCGAACCCCCCCTTCAGGTTGCAGCCGGGCGGGCCTTGAGCAAAGAAGGGAAGGGCCTCCATCTGGAGGCCCTCTCGTTTTTGCGGCGGCGGATTTACAGGAACAGCTTGTAGGCCGGGTTCTCGGTCTCGTTCCAGTGCGGATAGCCCAATTCGGCCACGAAGTTGCGGAATTGCTTCTTGTCGGCCGCCGGCACCTGGACGCCGATCAGGATGCGGCCATAGTCCGCGCCCTGGTTGCGGTAGTGGAACAGGCTGATGTTCCAGTCCGGGTTCATCGCGTTCAGGAAGCGCATCAGCGCGCCCGGCCGTTCCGGGAACTCGAAGCGGTACAGCAGTTCGTCGCGCGCTTGCGCGGAACGCCCGCCGACCATGTGGCGCAAGTGGGTCTTGGCCATTTCGTCGTGCGTCAGGTCCAGCGTATCGAAGCCGTGACGGCGGAAGTGGCTGGCGATCTTGCCGGGCTCCGCGGGGGACGAGACCTGCAGGCCCACGAACACGTGGGCGCGGTCGGAATCGGAGATGCGGTAGTTGAATTCGGTGACGCTGCGTTCGCCCACCAGTTCGCAGAAGCGGCGGAAGCTGCCGCGCTGTTCGGGCATGGTGACGGCGAACACGGCTTCGCGCATTTCACCGACCTCGGCGCGCTCGGCCACGAAGCGCAGGCGGTCGAAATTCATGTTGGCGCCGCAGGCAATCGCGACCAGCGTCTTGCCCTTCAGGTTGTGCTCGGCGGCGTATTGCTTGGCGCCGGCCACGGCCATGGCGCCGGCGGGTTCCAGCACGCTGCGGGTGTCCTGAAACACGTCTTTGATGGCGGCGCAGATGGAGTCGGTGTCCACCACCACGAAGTCGTCGACGTACTTGCGCGTGAGCTTGAAGGTTTCGGCGCCCACCATCTTGACGGCGGTGCCGTCGGAAAACAGCCCCACGTCATTCAATTGCACCCGGCGGCCGGCGCGCACGCTGCGCAGCATGGCGTCGGAGTCTTCGGTCTGCACGCCGATGATCTTGATGTCCGGACGCAACTGCTTGACGTAGGCCGCCACGCCGGCGATCAGCCCGCCGCCGCCGATAGCCACGAAGATGGCATCGATGGGGCCGGGGTGCTGGCGCAGGATTTCCATGCCCACCGTGCCCTGGCCGGCGATCACGTCGGGATCGTCGAAGGGGTGCACGAAGGTCAGTTTTTCTTTCTTTTCCAGCACTTGCGCATGCGCATAGGCGTCCGAGAAGCTTTCGCCCGCCAGCACCACTTCGCCGCCCAGGCGTCGCACCGCGTCGACCTTGACCTGGGGGCTGGTGGTGGGCATGACGATGACCGCGCGGCAACCCAGGCGGCTGGCGGCCAATGCCACGCCTTGGGCATGGTTGCCCGCGGACGCGGCGATGACGCCGCGGTTGCGCGCGACCGGCGTCAGGTTGGCCATCTTGTTGTACGCCCCGCGCAGCTTGAAGCTGAATACGGCCTGGGTATCTTCGCGCTTGAGCAGAATCGTGTTCGACAGGCGCTTCGATAGCAGCGGCGCGGCTTCGAGCGGCGATTCGACCGCGACGTCGTAGACCTTGGAGGTCAGGATGCGTTTCAGATAATCAGTGGACATGGACTGCGCTTGGGGTAGGGGCGGAAAAGAGGAGGCCGCAAGGGCGTGGACCCGATTATTGCAGGGAAAACCGCGCAGCCCTGCCGTTTTTCGGCGGTTTCGGCATGGGCCGGACGCATGGCACGAGGCAGCGGACCAAGTCGTCACACGGCTACACTCGCCAGCACTATGGAAGAAAGTCTCCTCTTTGCCGTTCATTGGCTGCTGGACCTGCTGGCCTTGCCGTCGGTAGGCCTGTCAGCCATCTTCACCGTCTCGCTGATCTCGGCCACCTTGCTGCCGCTCGGGTCCGAGCCAGCGGTGTTCGGCTACATCAAGCTGTCTCCCGACATGTTCTGGCCGGCGATCCTGGTCGCCACGGCGGGCAACACCATCGGCGGGGCGATCAGCTACGCCATGGGGGTAGGCGCGGAAAAAGCCGTCCATCGCTGGAAAGCGGAGCGGGCCGCCACGCCGCACCCGGCCGTCGCGCAAACGCATCCTGGCGCCACCGCCGATGGCCGCATGCGCGGCCGCTGGAACGAGCGGGCCCACGCCTGGATTCACCGCATGGGGCCACCGGCATTGTTGCTGTCGTGGCTGCCGGTGGTGGGCGATCCGCTGTGTGCGGTGGCAGGCTGGCTGCGGTTGCCGTTCTGGCCGTCCGTGGCGTACATGGCCATCGGCAAATTCCTGCGCTATCTCGCCATGACCGCCAGTCTGCTGTGGTTTTTCCCGGGGCAGGTCTGAACCTGACGAAAAGCTTAATAAGGGACGCATTTAGTCGGAATCTTCCTGTTTTCGAGCGTTTCCCTGGGGGTATTCGGGGGCAGGTCCGGCCAATGGCATAAAATAATTTTTTAAGGGCCCCCTCTTGCCGCCATGAACGCCCCACTCGCTAGCCACATCTTGAACGGGGCGATGCCGCCCGCCGCTCCCGCGCGACTGCGCGAAATCCCCTACAACTACACGTCGTTTTCCGACCGCGAGATTGTCGGCCGGCTGCTGGGCGATGACGCCTGGAGCCTCCTGGGCGACCTGCGGGGCGAACGCCGCACAGGGCGTTCCGCGCGGATGCTGTACGAAGTGCTGGGCGACATCTGGGTGGTGCGCCGCAATCCCTATCTGCAGGACGACCTGCTCGACAACCCCAAGCGCCGCAAGCAGCTGATCGATGCGCTGCACCATCGCCTGGGCGAAATCGACCGCCGCCGCGAACCCGGCGCGCCGGCCGAGGCGGGCCACGACCCGCACCGCGACGAAAAAGTGGTCGGGTTGCTGGCCCGGGCCCGTTCGGCCATCGCCGCTTTCGAGGGCGAGTTCGACCAGACCGCCATGCTGCGCAAGCAGGCGCAAAAGGTGCTGGGCCGCATCACGGCGCGCGACAACATCAAGTTCGACGGCCTGTCGCGTGTGTCGCACGTCACCGACGCCACCGACTGGCGCGTCGAGTATCCGTTCGTGGTGCTGACGCCGGACAGCGAAGACGAGATCGCCGCGCTGGTGACGGCCTGTATCGAACTGGGCCTGACCATTGTGCCGCGTGGCGGCGGCACCGGCTACACCGGCGGCGCCATTCCGCTGACCTGGAAGTCGGCCGTCATCAACACCGAAAAATTCGACAAGCTGGGCAAGGTCGAGTCCTGTATCTTGCCCGGGCTGACCGAGCCCGTAGCGGTCATCCATGCCGGCGCCGGCGTGGTGACCAAGCGCGTTTCCGAAGCCGCCGAGGCGGCCGGCTTCGTGTTCGCGGTGGATCCGACCTCGGCCGAAGCCTCGTGCGTGGGCGGCAACATCGCCATGAACGCCGGCGGCAAGAAAGCCGTGCTGTGGGGCACCGCACTGGATAACCTGGCCTGGTGGCGCATGGTGGATCCGGACGGCAACTGGCTCGAAGTCACCCGCCTGGCGCACAACATGGGCAAGATCCACGACGTGGACGTAGCCCGCTTCGAACTCAAGTGGTTCGATGGCCGCGGCAAGCCCGGCGAGCGCCTGCTCAAGACCGAGACGCTGGAGATCGCCGGCCGTGTCTTCCGCAAGGAAGGCCTGGGCAAGGACGTCACCGACAAGTTCCTGGCCGGCCTGCCGGGCATCCAGAAAGAAGGCTGCGACGGGCTGATCACGTCGGCGCGTTGGGTGCTGCACCGCATGCCCAAGCACACCCGCACAGTCTGCATGGAATTCTTCGGCCAGGCGCGCGATGCGATTCCGTCGATCGTCGAGGTCAAGGGTTACCTGGACGGCGAAGGCCGCGCCCGCGGCGCCATCCTGGCCGGCCTGGAGCATCTGGACGAACGCTATCTGCGCGCGGTGGGCTATGCCACCAAGAGCAAGCGCGGTTCGCTGCCCAAGATGGTCCTGATCGGCGACATCGTCGGCGACGACGACGATGCCGTGGCTGCGGCCGCCAGCGAAGTCGTGCGGCTGGCCAACACCCGCCACGGCGAAGGTTTCGTGGCGGTCAGCCCCGAGGCCCGCAAGAAATTCTGGCTGGACCGCTCGCGTACCGCCGCCATCGCCCGTCACACCAACGCCTTCAAGATCAACGAAGACGTCGTGATCCCGTTGCCCCGCATGGGCGAATACACGGATCACATCGAACGCATCAACATCGAACTGTCGACCCGCAACAAGCTGCGGCTGCTCGACGCGCTGGACGACTACCTCTGTACCCCGTTGCCGCTGGGCAAGGCGGAAGATGCGTCGGACGACGATGAAACCCGCGCCCAGGTGCTGGCCGAGCGTACCCGCCAGGCCATCGACCTGCTGGCCGCGGCGCGCCAGCGTTGGCAGTGGCTGCTCGACAACCTGGACCTGCCGCTGGCCCAGGCCATGCCGCAGCTGGACGGCCTGGGCCTGTCCCCGCTGGCCGCCACCCTGGCCGAGCGCCTGGCTGCCCAGCCGCAGGCGCGTGTGTTCGACGTGGTGCAAGACCGCACGATCCGTGTGTCCTGGAAAACCGAAGTCCTGGCCGGGCTGCAGGCCGCGTTCTCGGGCGCGGCGCGCAAGCCCATCCTGGACGAACTGATCGCCATCCACGGCCGCGTGCTCAAGAGCCGCGTGTTCGTGGCGTTGCACATGCACGCCGGCGACGGCAATGTACACACCAACATCCCGGTCAACTCCGACGACTACGGCATGCTGCAAGAGGCCCACCAGGCCGTCGAACGCATCATGCAGATCGCGCGCGACCTGGACGGCGTGATCTCGGGCGAGCATGGCATCGGCCTGACCAAGTACGAATTCCTGACCGAGGCCGAGTTGGCCCCGTTCCAGGACTACAAACGCCGCGTCGATCCCAACGGCCACTTCAACGCCGGCAAGTTGATGCCCGGCGCCGACCTGCGCCACGCCTGGACGCCCAGCTTCAACCTGATGGGCCACGAGTCGCTGATCATGCAGCAAAGCGACATCGGCGCCATTTCGGATTCGATCAAGGACTGCCTGCGTTGCGGCAAGTGCAAGCCGGTGTGCGCCACCCACGTGCCGCGCGCCAACCTGCTGTATTCGCCCCGCAACAAGATCCTGGCGACCTCGCTGTTGGTCGAAGCCTTCCTGTACGAAGAACAGACCCGCCGCGGCGTCAGCCTGAAACACTGGGAAGAATTCGAAGACGTGGCCGATCACTGCACGGTCTGCCACAAGTGCTACAACCCCTGCCCGGTCGACATCGACTTCGGCGACGTGTCCATGAACATGCGCGCCGTGCTGCGCCGCATGGGCCGCAAGTCGTTCAACCCGGGCACGGCCAGCGCCATGTTCTTCCTGAATGCCAAGGACCCGGCCACCATCAACGCCACCCGCAAGGCGATGGTGGGCGTGGGCTACAAGGTGCAGCGCGTCGCGCACGACCTGCTGTCGGGCCTGGTCAAGAAGCAGACCGCGGCGCCGCCCGCCACGGTGGGCAAGCCGCCGCTGCGCGAGCAGGTGGTGCACTTCGTCAACAAGAAGATGCCGGGCGGGCTGCCCAAGCAGGCCGCGCGCAAGCTGCTCGATATCGAAGACGCCAACTACGTGCCGATCATCCGCGACCCCAAGGCCACCACGGCCGACACGGAAGCGGTGTTCTACTTCCCGGGTTGCGGTTCCGAGCGCCTGTTCTCGCAGGTCGGCCTGGCCACCCAGGCCATGCTGTGGCATGCCGGCGTGCAGACCGTGCTGCCGCCGGGCTACCTGTGCTGTGGCTATCCTCAGCGCGGCAACGGCATGACCGACAAGGCCGAGCAGATCATCACCGACAACCGGGTGCTGTTCCACCGCGTCGCCAACACGCTGAACTACCTGGACATCAAGACCGTGGTGGTCAGCTGTGGCACCTGCTACGACCAGCTCTCGGGCTATGAATTCGACAAGATCTTCCCGGGCTGCCGCCTGATCGACATCCACGAGTACCTGCTCGAAAAGGGCATCAAGCTCGAGGGCGCCAAGGGTGTGCGCTACATGTATCACGACCCCTGCCACACGCCCATGAAGCTGCAGGACCCGATGAAGACCGTGCGTTCGCTGGTGGGCGACGGGGCCGTCAAGAGCGATCGTTGCTGCGGCGAATCGGGCACCCTGGCGGTCAGCCGCCCCGACATCTCCACGCAGGTGCGCTTCCGCAAGCAGGAAGAGCTGCTCAAGGGCGATGCCGCGCTGCGCAGCGACGGCTTCACGGGCGACATCAAGGTCCTGACCTCGTGCCCGTCGTGCCTGCAAGGCCTGTCGCGCTATGAAGGCGACACCGGCATGGACGCCGACTACATCGTGGTCGAGATGGCGCGCCATATCCTGGGCGAAGGCTGGATGGAAGACTACGTGCGCCGCGCCAACGCGGGCGGTATCGAGCGCGTGCTGGTCTAGCGGAGTTGGCGCCGCCCGGCCCTCGGCCCGGCGGCTGGCCCGCAGGAAAGCCTGGCATGACCGCCAGGCTTTTTTTTGGATTGGCCACGCGTTCGCCAAAGACAAACGCGGCCCTCGGGCCGCGTTTGTTCGTGTTCAGGCTGCGCGTGCCGGCGTGGCCTATTCCAGCTTGATATTCGCCTTCTTGATGACGTCTGCCCAGGTATTGCGCTCTTGTTCGGCGTAAGCCTTGAAGTCCTGCGCGGACAGCGGCATGGGGATGACGCCCATGTCCATCATCTTTTGCGACACGGCGGGCGACTTCAGCGCGGCATCCAGTTCAGCCGACAGTTTCTTGACCACGGGCTCGGGCAGGTTGCCCGGAGCGACCAGGCCTTGCCAGGCGTAGGCGGTGAAGTTGGGCACGCCCTGTTCGGCCATGGTGGGGGCGTCCGGCAGCACGGCGACACGCTGGGGCGTGGCCGCAGCCAGCACGCGCAGCTTGCCGGCCTTGACGTTGGGCAGGCCCGCGGCCAGGTCGATGAACATTACGTCCACTTGTCCGCCCAGCAGGTCCTGGATGGCCGGGGCGGCGCCCTTGTACGGCACGTGCAGCAGATTGGCGCCCGTGCGCTGCTTGAACAGTTCCAGCGCCAGGTGGTGCGGCGAGCCGGCGCCGGCGGATGCGGCGGTCAGCTTGCCCGGCTCTTTCTTGGCGGCCTGGAGCACGTCGTCCACCGTCTTGTAGGGCGAATTGACGTTCACGGCCAGGAGCAGCGGGAACTTGGCGATGCCGCCGATATAGGTGAACTTGGACGGATCGTAGGACAGCTTGGCGTACAGCGATGGGTTGAACGCCAGCGTGCCCGAGTCGGCGGTGCCAATCACGTAGCCGGTGGGCTCGGCCTGCGAGATGGCGGTGGCGCCGATGATGGTGGCCGCGCCGGGGCGGTTTTCGACCACGATGGTCTGGCCCAGCGGCTTTTCCATGCCGCTGGCGACGGTGCGTGCGACCACGTCGGCGCCGCCGCCAGCCGGGTAGGGCACGATCCAGCGGACGGGTTGGGTGGGCCAGGATTGGGCGCAAGCCGCGGTGGCGGCCAGGGATAGGGCGGCCAGCGCCAATAGGCGCTGTGCGGATTTGTGCATGGGGTGTCTCCTCGTTTTTGCGCCGTTATTATGCCCCGCGCCCGGGGGCAATAGGCGTCTGTTTCGCGCCCGCGATTCAGCGGCTTATTGCGGATCGGGGTAGCTGCGGGCGCCAAAGATGGCGGTGCCGATACGGACTTCGGTCGAGCCTTCCTCGATCGCCAGTTCGAAATCGCCGCTCATGCCCATCGACAGGCGGTCCAGCGACACGCCGGCGATGGCTTCCTGGCGCAACTGGTCGCGCAGTTCCCGCAATGCCCGGAAGCAGGCCCGGACTTCGGCCGGATCCGGCGAGTTGGCCGCCATGGTCATCAGGCCCTGCACGCGCAGGGTGGGGAATTCGGCCGCGATGCGGCGCAGGAAGGCCGCCACATCGGCCGGGTCCATGCCGAACTTGCTGGGCTCGGACGAGGTCTTGACCTGCACCAGCACGTCCAGGGTCCGGCCTTCGTTGACCAGGCGGCGGTGCAAGGCCTCGGCCAGGTCAAGCCGGTCCAGCGATTGCAGCTCGGTGGCGTCGCGTGCGGCATCCTTGGCCTTGTTGGTCTGCAGATGGCCGATCAGCACCCATTGCAGCCCCTGGCCCGCCAGTGCGGCGGCCTTCTGGCGCAATTCCTGGGTCTTGTTCTCGCCAAAGCGGGTCAGCCCCAGCGCCATGGCCTCGCGGATGGCGTCCACCTCGAACGTCTTGCTTACGGGCAGCAGCGTCACGCTGTCCGGCGCGCGGCCGGCGCGCTCGCAGGCCTGGGCAATGCGTTGCTGGATCTGGGCGAGGCGCCCGGCCATGCTGTCTACGGCGGTCATGCAGCTCTCTTGGGGTCGGAATGTCCCATAGTGTAGGACGTGGCCAGCGAGTTTCGCCACACTCTGCCGTATCGGACCTTATCTTCGTTGACCCTGTTCAAGGCGCAGGCTTAGAATTTGTAGATATTTGTTTAGATTTCAATGTTCTAAACCCCCCGGCGCGGTCCCCACGGGCAGCGCGGTCCACTCCTTTTCCCGCATCCCCTCCGCCATGTCCAGTGTCGCGCCCGAGTACGCTTTCGCCACGCCTTTCCTGAATCCCCCCGCTTCCCCGATCCGCTCGCTGATGCCCTACGCGATGCGTCCGGGCACCATTTCGCTGGCGGGCGGCTATCCGGCCCAGGAACTGTTCGACGTAGACGGCCTGTCGATCGCGTCCACGCAGGTCTTGTCGCGCCTGGGCGCGTGCCTGCAGTATTCCAACATCGATGGCCAGGCCAGCCTGCGCAACGAACTGGCGCGCCTGTCCGCCGTGCGCGGATTGCACTGCAATCCGGACACCGAGCTGGCCGTCACCGGCGGCTCGCAACAGGCCATGGCGCTGTTGACCCGCGTCATGCTGCAGCCCGGTGACCACGCCATCATCGAATCGCCGGCCTTTCCCAATTCCGTGCAGGCGCTGCGCTACACCGGCGCCACGGTGCACACCGTGCCGTCGGGTCCCGATGGCATCGACATCGACGCGCTCGACGAATTGGCCGCGCGCATCAAGCCCAAGATGGTCTGCGTGGTGGCTTCGTTCTCCAACCCCTGCGGCGCCACCATCACGCGCCAGCGCCGCCTGCGCCTTTTGGAACTGGCGGTCAAGCACCGCTTCCTGATCGTCGAAGACGATCCCTACAGCGAACTGCGCTTTGCCGGGCAAGCCGTGCCGCCCATCATGGCCCTGGCCGAAGGCGAGGCCCGCCATTGGGCCGTGTACCTGGCCAGCATGTCCAAGACCATGGCGCCGGCCCTGCGCATCGGCTGGCTGGTCGCGCCGCCTGAAATCCGCCGCCGCTGCGTCGGCGCCAAGGCCGCCGACGACATGGCCTCGTCTGCCTGGATCCAGGAAGTCGTGGCCCAGTACCTGGCCAACGGCCGCTACGAAGAGCACGTGCCCCGCATCCGCGCGGCCTACGGCCAGCGCTGCGACGCCATGGCAGATGCCTTGACGCGCGAATTGAATGGCCGCATCGTGTTCCGCAAGCCCGAAGGCGGCATGTTCTTCTGGGCGCGCCTGACCGGCGAGATCGATGCCACGCGCCTGTTGCCCTATGCGATCGAACACGAGGTGGTCTACGTGCCGGGCAAGGCGTTCTATGCCGACGCGTCGCAGGCCGATGTGCATGCCATGCGCATGTCGTTCGCCACCATGAACGAAAGCCAGATCGCGCTTGGCATGCAGCGGTTGAGCCGCGCGCTGGACGCGTGCGAGGCCAACCAGCCCGTGTCCATTTCGCTGGCCGCCTGATATACCTAAATAAGCGCTTGTTATTTGGCGCGGGCGCTTCATGTCTATAAGCTTCACGCCTTGGCGCGCTGGCGCGCCCCGGTACAACAGGGAACCAGGTCATGAATATTGCTAAAGGGTTGGTGGGCGCGGCGCTGTTGTTGGCCGCGGTGCAAGGGGCGCAGGCCGCAACGCTCGACGTCGTGCGTCAGCGCGGCGCCGTGGCTTGCGGCACGACCACGGGCTTTGCGGGCTTTTCCGCGCCCGACGCGCAAGGCAAATGGCAGGGGTTGGACGTGGATCTGTGCCGCGCCATCGCCGCGGCCGTGTTCGGCGACGCCAACAAGATCAAGGTGGTGCCGCTCAATTCGCAGCAGCGCTTCACCGCGCTGCAGTCCGGCGAAGTCGACGTCCTGACGCGCAACACCACCGTGACGCAACAGCGCGACACCGCCTTGGGCATCATCCACGCGGGCATCAATTTCTACGACGGCCAGGGCTTCCTGGTGCCCAAGTCGTTGGGCGTCAAGAGCGCCAAGGAAATCAATGGCGCCACGATCTGCCTGCAGACCGGCACGTCCAACGAGAACACGCTGGCCGACTGGGCGCGCGCCAACAACGTCACCTACAAGCCGGTGGTGATCGAGACCTTCAACGAAGTCGTCAACGCATTCGCGGCCGGTCGCTGCGATGTGTTTTCCACCGATGCCTCGGGCCTGGCCTCGATCCGCATCTCCAAGCTGCAGAACCCCGACGACTACGTCGTGCTGCCCGAGATCATCTCGAAAGAGCCGCTGGGTCCCTTCGTGCGCCAGGGCGACGACGCCTGGCTGAACATCGTGCGCTGGTCGCTGTCTGCCATGATCGAAGCCGAGGAATACGGCATCACGTCCAAGAACGTGGATGAACAGGCCAAGAGCGCCAATCCCAACATCAAGCGCATCCTGGGCGTCACGCCCGGCGGCGGCGCCAATCTGGGACTGGATGAAAAGTGGGCCTACAACATCGTCAAGCAGGTGGGCAACTACGGCGAAAGCTTCGAGCGCAACGTCGGCCAGGGCAGCCCGCTCAAGATCAAGCGCGGCCTGAATGCGCAGTGGACGCAAGGCGGCCTGATGTATGCGCTGCCGATCCGCTGATTGATCCTTGACGGATTGGGCCGCGATAGCCTGGCCCAGAAAAAAACCGATGCCCGTGGCATCGGTTTTTTTTGGGCGGCCGCGGACGTCAACCGCGCCGGTACAACTGCGCAATCTTGACGAACGCGGCTTGCAGTTCGCGCGTACCGCCCTGGAAGATCACGGGCCGTCCCCGGTGCCTGAACACCACCAGCCGCTTGGAAAACAGCATTGGCACGAAGCGCGCCCCGCGCACGTCTTCCCATGCCACTTCGCGGCGCGCGAACCAGGTCTGGCGCAGGCCGCGTTCGTCGATGGTGGTGATGGATGTCTGCATGTGCCAGGACACGAACAACAGGCCGATGAAGCACAGGCACACCACCACGGCCAGCACGGTATCGAAGGGCTGGGCGGGCGCGCGGATGGCGGTGGTGACGACCTGCACGCCCAGCACGGCCAGGATGACCCAGGTCAGGATGCGGACCCAGTCCGGCCACGCTTGCCCCGACAGGGGCAGCGGGCCGATGGCACGCATCAGCGCGGCGTGGTCCTCGGGGGGGGAGGCGGACATTCTGCGAGCGTTCGCGTCAGGCGGCCCGCTTGGCGGCAATGGCATTGCCGGCGCGGCTGGAGCCCTTGCGGTTCAGGTTGGCTGACATCCATTGGCCGATGTCGACCACCGCGTCGAAGTCCACGCCGGTGTCGATATCCAGGCCGCGCAGCATGTACAGCACGTCTTCCGTGGCGACATTGCCCGTAGCGCCCTTGGCGTAGGGGCAGCCGCCCAGGCCGGCGACCGAGGTGTGGAAGATGGAGATGCCGGTTTCCAGCGACGCCAGGATGTTGGCCAGCGCCTGGCCGTAGGTGTCGTGGAAGTGGCCCGAGACGCGCGCCGGATCCACCACACGCGTGACGGCGGCCATTACGTCGCGCACGCGCTGCGGCGTGCCCACGCCGATGGTGTCGGCCACGTCGATTTCGTCGACCTGCATGGCCAGATAGCGCTGCGCCACGTCAACCACGGCCTCGATCGGGACGTCGCCTTGGTAGGGGCAGCCCAGTGCGCAGCTGATGCTGCCGCGCACGCGGATGCCGGCTGCGCGCGCGGCCTGCACCACGGGCTCGAAACGCGCGATCGATTCGGCGATGGAACAGTTGATGTTCTTTTGCGAAAAGGCTTCGCTGGCCGCGCCAAAAATGACGATCTCGTCCGCGCCGGCCGCCAGGGCGCCTTCAAAGCCCTTCATGTTGGGCGTCAGGACCGAGTAGATCGTACCCGGGCGGCGCTCGATGCGTGCCATGACGTCGGCGCCATCGGCCATTTGCGGCACCCACTTGGGCGAGACGAACGAGGCCGCCTCGACATTGGGAAAGCCGGCTGCCGCCAGGCGGTTGACCAGTTCCACCTTGATGTCGGTGGACACGAATTCTTTTTCATTCTGCAGGCCGTCGCGGGGGGAAACCTCGACGATCTTGACGCGGGAGGGCAAAGCCATGTCTCTTCCTGTATCGGTAGCGGGTGGCGGCCGGGGCAACCCGACGGCGCCATCGTCAATAGTAGCGCTATCGCCTAGGGCCTGTTCACACTGGAAGGCGCCTTCTAGTGTGAACAGGCCCTAGTTCAGGCGTTGGAAGCGGCCGTCGTCCAGGCGTGCCACGCGCGCGGCCAATTCCAGTTCGAGCAACTGCGCCTGCAGGTCCGCTGTGGGGATGCCGCAACGCGCCTGAAGGGCATCCAGGTGCAGGGGGTCGAACCCCAGTGCATCGAGCACGGGATGGCCGGGCAGGGCGGCAGGCGCTGGCGCCTTGCCGCGAGCCGTGCCCGGCAGGGGGCCGCCGCCGAGTTCATCGGTGATGTCGGCGGCGGTTTCCACCAGCTTGGCGCCCTGGCGGATCAGCGCGTGGCAGCCGCGCGACAGCGGCGAATGGATGGAACCCGGAATGGCGAAGACCTCGCGCCCGCTTTCGCCGGCCAGCCGCGCGGTGATGAGGGATCCGCTTTGCTTGGCCGCTTCCACCACCAGCACGCCGCGAGCCAGCCCCGCCACGATGCGGTTGCGCTTGGGGAAGTGCTGCGGCAAGGCGCCGGTGCCCAGCGGCAATTCGGATACCAGCGCCCCGTGCGCCGCGATGCGGTGCGCCAGGTCGCGGTGCTTGGCCGGATAGATGCGATCGATGCCGGTGCCCATTACCGCCACTGTGCCCGCGCCGCCAGGGCCGGCGTCCAGCGCGCCTTCGTGGGCGGCGGCATCGATGCCCAGGGCCAGGCCGCTGACCACGCGCCAGCCGTGGCCCGCCAGGTGGCGGGCGAAGGCGCGGGCGTTTTCCTGGCCGCCCGGGGTGGCATTGCGCGCGCCTACGACGGCCAGCGCCGGCCCTTGCAGGTAGGCCGGGTCGCCATTGACGTACAGCAGGATGGGCGGGTCCGCGATGGTGAGCAGGTTCTGCGGGTAGGCGGGATCGGCCAGCGTCAGGATGTGGCGGCCGGGGGCATCGACCCATTGAAGCGTGCGATCGATCTGTTCGGCCATGTCGGCCGGCATGGGGGCAGCCAGTTGCCGCGCCAGCGCGTCGGGCACCTGGCGCATCAACGCGGTGGCGCGTTGCGCGTAGATCTGCTCCGGCAGCCCCAGTGCACCCATCAGGGTACAGGCGGTGGCAGAGCCGACCCCGGGCTCCAGGGACAGGCGCAGCCAGGCGGACAATTCGGCAACGGTATGGGTGAGCGGCATGGCAACGGGCGCCGGCAAGCCGGCGCGTACGGTAGGCGGATAACGGGGCGCGCGCGGCGCCAGTCGTCCGAGAGTGTCGCACGGCCGCGGACCCGGCCCGAACCGGGCGGACCGAAACATCCCTTCCCCCGGGGGCCAAAACCGGGGGCAGCTTGATCGGCGCAATCTCCCATTTAGCCGAAAACTATTAGAAATCAAGACTCTAATGAATTAAACTCTTATCCAGGCATTTATCACTGACGACCCCTTTCAATGGCTTTACTTCCTATTCTTCGTTACCCGGATCCGCGCTTGCACAAAGTGGCCAAGCCGGTCGCCGAGGTCGATGACCGCATCCGCCAACTGGTGCGCGACATGGCCGAGACCATGTACGACGCGCCGGGCGTGGGCCTGGCTGCCACGCAGGTCGACGTGCACGAGCGCGTGGTCGTCATCGACGTCTCCGAAGAAGGCAACCAGCTGCTGGTGCTGATCAACCCGCAGATCACCTGGCGCAGCGACGACCACAAGGTCTACGAAGAAGGCTGCCTGTCGGTGCCCGGCGTGTACGACGAAGTCGAGCGCGCGTCGCGCATCCGCTGCAAGGCCCTGGACATCGACGGCAAGCCGTTCGAGTTCGACGCCGACGGCCTCCTGGCGGTGTGCGTGCAGCACGAGCTGGACCACCTGGAAGGCAAGGTGTTCGTCGAGTACCTGTCCTCCCTGAAGCAGAACCGCATCAAGACCAAGCTGAAAAAGGCCGAGCGCGAAGCGCTGCGCGCCTGATGCCCGTTTCCTTTCTTCTGGTCCGATCCCCATGCGTCTAGTTTTCGCCGGTACGCCGGAATTTGCCCGTATTGCCTTTGACGCCTTGCGGGCCGCGGGCCACGATATTCCCCTGGTCATGACCCAGCCCGACCGCCCTGCGGGGCGCGGGCTCAAGCTCACGCCCAGCCCGGTCAAGCAGGCCGCGCTGGACGCCGGTATTGAAGTCGCCCAGCCGCGCAGCCTGCGCCTGGACGGCCGTTATCCGGACGAGGCCGCGCAGGCCCGCGAGCTGCTTGAGCGCGTGGCGCCCGATGTCATGGTGGTGGCGGCCTATGGCCTGATCCTGCCGCAATGGGTACTGGACCTGCCGCGCCTGGGCTGCCTGAACATCCACGCCAGTCTCTTGCCGCGCTGGCGTGGCGCAGCGCCGATCCAGCGCGCCATCGAGGCGGGCGACGTCCGGACCGGCGTGACCATCATGCAGATGGACGCGGGCCTGGATACCGGCGACATGCTGCTGGAACGGGTGGTGCCTATCGGCGAGGACACGACGGCCGCGCAATTGCACGATGCACTGGCGCTGGCGGGCGGCGAAGCGATCGTCGCCACCTTGGCCGCGCTGGAGCAAGGCGGGCTGACGCCTGTGCCGCAACCGCAAGACGGCGTGACCTACGCCGCCAAGCTGGACAAAGCCGAGGCCGCGCTGGACTGCACTCAGCCAGCGGCATTGCTGGCGCGCCGCGTGCGGGCCTTCAACCCCGTGCCCGGCGCCAGTATCCGGCTGGCCGGCCTGGACGATCCCGTGAAAGTATGGCGGGCCCAGGCGCTGGACCAGGCCGTGACGGCCGCGCCCGGCAGCGTGTTGCGCGCGGATGCGCAGGGCATCGATGTCGCAACCGGTGAGGGGGTGCTGCGTCTGCTCGAACTGCAGAAGGCGGGGGGCAAGCGCCAGCCGGTGGACGTGTTCGTGCGGGGTTGGCAGCCGGCCTGACGCCGCCTGCGCCGGCCGCGTCCTGTGCGGCCGGTGGCATCGCCAAGGCGACGCTTGCGGTGTGTCCTCGCCTTCAGCCCCGGGCTGCCAGCAGATCCAGATACGCGCCTGACAGCAACTGCTCGGGTTTGATGTGCAGGCTGGCCAACAGCTCGTGGGCTTCCGCCCTGCCGGTTTCGACGCTTTCGCCGTCGAGCAGCACCACTTCCAGTTCCAGGAAATCCCCCAGTCCTTCGACCCGGTCCAGATGGATGCGGGTGCGGCCGGCCAGGTGCAGCAGGCGCGTCTTGCGTACCCGGCCGATCACGCCATAGGCCAGGGCCAGCGTCTCGCGCAGCGTGTCCGGCGAATCGGTGGGCGAAATCACGTAGAAACTTTCCTTCGGCCCGGCAGCGTCCGCGCGGCGGTAGAAGATCAGTTCGCCGGTCTGATCGGCAAAGACGCGCAGCTTGAGCCGGCCATTGGGACAGGCAAAGAAGGTGTCGTCCTGCACGAGGGTGATCGGCGCCTTGCCGGACAGGGCCGCCGCCAGGGGTTCGACAGCGTCCACGCTGGGGATCCGCGCCTTGATTTCCACATTGCGTGCCATGAGTCGTCCCGTGTGCCAGGCGCAGCGTCAGTCCGCCAGGGCGGGCAGGTCGGCGACGCGCATGAACAGTTCGTCGGGGCCGCGTTCGCGCAGCGCGTCGACATGGTTGTAGCCCCAAGCTACCGAGCCCACTCGCACCCCGGCCTTGCGTGCGGCGTCGATGTCGCGCATTTCGTCGCCCACCAGCAGGAAGCGTTCGGGCGCGGTGTCGTGGCGTTTGAGCAGCCGGTCGATTTTGGCTGGCTTGCCGAACAGGTCGGTGCCGCACTCATAGTCGTCGAACAGGGCGACGGTATCCGGCCCCAGCACGCGCTGCACGTTCTCGAGCGAATTCGAGCTGACCACTGCCAGCCGCAGACCGCTGGACTTCAGGCGGGCCAGCGCATCGGGGATGCCGTCGAACAGGTGGACGCTGGGGTCGATTTCCTGCATCAGCGTGCGCACGTGGGTCATGATCGCGGGCAGCTTCCACAGCGGGATGCCGAGGAACTTCAGGATCTCGGAGGCTTCGCGGTGGCGCAGCTGGTCGCGTTCGGCGGCATCGATCTTGCGAAAGCCGTACTTGTCGGCCACCGTGTTCAGGATGGAATTGAACCAGGGCATCGTGTCCGCCAAGGTCCCGTCAAAATCGAAAGCTGCAATGTCGTATTTCAAGTAAGCAATCCGTTGCCGGTCTACAAGGGGTGAAGCAGATACTGCACCACCGGGGCCAGGTCTTCAAGCGGCGGCGCGCTGGCGACCACGCGCTGCGCGTTGGTCCAGGGGTAATCCAGCGCCAGCAGCCAGCCGAACACGGCTTCCGTGTCGCCGGGCGGCAGTGTCACCATGGTCTCGATGGTGATGGTCAGGCGACTGGCGCGGTACGGGTCAGACTGGAACGTCCAGTCATACCGGCCACAGCCCACGCGCACGTTGCCGGTGGCCTTTTCCGTCATGCCGACGATCCAGTCGCAGCGGTATTCGGACAGGCACGCGCCCGGCTCGGGACGGGCCAGGTAGAACGTGTAGACGTTTTCGTAGGTCTGGCCGAACTTGCGCACCAGCGTATCGGTGATGGCGGCCAGGCCGTGGGATTCAGGCGGGAACGCGATGGCCTGCGTGCGCAGGGCCATCTTCAGCACCGCCTGCGGCGCGAACGCGCGCGCCATGTAGTGCGGGCGGTTTTCGTCCTTGGCGTGAAAGTAGTCGCGCAATACGGACTCGGTGCAGGCGGGAGTCAACGGGCCGGTGGACATTGCGGGGGCTTTCCTTGGCGAGGTTGAGGGGGCGTCAGGCCGCCTTCACCGGCTCGAACCACTTCGAGACGTTGGGCGGTTCGTACTGGGCGTAGCGGTCCAGCAGCGTTGCGGGATCGCTTTCCACCACCAGCATGTCGCGATGCTGGGGGCGCATGAAGGCTTCGTCGACCGCGTGGTCCACGAACTGAATCAGGGCATCGTAGTAGCCGGCGATGTTCAACAGGCCGCAGGGTTTCTGGTGCATGTTCAGCTGGGCCCAGGTCCAGACCTCGAAGAATTCTTCCAGCGTGCCGGCGCCGCCGGGCAATGCGACAAAGCCGTCGGCCTTTTCCATCATCATGGCCTTGCGCTCGTGCATGCTTTGCACCAGATGCAGTTCGGTCAGGCCGCGGTGGGCCTGTTCTTTCTTTTGCAGCAGCTCGGGAATCACGCCGATTACGCGGCCGCCGCCGGCCAGCACTTCGTTGGCGATCACGCCCATGATGCCGACCACCGAACCGCCGTAGACCAGCCCCAGGTCGCGCTTGACCAGCTCGCGGGCCAGCACGCGGGCCTGTTCCAGGTACTCGGGGCGGGCGCCAGGGTTGGAGCCGCAATACACGCAGATGTTCTTCAAAGTCATATGAAGCTACTTATAGCCTAGCCCGTTACAGATTGCGTCACGGGTCTGATGGGAAGCCGATAGTTTACGAGAAGCGTTGGCAGCGCTTTTCGGCGGGCGCGCGCGGGGGGGATTCGACGCCACGGGCAATGTTTGGACACAGCATCTTTTCGAGCGGTAGGTAGACTGGTTGGTTCGGAACGACTGGAAGTCCAGCGTCGTATGACCCACTAAAAAGGAGCTCACGATATGGAAAACACGACCCGCAACCGCGAAGCCACCCACCGTCCCTTCGAGATGGATGTGAAGGCGATCCGCGCGAAGGCGCGCCAGGACATCGAATCCGGCGCCGTCACGGACACCTACCGCGCCGACCGTCAGCAAGTGCTCAAGTTGCTCAACGAAGCGCTGGCCACCGAAATCGTCTGTGTGCTGCGCTACAAGCGCCACTTCTTCATGGCACGCGGCCTGAACGCCGAACCCGTGGCCGCCGAATTCGCCGAGCACGCCGCGCAGGAACAGGAACACGCCGACAAGCTGGCCGAACGCATCGTACAGCTGGGCGGCGAACCCAACCTGTCGCCCAAGGGGCTGCTCGAACGCAGCCACTCCGAGTACGTGGAAGGCAAGACGCTCGAAGAAATGATCAAGGAAAACCTGATCGCCGAGCGCATTGCCATCGACAGCTACCGGCAGATGATCGACTACATCGGCGAACAGGATTCGACCACGCGCCGCTTGCTCGAAGAGATCCTGGCGGTCGAGGAAGAGCACGCCGACGACATGTCGGATTTCCTGGCCAAGCACTGAGCGCCGGGCATCAAGCGCGAGCCGCCGCCGCATCATGGCGGCGCGCCGCGGCGTCCAATTTGGCATGGTGCTGCTCGGCCCAGCGGTCCAGGGCCACCAGCGCGACATTCAGCGAGCGGCCCAGCTCGGTCAGGTGATATTGCACATGCGGCGGTACGGTGCGCATGTCCTCGCGCCGCACCAGCCCATGGCGTTCCAGGTCGCGCAGCGTCTGCGTCATGACCTTCTGCGAAATACCATCCAGCTTGCGCAGCAGCTCGCCGTTGCGCAGCGGACCCGCTTCGAGCGCCGGCAGGATCAGCGGCACCCACTTGCCCGAAATCAGTTCAAGCGCGCGACGCGACGGGCAGGCGGCGTCGAAGACATCAGCGGAGACGATTGCCATGGAAGAGCCTTTCATGGTTACCAAAAGGTGCGTACTTGTGCATGGGTAACTATAGGCCCTAATCTGGCCACCCTTACATTCTGACGAGAGGTCGCGATGGCCTGGTGGATCCTGCTGGCCGCGAGCGCGGTGGAAATCGTGATGGCGTTGGCATTGAAATACGCCGACGGCTGGACGCGGTTCTGGCCCGGCGCGATCGGCATCGCTGCGGCGCTGGGCAGCATCTTCCTGCTGACGCTGGCGATGCGACATCTGCCCGCAGGCACGGCCTACGCGGTCTGGACCGGCATCGGCTCGGTCGGCATCACGGTGCTGGGGATTGTGCTGTTCGGGGATTCGCCGTCCGTCGCGCGCCTGGCGTGCATCGCGCTGATCGTGGGCGGCGTGGCGGGGTTGAAGCTGCTGCAAGCATGAGCCGGCGGCCGTGGCCGCCGGCTTGGGGCGCGATCAGATCGTATCGGCCCAGAGGTCGTATTCGTCCGAGTCGGTCACGCGGACGCGCACCAGGTCGCCGGCTTTCAGGACGCGGTCCGAGCTGACGTACACACAGCCGTCGATTTCAGGCGCGTCCGCGCTGCTGCGGCCCACGGCGCCGTCTTCGTCCACTTCGTCGATCAGCACGTCGATCTCGCGGCCGACCTTGCGGGCCAGGCGCGCGGTCGAGATGGACTGCTGCAGTTCCATGAAGCGTTCCCAGCGCGCCTGCTTGACCTCGTCGGGCACGGGGTTGTCCAGCAGATTGGCGGGCGCGCCTTCCACCGGTGAATACTGGAAGCAGCCGACGCGGTCGAGCTGCGCTTCCTGCATCCAATCAAGCAGGTATTGGAAGTCTTCCTCGGTTTCGCCGGGGAAACCCACGATGAACGTCGAGCGGATGGTCAGGTCCGGACAGATCTCGCGCCACTTCTTGATGCGGGCCAGCGTCTTGTCTTCAAACGCGGGGCGCTTCATGGCCTTCAGGATGCGCGGGCTGGCGTGCTGGAAGGGGATGTCCAGGTAGGGCAGGATCTTGCCTTCGGCCATCAGCGGAATCACTTCGTCCACGTGCGGGTACGGATAGACGTAGTGCAGGCGCGTCCAGACGCCCATGTCGGACAAGGCCATACAGAGCTCGGTCATGCGCGTGCGCACGGGCCGGCCGTTCCAGAAGCCGCTGCGGAACTTCACGTCCACGCCATAGGCGCTGGTGTCCTGCGAGATCACCAGCAATTCCTTCACGCCGGCCTTGACCAGGCGCTCGGCTTCGCTGAGCACGTCGCCCACGGGGCGGCTGACCAGATCGCCGCGCATCGACGGGATGATGCAGAAGCTGCAGCGGTGGTTACAGCCTTCCGAGATCTTCAGGTAGGCGTAGTGGCGCGGCGTGAGCTTGACGCCCTGCGGCGGCACCAGGTCCAGGTAGGGGTTGTGGTCTTTCTTGGGCGGGGCGGCATCGTGCACGGCGCGCACGACTTCTTCATACTGCTGCGGACCGGTCACGGACAGCACGCTGGGGTGAACCTTGCGGATCACCGATTCTTCGACGCCCATGCAGCCGGTGACGATCACCTTGCCGTTTTCGGCCAGCGCTTCGCCGATCGCTTCCAGCGATTCGGCCTTGGCGCTGTCGATGAAGCCACAGGTATTGACCACGACGACGTCGGCGTCGTTGTACTCGGGCGTGACTTCGTACCCTTCGGTGCGCAGTTGGGTCAGGATGCGTTCGGAGTCGACCAGGGCTTTGGGACAGCCGAGTGAAACGAATCCCACACGCGGAGTATGGTTCTTGGCGTTCATTGATTTGGAAGGGCTTTTCTGAGGTGCCGGGTCAGGCACAGGTCGGGCGCAAAAAGGGCGCCTGGGCTGGGAGCCAACGCGCAATTTTAGCGCTTTGCCGGATTGTGGGCGGGGAGCGGTTGGTGACCGGTGAACAATGGGCTAGACTTTACGTTATGTTTCGTAATTATTCTTAACGTAACCATCTTGCCATGAGCCTATTCCCTGTTTGCCGGGCCGCGATCGCTCTGACGGTGTTCAGCCTGATCAGCGGATGCGCGCTGCATTCCGCCAAGCTGACGCCGCCCGCGACCTCTGCCCAGCACATCCGGCTGAAAGACCCCGTCGCCTTCGACAGCACCTACGCCGGATCGGTACGCGAATTCCGGTTGGCCGCCGGTGACTATCGTCCGCTGGGCGAGGACAAGGATGGAGCCTATTACAAAGGGCCGTCCATGTGTTTCAGGGAAGTCTGGACCAAGATCAGCTGGGCCATCAAGGACGAGATGCTGAATCGCGGCACCTTCGCGGATTGTGGCATTTTTGTGCCCAGGAATACGGCGCTTCCCGCCAAGGGCTTCTTGAGCCCGCGCACGCAGACCGCGTATCTGCCGCCCGATCAGATGGCCGCGGAAAACGCCCGCCAGGCCTCGGCATTGGACCAGGCCC